>CAZNVB010000085.1:0-1663 GCA_964576265.1 uncultured Eubacteriales bacterium | reverse complement strand
CTGGTAAGGCCTGTCCAGTCGGCTGAACGCGTTGGCCGAGAGCGTTTTCGCTCGAGGCGTCTGCAACGGCCCGGTCGCGCGGATCCGGCCGAAAAGGAAGGCCGATGAGATCCTGTGGCAATCCGTGCAGCCGTTGACTCCGAGCGCCTGGCGGGCCGGCCGGACTTCGTGGGCCAGCGGCCAGGTCACGGGAGCGGCCTCACCCCCGTCCGTAGCTTTTAGGTTTTCTTTGGAATCGAGGCGGAAAACTCTGCCCGCCGAAATGAAGGCAAACTCGGCCGCGGCTCCGGCGTCGCGATCGCGTTTCTTTCGAACAAGGGCTTTGAGGACGAGCTCGACCTGCTCCTCGGTGAGAGTCTGTTCCGAGCCCGAAAGAGCGGCGATCGTCCGCAGCTCGAAGTCCGAGACGAGCGGCCTGATTTGGTCGTCGGCGAGCCAGGCCAGCCGGGGAAAGGCGCCGGCCTCGATCGGACTTTCGCTCTTCTCCAGATAACCCTCCGTCATCCGGAACAGGCTTTTCTTGACGAGCAGGACCGGCGGTCCGGGTGAGCCCGCGACCGCCTCGAGAGCCTGAAGAACGTTCTGAACCCGGTCAAGAACCTCCTGAGGGAGATCTTCCGCATCGGGATCGAATTCGGGAATCAGCGGAGCAGGGGACGAATTCTTGAGAACGGCCCAAAAAGCTTCCGCCTGCTCCTGTCCCGGGACGGACGCCAGGATTTTGAGCGTGCCGTCGATATGCAACCCATACGCCTTGCCCCGAAGGACGAGCGCCGGCGCCTCATCCTTGGCCAGGTCGAGTCCTCTCGCCAGGGCGGTCAGGATTTCGAGCGTCCCCCGGTCCGCGTTCAGGATATCGCCGGCGGCGGCAAGAACGGCCTCGGGTCGAAGAGGCCGGGGTTTTCGGTCGACGATTTCGGCCCAGAAGGACGGCCAGAAAACTCGATGCGGAGCGAGCTTTCCATTCTCGTCACGGAGAAAGACAGGCTCAAGAATCGCCGGCAGATCCGTCGACCAGCGGGCGACGCCGTAAATCCCGAGGCGGTTGGCTCGGGAGGTCCGGATGCGCACAGCCTCTTTCTCCGGCCACGGCCCGGAATGACAGGCTGTGCAGGAAAGCCTTTTGAAATGGACGGCCGGAAATCCTTTGTGCCGAGGGTAAGGGGCGCCCAGGCGGCCCGCCAGCCCTGAGGCTCCTTTTCGATCGGGGTCGCCGAGATGGCATCCGGAGCAGGTGTAATTCTTCGCTGAAAGTCCGGGGCTATCATTCGCCTCCCCTTCATAGCCCCGGATCATGGCGTGAGTGATGCCGTTCCGATGGCAGGCGACGCAGGCCAGGCCGGCGGCGCTGTGGACGTCCTCTTCGAATGCGGCCTTGGACGCGGCCGCGGGAGCGGCCGAGTGACAAGCCAGGCAGCGGCTGTCGGGAGGCTTATGGGCGATGTCGAGAAAAACACGATGCTTGCCGTCGAAGAGGTGGCGATTATAGCGGACATAGGGGGGAACCGCCCATTCCGTGTCGTCCGGGTCGGGGCCGTCGATGATATTCCAGGTTCCGGCAACGCGCGAGGCCATTCCTCCGACCTCGCCCAGGCCGGAAGCCGCCGTCGCTGCCCACCGGAAATTCTCGCGCAGGACCTGTTTGGCCCATTCGCTTGGATCC
>CAZNVB010000084.1:0-36209 GCA_964576265.1 uncultured Eubacteriales bacterium | reverse complement strand
CGTGTGCTTCTTTCAAATGAGAATCATTCCAGAGTCTGTCCATCTTTGGTTTTCTTATCACTGAGCTAAGGGCCATCCCTGTTTGACTTCAGATTTGCCTATGATTTCCGGATTTCATAAAATCTCCTTGTGATGATATTCCATTTTTAACGAGGAGCGCGCCATGCGAGGCCGATGGAAACCTCCATCCTCTTGGCTGAGGTTTGAGACTCTCGATGTCCATGTCGCCGGGGAGCCTCTGCGGGTCGTCACCGCGGGCTTTCCCCCTGTTCCCGGGACGACCATGCTTGAGAAAAGACGCTACGCTCAGGAACGGTTGGACGGACTCCGCAGAGTGCTGATGTGGGAGCCCAGAGGCCACGCCGACATGTACGGATGCGTCATTACAGAGCCGGTAACGGAAGACGGCCACCTCGGAGTTCTCTTTTTGCACAATGAAGGCTTCAGCACGATGTGCGGCCACGGAATCATCGGTCTGGCGACGGCTCTCATCGAGACAAGAGCAATCCGACTGCCGGAGGAGTCTCCCGTCTTGAGGATCGACACCCCGGCAGGCCGCGTGACGGCCCGGGTTCGGCTGGAAAACGGAGGGCCCAAGGAGGTTTCGTTTCTTAATGTCCCCTCCTTCGCCAGCCAGCTCGACTGCAATCTTCATATCCCCGGAATCGGGGTCATCAAGGTGGATCTGGCCTTCGGTGGAGCTTTCTATGTGTTTTGCCGGGCTGAGGATTTGCAGGTCAGGCTCATCCCGGCCGAATTTCGACGTTTGATCGACCTCGGAAGGAAAGTGAAGGAAGCGGCAGCGAAAGCCTTAACGATAAACCATCCGGTTGAAAAAGGCCTTGGCTTTCTCTATGGGACGATTATCGTCGGTCCGCCGGAGAATCCGGCTCATCACAGTCGCAACGTCTGTATTTTTGCCGACGGCGAGATTGACCGGAGTCCGACCGGCACCGGCCTCAGTGCTCGGGCGGCAATCCACTCTGCGCGGGGGGATTTGCGTCCGGGCGAGGACTTTACGGTCGAGAGCCTGATCGGCACATGCTTTACAGGCCGGGTCGCCGAGTTCACGAGCCTCGGCAGTCTTCCTGCCGTTATTCCCGAAATCAGAGGCTGTGCTTATCTGATAGGAAAGCACGAGTTCTGGATAGATCCCCGGGATCCGCTGCCGGAGGGGTTTCTCTTGCGCTGAGGGCGGCTAATTCAGCTTTTTGTTCAGGGCTTGCTGGATCGTGTTCTGGAGCTCGACTTCCTCGAAGGGCTTGGTGATAAAACCAGAACGGTCCGGTCCTTCCGCTTTCTGGATCGTGCTTTCATCCCCAAAAGCCGTGATATAGACGACGGGAACACGGTATTCATGGTAGATTTGCTTGGCAGCCTCGAGGCCGTTGATATGGCCTTTCAATTTGATATCCATCAAAACAAGGTGAGGACGCCGGGCGGCGACTTTCTCAATAGATTCTTCTCCGGAAAAAACGACCTCCGAATCGACATAACCCATCCGGCTGAGCATGGATTGAATATCCATGGCAATGATCGCTTCGTCTTCAACAACAAGGATTTTGATGTTGTTTTCGAGGAGCGATGCCTCGACTTGCTTAATCTTTTCATCGGAGGTGACAGGGGCCATTTTCTTTTCTCCCGATGTTTAGTCGACCGACAAGGAAAAAAATTGAAAAAAGACGGGGAATTTGAGCGAAAGCGCTTGCCCTAGGGGCCGAGAAATCGGTGGATTTTCTCCTCAGAAACCTCGGCTGAACATTGTCCAGAACCTGTCGCCAAGCTCCCAATATTTGCTCATGGCCGCCCGAGCGAAGTCATTGGTGTATTTGGTCAGGTACTGCTTTGTCTTCTCAATACGGTCCACCGTCTCCCCTTTTCCATAGAGACTGGCGGCGATTTTTTCGACAAAAGGGAGCTCTTGAATGGCCCGCTCTTCAAATTCGGCGATCGTCTTTTCGATCATCTCTTTGGTTTCACCCCAGCGAACGGTCGCCAGCCTGTTAGCCCGGCGGAAAGCCCAGGCGGCGGAATCTGTGCGGAAGCGGTGCTGGGCACAGATCTCGAAGCTTGGAGGAAGCTCCGTCACGCCGGCAAAAATCGGGATTCTGGCGCTCTGGCCGGGATTGTCAAAGGCGAACCAGCAGATTCCGCCGACAGGATCAGGAAGCCAGCTGCGACACTGGAGCACGGTCGCATAGGCGCAGGCGGCGATGGCAATCGTCCGGTTCGGAACAACTGTTTCGGGCTTGAGGGTGTTAATGAGTGTCACCAAATCGCGGGACATCCATGGGCTGGCGATGGGACTTTTAATCAGCTCGCTTCCGCTTCTCGACTTGACGACGAGATTTTTGGTCGGATCGTATTCTGTTCCCTCATAGGTCTCGCGGTAAAATTTAAGCAGATCTCTGACCGAGATTTTCTTCTCCGGTTTGACGGAGAAGGGAATTTCAGGCGCGTTCAGGTCCAACCGGAGAGAGGGCGCAAGAGCGTTCAGGACATAGAATTCCCGGATGGAGAAAGGCTTTCGGCCGCTATAAGCTTTCCAGAACTTGAACGGCTCGCCGCTCTTCGGGTCCCACCAGCCTTTTTCGACGGCCACCGAGATCACATTCTCCGAGGCCAGATAATGATCCGGATCGTTTAAATCGAGCTCGCCGATGCGTGGGATATTGGCTGAAATGCCGACCTGATCGTCAGGGATGCGAACTGCGGCCCAGATCGCGCCCTTTTCCTTGAGGCCGGCCCCGAAGATTTCAAAGTGCCAGACTTCTTTCGGGTCGGCGATGGTCAGGCATTCTCCATAATCTCCATAGCCGTACTCCTTGACCAGCTCCCCGGCCAACTTGATCGCCTCGCGGGCGGTGGTGCAGCGCTCGAGCATCAACCGCTCCAGCTCTTCGATCATGAACATGCCGGCGCTGTTGAAGAGCTCGCGTCTTCCTCCGATCGTCGTCTCGCCGATCGCCAGCTGATGTTCGTTAAGACAGGGATAGGCGGTGTTGAGGAAAGCAAATGTCGAAGGGACATCAGGGACTTCGCCTTTTTCCGTGACATTTCTCATGTCGGAGGAAGTCTCCGTATGCATTTTTCCCATGAGGATCTTGGTCACGGCCCCCTCTGGGTGTTTGGCCGCCGGGACGATGTTCAGCCACTGACGATAATTCCCGTCGCAGGAGTGAGCTGTCATGACCGAACCGTCTGCCGACGCCAGGCGGCCGACCTGAATGCTCGTGCAGCCCCATTCTTGGTCCTGCCAATCGGCGAGGCCAGTCTCAGGGGTCGAGATCAACCGTAGAGAGCCGATGGCCAGGACGATGAAGAAGGCAAAAACGACTCCCGGTTTCCGTTTTGGATCAGCTTTTTTCATCGTTTCTTCCTTTCAGGTTGAAAGCTTTCTCCATTATGAAAATCCTGCGCCGGGATGTCAATGACAGAGATGAATCGATTCGAAAATCAGGAAAGGATGAGGAAAAAGAGAGGTGGTAGCGGGGGCTGGATTTGAACCAGCGACCTCCGGGTTATGAGCCCGACGAGCTACCAGACTGCTCTACCCCGCGGTACCTGCCTTATTATAGCAAAACTCGGCGTCTTGTCAAAAATTTTTCACCCTTGGGCAGGCTTCTTATTTTTTGTGGTTCTTCGAAGGGACACGGGCTTGGAAATGGCTCTTCCCGCATCCGATGCTAAATTCCCGCTCGATTTCGAGAAGACGGCGGATCTGAAAATTGGAAGAGAATTTATCTTGACAGGCGCCAAAATCAGTCAATATAATTGAGGGCTTGAATATGGGAGTCGTTATTTTTTTTCTTTTATCGTTGCTGAGCGTCGGCTCTGTCCTGGCGATGATTTTTATAAAAAATCAGGCCTATAATGCCCTCCTTTTGGTTCTTGCCTTTGTCAGCTTAGGAGGGCTGTTCGGCCTCCTTGACGCGCCATTCGTCGCCGCAGTTCAAATTCTCATTTACGCGGGCGCGATCATGGTTCTATTTCTCTTCGTCATCATGATGATCAACCTGAAGCACGGCCTGGCGGCAGAAAAAAAGAAACACGCTTTTATCATCGGGATCGTGCTGGCGGCCTTCCTTTTGTTGGAGTTATTTTTGGCCTGGAAGCGGGCCTTTTCTTCGATCGAGCGCCCAACGAAAGAGGCCCTGGGAGGTCCGGCTGGTCTGGGGCGGCTTCTCTTCACCGATTATCTTTACGCTTTTGAGATCACTTCGATCCTCATTATCGCTGCCCTCGTCGGGTCGATCGTCCTGGGAAAAAAGAAAGGGAGAGAATGATTCCGCCGAGCTATTTTATTGTTCTCAGCCTGATTTTGTTCGTTCTCGGAATCGTCGTCTTTTTTGTCAAACGAGATCTAATCACCATGTTCATGGCGGTCGAGGTCATGCTCAATGCCGCCAACCTGACCTTTATCGCCCTAGCCAAAGCTTCGGCCAATCTCAGCGGTCAAGTCATCGTTTTTTTTGTCATCACCGTCGCCGCGGCCGAAGCGGCGGTCGGCCTGGCCATCATTATGCTCGTCTTCCGCCAGCGAAACTCCGTCCTGGTCGAGGAAATGCGCTCGATGAAAGGCTGAAATGACCGACTTTTTCTGGCTCATCCCACTCCTTCCCGGAGCGAGCGCTCTCCTTCTCGTCATCTTTGGCCGCTGGCTGCCCAAAAAGGCAGTCTCCTGGCTCGCCTGCCTGTCCGTATTGGCCTCTTTTTTGATCTCCCTGGTGTCCTTTTTCGGACTGACCCGGATAGCACCGGAAAACTTGCCGCTCGTCAAATTCTTCTTCCGCTGGATCGAGGCCGGCGTTTTTCGGGCGGATTTTTCTTTTCAATTCGACCCTCTTTCTTCGATCATGACTCTGGTCGTTACCGGCGTCGGATTCTTGATTCACCTCTATTCCGTGGGCTATATGGGCCAGGACCGCAGCTATACCCGGTATTTTGCTTATCTGAATCTTTTTACTTTCGCCATGCTCATTCTGGTGATGAGCTCGAACATCGTTCTTCTCTTTGTCGGCTGGGAAGGAGTTGGGCTGTGCAGCTATCTCCTCATTGGATTCTGGTTTGAGAGGCCAAGGGCGGCGAGCGCGGGGAAAAAGGCCTTTCTCGTCAATCGGATCGGTGATGCCGCCTTTCTTCTTGGGATCTTTTTTATCGTCTCGAACATCGGAAGCGGTGAGTTTCGGGAGATCAACGAGGCCGTGAAAGCGGGCGGCGTCAGCCCGGCTCTGGCGACCCTCGTGGGCTTGCTCCTGTTTGCCGGCGCGACCGGGAAATCGGCTCAGATTCCCCTGTATGTCTGGCTTCCTGACGCCATGGAAGGCCCGACACCTGTGAGCGCCCTCATCCATGCCGCGACGATGGTTACGGCCGGCGTTTACATGGTCTCGCGAATGAGCTATGTGTTCAGTCTTTCCGGAGCGGCCCTGGAAATCGTCGGGATCATCGGCGGGCTGACAGCTGTTTTCGCCGGAACCATAGCCATCGCTCAGAATGACATCAAGCGAATCCTGGCTTACTCGACGATTTCTCAAATTGGCTATATGTTCATCGGCTGCGGCGTGGGCGCATATGCGGCCGGGATGTTTCACCTTTATACCCACGCGTTTTTCAAAAGCCTTCTCTTCCTGGCGGCGGGAAGTGTCATGCATGCTCTCTCAGGAGAGCTCGATATCCGCCGCATGGGAGGGCTGCGACGCCATCTCCCCCTCACCTATCCCACGTTTCTGGTCGGGGCCGTCGCCATCGCCGGCGTCCCGTTTCTCTCGGGGTTTTTCTCGAAGGACGCCATCCTGACTCGAGCTTTTGCTTCCGGCCATTATCTCGTCTGGGGCCTGGGCATCGTCGGGGCGGTGCTGACGGCATTTTACATGTTCCGTCTCGTCTTTTTGACATTTTTCGGCGAGGAGCGGCTTGATCACGAGGCCGGAGCGCATCTTCATGAATCCCCGCCGGTGATGACCGTCCCGCTTGTCGTGCTGGCATTTTTCTCCATCGTTGCGGGTTATGTCGGGCTTCCGGTTGTCTTCGGCGAGAAGGCAGATCTTTTCAGCCGATTCCTTGAGCCGGCTTTGCGTTCATTGCCCGGAGGCCATCTGGGAATCGGGACGGAATGGCTGCTGATTCTGGTTGCTGCGGCTTTAGCTCTGGCGGGAATTTATTGGGCTTATTTCTTCTATTTGAAATCTCCCCAGACTCCTCACCTCTTCGTTGCCCGCTTTCCCCGAATGTACAGACTTCTTTATAACAAATATTATGTCGATGAAGCCTACGAGAAGCTTTTCGTCCGTCCTGTCGTCAGAGGATCGGAATTCGTCTATGACGGATTCGATCTCCGGGTCATCGACGGAACGGTTAACGGCGCGGCTTCCGCCGCCGGGTTTTCCGGACGGATTCTAAGCCTTTTTCAGAGCGGCCTGATCAAGGATTACGCTCTGATTTTTCTTCTCGGCGTGGTCCTATTTGTGGGCTGGTTATTGATGTAGAAAAATGAGCTTTCCGATACTCAGCTTGGTGACCTTTCTCCCGCTGGCCGGGGCCGTTTTCTTGATTTTTCTGCCGAAAGAGAAACCGCTTCTCCTGCGCAGGATAACGTTGGCTTTTGCTTTGGCGACTTTCCTTCTTTCGCTTTTCCTGGCGATCGAATTCGACGCTGCGATCGCAGCGCCCCAGTTCGTGGAACATTCTTCCTGGCTCGGCTATGGAATGGATTATCATCTCGGGGTCGATGGAATCAGCCTCTGGCTTATTCTCCTGACGACTTTGCTCGTGCCGATCGCGATTCTTTCTTCTTGGACCTCCATCCGGGACAAGGTCAAGGAATTTCACATTTTTATGCTTCTCCTCGAGACGGGAATCATCGGGGTCTTTGTCTCCCTCAACCTGTTTCTCTTTTATGTGTTTTGGGAAGCGATGCTCATTCCGATGTACTTCTTGATCGGAATCTGGGGTGGGCCCCGTCGGATTTATGCCACGGTGAAATTTGTCCTGATGACGATGTTCGGAAGCCTCTTGATGCTCGTCGCCATTTTTGTCCTCTACGCTTATTATTACCGCGCCACGGGGACATATTCGTTCAATCTTTTCGATCTTTACGGCCTGATGCTCAATCCTCGCGTCCAGAGCTGGCTTTTCCTGGCTTTCTCTCTTGCCTTCGCCATCAAGGTTCCGATGTTTCCATTCCATACCTGGCTGCCTGATGCTCATGTCGAAGCGCCGACCGCCGGCTCGGTCATTCTGGCCGCAGTGCTTCTTAAAATGGGAACGTACGGTTTTCTTCGCTTCGCTCTGCCGCTTTTTCCCGACGCCCTGGAGAGGTTTCTGCCGCTGCTTGCCGTTCTGAGCCTTGTCGGGATTATCTACGGCGGGTTGATGGCCTTGATTCAGAAAGATATCAAATCGCTCGTCGCCTACTCGAGCGTCAGTCATATGGGCCTCATCATGCTGGCCGTATTCGCCCTCAATCGCGAAGGGATTCAGGGTGCGATCTACCAGATGCTCAATCATGGGCTCAGCACCGGCGCCCTGTTCCTGATCGTCGGCATTTTGTATGAGCGGGCTCATACCCGGTCGATCAAGGATTTCGGCGGCGTGAGCAGCCAAATGCCGGTCTTCGCCGCGTTTTTCCTCGTCTGTCTCCTCTCCTCGGTCGGGCTTCCCGGCCTCAACGGGTTCGTCGGCGAAGTGCTCTGCCTGTATGGAATTTTCAAATCGAACACCTTTCTGGCCGTTCTGGCTGTTTCCACGGTCGTCCTCGCCGCCGCTTATCTCCTCTGGATGTTCCAGCGAGTGATGCATGGTCCGGTCGTCCATGAAAAAATCCGTTCCTTCCGTGACATGAACGGCCGCGAAATCGGGTTTCTCGTGCCGATCGTCATCATGATGTTCTGGCTGGGGATTTATCCTCAAACGTTCTTGCGGAAGATGGATGCCTCTGTGGCCTTTCTGGTCAATCGAATCCAGCATCGGGAAAAGGTTTTTGTGCGGCAGGATCGCCGTCTGGATCAGCCGGCGGGTTCATCTCTAGAGAGCGGGTCGGTCTCCGATGCGGGAATCCGTTTTCAGGAAGCAGGCGGGAGAAGGCAAAATGAATAGCCCGGTTGCCCTTTTCCCTCTTTTGATCGTCGTTTTGGGCGCCCTCGTCGTCCTTCTTCTCGAGGCGTTTGTGAAAAGAGAGGAACGCGGTTACCTCGGCTCTGTGGCTCTCCTCTTCCTTATCGGCTGCGGAGCTCTCAGCGCGAGACTCTGGAACAAAGGGTTGACCTATTTTCGAGGGACTCTTTCGCTCGATAAGCTGGCGGTCTTCCTGACTCTTCTCTTTTGCCTTGCCGTCTCCCTCGTCATCCTCCTCAGTCTGAAATACATCCGCCAGCACGACGCCAACCACGGGGAAATTTTCGCGCTCTTGCTCCTGGCGCTCTCCGGCCTGATGATCATGACTTCCTCGTCCGATCTCCTTGTCGTTTTTCTCGGTCTTGAAGTCCTCTCGGTCTCGAGCTACGCCTTGACCGGCCTTAGGAAAAGCGATGAAAAATCGGTCGAGGCTGCCTTAAAGTATTTTCTCCTGGGAAGCTTCGCCTCGGCTTTTCTTGTTTTCGGCCTGGCTTTTCTCTATGGAGCGACGTCATCGATGGCCATCCCGGAAATCATCGCCGTTCTCTCCGCCGGCCGGTCGATTCTCGGGCTCGTCGGGGTCGGCTTTTTCCTCATCGGAATCGCTTTTAAGATCGCTGCGGTTCCATTCCATATGTGGACTCCTGATGTCTATGAGGGTGCGCCCACTCCGGTCACGGCCTTCTTTTCTGTCGGAACGAAGGCGGCCGGCTTTATCGTTTTGCTCCGGTTCTTCCTCCATTTCTGGCAGGCTGTTCCCGAATCGAGCAGGATCTTCTGGGGA
This sequence comes from uncultured Eubacteriales bacterium, assembly GCA_964576265.1. Lineage (GTDB taxonomy): Bacteria > Acidobacteriota > Aminicenantia > Aminicenantales > UBA8522 > CAZNVB01. The sequence goes on along the minus strand of CAZNVB010000084.1, from coordinate 27,310 downwards.
ATCTCCGCTCTCAGCCTTTTGACCATGGTGATCGGGAATCTCGTCGCCCTGAGACAGAGCAACGTCAAAAGAATTCTCGCCTACTCCTCGATTGCCCATGCCGGTTATCTTCTTCTTGCCATTTTGGCCGGTGACGCGAGCGGTCTGATCTTCTACCTGACCGCCTATCTCTTCATGAACACGGGAGCCTTTGCCGCTGTCATTGCTCTCGCCAAGCCGGGTCAGGAATATCTCGAGCTTGAAGACTATTCAGGAATCGGATTCAGATATCCCTGGATCGGCGGGACCTTGACCGTTTTTCTTCTCTCTCTCGCCGGGTTTCCACCGACGGCCGGCTTTCTGGCGAAATTTTATGTCTTCAGTGCGGCGGTTCGGGCCGGGCTCATCCCTCTGGTCATCGTCGCAGTCCTCACCAGCCTCATTTCCGTTTTTTATTACCTCAGGATCGTCGTCACCATGTATATGAAAGAGCCCTCCGTGGAGGTTTCGATCGAGGCGGAAAATCCGGCCATTTTCCTCGTTCTCTTTCTTTGTCTCTACGGCGTCCTTCAACTCGGGATCTTTCCAGGGAATATCTTAGTTTTTGTCCGCCAAGCGGCGGCCTCGCTTGGTCTCTAAGAGAAAAGAAATCAGCCTTTGGCCGATTGTCGGGCGATGAAGAGAGATCGCCTGGAGGCGGGCAGAAAAAATTTTTCGTCGGTCGGACAAGATCTCCGATTGATCGATGGGCCAGAAAATTCGACTGGGAACAGAATTGAGTTCGGGCCTGCCGCCAGCTTCATGATAAGGAGGGACGGGTGATGAAAGGATATTTTCAAAGAGGACGAGCCGGTGCTCTGGCCGTTCTTTTTCTTCTTTTCTTTTCTCATCTTCAAGCTCAACCTCTTCCGGCCAAAAAATGGTGGTTGGAGGCGGAATCCGGGCCGGTTTGGGCCGGCGATTGCGATGTCGCAGTTCCCGGCGACCGGGGGACCCGGTTCTCTCTCACCGATGATTTGAAAACGGGCAGTCGAGCGTTTCTCCGTCTTCGGGCCGGCTACCAGCTCAGCCGACGGCATAGCCTGGTCGTTCTTTTCGCTCCGCTCACGCTGACGGGATCCGGTAACGTCGCCTTTCCGATCGAATTTTTCGGCTTGACCTTCCCGGCTGGAACCGCCCTCCGCTCGGTTTACCGTTTCCATTCCTACCGGATGAGCTATCGGTACAGCCTGAAGCGCCAGGAGAAAGTCAATCTTGGGATCGGGTTGACGGCGAAAATTCGGGATGCGGCCATCAGTCTGGAAGGCGGCGGCCGGAAGAGCGAGAAGACGAATGTGGGATTCGTCCCCCTCCTGAATTTTTTCCTGGAGTGGAAGTTTTGGAATCCCTGGCGGTTTCTCCTTGAGGCCGATGCGCTGGCAGCGCCCCAGGGTCGGGCCGAGGACGTCTTTCTCGGTCTGGTCTATCAAAAAACACCGGCCTGGTCTTTCAAAGCCGGTTTTCGGGTCCTGGAAGGCGGAGCGGATAATCGGGAGGTCTATAATTTTGCCTGGCTGAATTATCTCGTTCTGGGGGCGACGTTCTATTTCTAGCCGGGGAGAATTCCCGGCCGCCGGTGGACACGCTTTTTCATTTGACGATGGAGAGGCGAATTCGATGATGTTTTACCGGCCTCTGATTTTTCAAATAAAGGAGAAAAGAAGGCATGGAGAACAGAAGGCATTTGTCAAGCTTAGGAGGCAGGGTTTTCGCTACCGCCGCCTGGCTCGTCCTGGCCGCGCTCGCTCAAGCGAGCTCCTTGCCTTTAGTCCGGCCGGAAAAGGTCGGGCTTTCGACCGAGCGTTTGGGGCGCTTGACCCGCCTCATGCAGGAATATGTGGACGAGCGAAAAGTCGCCGGACTTGTCGTCCTTCTCGCTCGGGACGGCGGGGTCGCCTATCTTCAGGCCTTTGGCAAGGCCAATGCCGCCAAAGGTCTGCCGATGAAAACCGACTCCATTTTCCGGATTGCTTCCCAGAGCAAGGCCGTGACGAGCGTGGCTGTCATGATGCTCCATGAGGAGGGGAAATTTCTGCTTGACGATCCCATTGCCAAATACATTCCTGAATTCGCCGCCGCCCGAGTCGCCGTCCCGACAACGGAGAAAAGCGTCAAAGGCTACACCACGGTGTCGGTCAAACGCCCGATCACGATCCGCGATCTTCTGACTCATACGGCCGGAATTTCTTACGGCGATGGTCTGGCTAAGGAGGAATATGCAGCGGCCGGAATCCAAGGCTGGTTTCTCGCCGACCAGACGGTTCCCATCGGGGAGGTCATCAAGAAGCTGGCCACGCTGCCCTTCGACGCTCAGCCGGGCGAAAGGTTCGTCTACGGGTATAACACGGATATCCTTGGATACCTGGTGGAGTGTGTTTCGGGAATGAGCCTGGCTGAGTTCATCGAGAAGCGAATCACGGGACCCTTGGGAATGACGGACACGCACTTCTTCTTGCCTGAGAGCAAGAAGGATCGACTGACCGTCGTTTACAGCCTGGATGATAAGGGAGAGCTCAAAGCGGCCGATGATCCGCGCGACAAGTTTTACGTCGAGGGGCCGAGAGTCTGCTATTCGGGCGGAGCCGGACTCCTCTCCACAGCAGAAGACTATGCTCGCTTTTTGCTCATGCTCCTCCAGGGAGGAGAATTCCGAGGAGTGCGTCTTCTCAGCCCCAAATCGGTCGAGCTCATGACGGCCGACCATGCCGGTCACCTCTATGGCGCCAGCGGACTGGGACTCGGGTTCCGGGTGACGGACAGGTTAGGCCGCGACGGCCAGCTCGGCACGGTCGGCTTGTTCGGCTGGGGCGGCGCCTACCACACGACTTACTGGGTGGACCCGGCAGAAAAGCTGGTGGCCGTTCTGATGACTCAGCTCAGGCCGGCAACGGGCAGCGATCTTCACGGCAAGTTCCGGACACTCGTTTACCAGTCGATCGTGAGATCCTACGAAAAACGCTAAGCCGGGGGCGCTTTTTTTGCTTCTTGCTGCACGGCTTCGAAAATCCGGAGGAAATTCCCGCCGAGGATCTTTCGAATATCGCCTTCCGAATAGCCGCGCTTTTGCAGCTCCTCGGTGATCAGGCCGATTTTTCCGATATTTTCCAACCCGAACGGGGTGTCGGAAATGCCGTCATAATCCGATCCCAGGCCGACATGATCGGCGTTTCCGGTGATTTTTACAACATGGTCGATATGGTCGACGAGCGTCTTGACGTCTACGGGAGGAAAAGACGAATGTAGCTCCTCCCTTCGCCGTTTGAATTCCGTCATGACCAGGCTGCGGATGTCTGGGCTGGCGCGCCTGAGCGCCTCGAAGCCGCCCGGAAGGCCGTGCCTGGCGGCGACCTCAGCCAGAAGGGCGTTCTCTTTCTTCTCGATTTCGGCGTTGAGAAAACCGGGCAGAAAATTAATCCCGATCATTCCGCCCTTTTTCGCCAAAGCCCGCAGCATGTCATCGCTCATGTTTCGATGGTGGTTGGAGAGCGCCCGGCAGCAGGAATGAGAGGCAACGACCGGGGCTCGGCTGGCTTCGATGACGTCCCAGAATGTCTCGTCGTGGACGTGGGAGACGTCGATAATCATGCCCAGTCGGTTCATCTCTTCGATCACTTGGAAGCCAAAATCCGTCAGGCCCCCGAGTTCGGCCGAGGGGTCTCCCGAGGCATCGGCCCAGTCCGTCCGAGTCCAATGGGTAAGAGTCATCAGCCGCACTCCAAGGCGATAAAAAATTCGAAGGAGGTCGAGGTCGTTTTCGATCGCATATCCTCCCTCGATGGCGATGAGGACGCCCGTCTTGCCCGAGTTCTTCAAGCGAAGAGCATCCTCGGAGCTTAAGACGACCCCCAGGTCGGTGGAATTTTGCCCGACAAGCCGATGAAGAGCTTCCACCTGTTTCAGGATCCGCGAAGCTGCCCGGGATTTCTCCACCTCCCCCGACGGCGGCGGCGCATAGCAGGCAAAAACTTGGAGGTCGACCGCTCCCTTCTTAAGCTTGGGAATGTCGATGTGACCGGTCGGCAGGTCCTGGCGGAGATCTTCGCCGTTAAGAACCCGGGCGATCGTGTCGCAATGCAAATCGGCCACGAAAGCGTCCTTATGGACGAATTCGGCCCGAAAGCGCCGGTCGAGCAAGTTTTCCTTGGAATTTGCTAGGTGCTTGAGGGCGTCGATGTGATACTGCGCAGCCAGCCGCAGAAGCTCCGGGTCGATGAGCTCGGGACGGTCACCCGGACAATGATATTCAGGATGCTCATCGTCGAGCTCCCGAGTAAGAATCTCTCCTGTGCGCAGGCTGAAAGCGGCAACTCCTTTGGCCCAAAACGAGGTGTGATCGGAGCCGCGGTAGTTCGGCCGGGGCTTGAGTCGCCTGTTCGTTTCCTGGTCAAGGCCCTGCCTGATGAAATTGTAAAGTCGACTGTATTCCCACATCCCTCCGACGAGAAGATCGGAATCGCCCATGCCGACCATATCGACATTAAGGTAAGCGACCGTCCTCTCCAAAGGATAAAGGGGATGGTCGACGTAATGCCTTGAGCCGACGAGGCCGAGTTCCTCGCCCGCCCAGGAAGCGAAAACAAGCGTTCGGTCCGGCTTGAATTTTGAAGCGAGGAGCACACGGGCCGTTTCCAGAAGGACGGCGGCGGACACGGCGTTATCATCGGCCCCGGCATAGACCAGTCCGTCGAGACCGATCCCCAGATGGTCGAGGTGGCCTCCCATGAGGATGAATTCATTCTTCAGCCGGGGGTGTCGCCCGGGAAGGAGACCGATCACGTTCACCGCCCGCCTCTCTTCTTGGACAAAGTGAGTTTCCATAAGAACCTCGGTGCCAACGGGAAAAGAGCACGGGACGGCATTGCGCAGGATCTTGCTCGTCGCATCCTTCCAGCTTTTCTTGGCGACATAGAACAGGTCGTCGAGAAAGTTTTTTCCCGCTCTCATAACAAGGAAATCCGGCGGGCATGTTCCCGGCTTGAGCGTCGGTTGAGGTCTTTGGGGACCCGGACCAGTGGTCAGCGGAGGCACGTTCATTTCGATAAAGCCCACGGCTCCCCTTTCAGCGGCCAGACGGACTTTCTTTTCCAGGGTCCACTCTTTAGCCGTTTTCTCGTCGAAATGGCGGGGGGCATTCGGCAGCGCAATGACGATGCGTCCTTTGAGATCAAGATCGTGATAATCGTCCCAGGGCGGATTTTCCGTGACGATGCCAAATCCGGCGAAGACGGCGGCTCCCTGGCGAACACCCGAGCCTGTCCCGATAACGGGCTGAAAATCTCGGTCTCGGCCCGGAAAATAAGCGCGATGCTCCGGCGAGATTATTTCGAGCCGATGAGGCGGTTCAAAATTCCACCAGTTCTTGAAAGGAACCTCCATGAACCAGGTGCCATTTTCTCCTCCAGGCCGGAGCCCGATTTCCTTCATTTTGGAGGCCACATAATCCGCCGCTTTCGCGTACCCGGGAGTGCCCGATTTGCGGCCCTGGAGCTCGTCTGAAGCTAAGTAACGGACATGTTCATAAGCTTTTTGCCCGTCGGCCCGAACTTCAGCCTGAAGATCGGCCGATAAAGCGGTGGAAATCAACGATAGCGCCAAGATTTTCAAGCGGATGTTTTTCATCGGATCAATCCTTCTAACGAAACCGGATCATAAAGGGAACAATCGGTCGATGTCAAACCGGAGGGAGAACGTTATCCAGAAAAACGCCCGCTGCCTTGACATCGTCGTTCTCCGGGTGATATTTTCAGGCCGAGGAGGAAACCAAATGCCGACTAAGCCGAAAAGCCCACTTCTTCCGTTTGGCGATCAGCAAACAGCCCCCTGGTACGGCAAGGATATTCTTTCCGTCAAGCAGTTCAGTCGCTCCGATTTAGAATATATCATCGACGTCGCCCACGAAATGCGGATCATGGTCGAGCGGATCGGGACGTTCGACCTGCTGAAGGGGAAAATCCTGGCCAATCTGTTTTACGAGCCTTCCACCCGGACCTCGTCCTCCTTTATGGCGGCCATGAATCGACTGGGCGGGGCCGTGATCCCGATCAATGAGGTGAGATATTCGTCCGTGGCCAAGGGAGAAAGCCTTCCCGACACTGTCCGCACGCTCGAATGTTATGCCGATGTCATTGTCCTGCGCCATCCTGAAGTCGGTGCCGCAGCGATGGCGGCAAAATACTGCCGCAAACCGATCATCAACGCCGGCGATGGAGTCGGCGAACACCCCACCCAAGCCCTCCTCGACACCTTCACCATCAGCGAGGAGCTGGGAAGGCTGGACGATCTGAATATCACCATGCTCGGCGACCTGAAATACGGCCGGACGGTTCATTCGCTGGCCCGAATGCTGACCCTGTTCAAGGGGATCACGCTGAACTACGTTTCGCCCGAAATCCTTCGCATGCCCAAAGACGTGATGGATGAGGTCGCCGAGAGAGGCATCCCGCAGACGGAGCATACGACGCTGAAAAAAGTTCTCCCCAAAACCGATGTCCTCTATGTCACCCGGGTTCAAAAAGAGCGATTTGATGATCCGGTCGAATACGAAAGCGTCAAGTCGGCTTACACTATTACTCCTCAGACGATGAAAGCGGCGAAAAAGAGAATGATCGTCATGCACCCCCTGCCCCGGGTGAGCGAGATCAGCCTGGACTTTGATGACGACTCGAGAGCGGCTTATTTCCGCCAGATGGAGTACGGGCTGTATGTCCGGATGGCGCTCCTGGCCATGGTCCTCGGCAAGGCCTGACGAACCCCCTTGGGAAGAAAAGCTGGAGCGGGCCGTAAGCCGAATTCTGTCTCCCGCTTTTGGCGGGCGGCGGTTATTTGTCTCGCCTTCCGATTACCCGGAAGTTCAAGCGACCCACCCACCCCAAGGGACGGGCCATCCCGTGGCGGGGCTCGTTTGGTCTTGCTCCGGATGGGGTTTGCCGTGCGCCCGGTGTCGCCACCGGACCGGTGAGCTCTTACCTCGCCTTTTCACCCTTGCCGGAAAGGAATTGCTTCCTTCCTTGGGCGGTGTCTTTTCTGTGGCACTTTCCGCCGGTCGCCCGGCGTCGCGGTTAGCGACCATCCTGCCCTGTGGAGTTCGGACTTTCCTCCCCGCTCTTCTCGGTGAGAGATAACGGGGCAACCGCCTCGCCCGCTCCAACCGTTATTTTTATACCATATTGAGCCAATTTTTTGTAGAGGTTACTGCGCGGCGTGCCGATTTCCCGGGCCGTTTGGGAAATATTCCAGTTGTTTTTCTTGAGCCTGGCCAGAATAAAATTCTTTTCTGCCAGTTCGCGGTATTCTTTCAACGTCTTGGCCTCGCCAGGATCCGGAACAGTCGTCTTGGCCGTCTGGCTGATCTGCTCCGGCAGGTCGGCTTTGGTGATGATGTCCGATTCCGTCATAATCATCAGCCGTTCCACGGTATTCTTGAGTTCGCGAACGTTTCCCTTCCAGGGATATTTCATCATCTCCGCCAGGGCTTCAGGCGAAAACCGTTTGGGCCTGAAATTGTTCTCTTCAGCGAAATTCCGGCAGAAATAGTCGACCAGGAGAGGGATATCCTCCGCTTTCTCGCGTAAAGCCGGCGAATAGATCGGAACGACGTTGAGGCGGAAGAAGAGGTCGTCCCGGAAGCGGCCGAGACTGATTTCCTTTTTCAGGTCCTTGTTGGTGGCGGCGATAATGCGGACATCAACCTTGTCCACGCTGGCCGAACCGACTCTCTGGACTTCGCCCTCTTCGAGAACCCGGAGGACTTTGGACTGAGTTTTAAGGCTCATGTCTCCGATTTCATCCAGAAAGATCGTTCCTCGGTGGGCCTGCTCGAACTTACCGCTCTTGCGCTCGGTGGCGCCGGTGAAGGCTCCTTTTTCGTGGCCGAAAAGCTCGCTTTCGATCAATTCCTCGGGGATGGCCGCGCAGTTGACCTGGACAAACGGCTCCCCGGCCCGCAAGCTATGACTGTGGATAGCCCGAGCAATGAGCTCCTTTCCTGTGCCGCTTTCTCCATAAATCAGCACCGTGGCGTTGGTCGGAGCCGTTTTTAGAATCTCCTTCCACAGTTGCTTCATCAGCGCGTGGTGGCCGATGATCTCATAGCGCTTTTCGAATTTTCGACGCAAGTCCTGGCATTCTCGGCTGAGAACTTTGTGGCTCAGGGTGTTGCGGATGCTCAAAACCACCCGTTCTCGTGAGAGCGGCTTTTCCAGAAATTCAAAGGCTCCGAGCTTGATGGCTTGAACGGCTGTTTCGATCGTCCCATGTCCGGAGATAACGATCACTTCGGGAGCATAAGGCCGCTTCTTGATCTCGGCCAGGATTTCCAGCCCGTCACGGCCCGGCATTAGGATATCGAGCAAGACCAGGTCGATGTCGATCTGCTCTTCGATGAGGCTCAAGGCGGTCTCGCCGTCGGCGGCTTCGACAACCTGATAGCCCTCATATTTCAGGACCATTTTCAAAGAGTCCCGAATTTCTTTTTCATCATCCACAATCAGAATCTTGGCTTCCTGAAGGCGCTTCATTTTTGCCTCTTGATGCGGCTATTTTAGCATAGAAACGCCGCCGTCGCCACTTGAATTTCCCCGGCTAACTCCGCCCCCGGTGGGCTCTTTTGTGGAAAATTGATAAAATAGAAGCGGCTTCTAGGCCGACCTTCATGGAATTTGCCGGCCTCGAACCGGAGAAAGACGCGGCGAAGCGCGCGGTGAAAGAACAAACTCGGCCAGCGAGAAAGATCGGTCCGGCGGCAGTTTTCTTCCTCTCTTTTTTCCTCGCCGCCGTCCGATCGCCCGCACGCCCGGGGCCAGCGGAAACGTCTCGGCAATTTGTGCTCGACAATGGACTCCGAGTTTTTCTGCTCGAAAAGCGGAATATTCCTCTTATCAGCGTGGTCGCGGCCGTCAACCTGGGGACAAAGGACGAGACCGCTGAAACAAGCGGCCTGGTTCATCTTTTGGAGCATTACGTCCTTTTCCGCGGCACCAAGAGCCGCTCGGGAAGTGAAGTCAGCCGGGATGTCCGGGTTCACGGCGGCCATTTCAACGCCCACACCGGGCAGGACCTTGTTCTCTTTGAGATCACCGTTCCGGCGGAGAACGCCGAATTCGCTCTGATCAATCAGAAAGAGATTCTTTTCGACCTTAAGCCTACTCAGGAAGATCTGGATCGCGAAAAAAGCGTCATTCTCGAAGAGTTCAATCATCTGGAAGATGATCCCTTCCTTCACGCCACTTCGGCGGCTTATCAGAATCTCTTCGGTCGCCACCCCTACGCTAATCCGCCTCTGGGAAATCCGGAGGTCATTCGCGGTCTGACGGCCGAAAAAGTGGAGGAATTTTACAGAAAGTTCTGCGTGCCGGCCAACTGTTCTCTGGCCGCAGTCGGTGATTTCGAAGGGAAAGCAATGGAGGACTCTATCCGGAGGATTTTTGGCCCCGTCAAGGCCCAGCCGCCGCCGCAGAGAACTTTTGAGCCTGCTCAGCCTCCCCCAAAAAAAGTCCGGACGAATATCGAGATGGATGTCCAGAAGGCTTACCTTGTCATTGCCGCCTTTGCTCCGGACTACAACAGCCCTGATCAGTATGCTTTTGACATTCTCACCGAAGTTCTGGGCCGAGGCGTCAGCCCGATGATCTGGGAAGCCTTGCGGGGGAGACGCAGGCTGGTGGAGACGGTTTCCGTTTCCTATCATGCCCACAGGCAGGGAGGCGCATTTCTTGTCTATCTCACGCTCGATCCCCGGGATCTTCCGGCCGCGGAGCGCGAGGCGACGAATTTCCTCCGGCAGGCGAGGGAGAAAAACTTCTCTCCCGACGATGTCCAGGGTCTTGAACAGATGCTGGCCTTCGATTTCCTCGGGGGAGCCAAGAACCGAATCAAGTACGCCGCCCAGACCGCGCAGGAAAAGGGCCTTCATCTGGCCATGTCGCTCGCTCAGCACCTGCTCCTCACCGACGGGCAAAAGGATCGGGGTTACCTCGAAAATATCGATCGGATCCGATCAGGCGACCTTCGGCAGGCGGCGGCAAAATATCTGGGCCAGGGGAATTTTTCCGTCGTGTCGGTAACGCCGAAAAAGAAACGAGCATCATGAGGAGAATAAAAAGAAGGCTTATGCCACCGGCCGCTTGGGGGATTTTTTTCGGCCTCCTGCCTTTTGCTTTTGCCTGGACGAGCCTTCCAACCCCGGGCTGGAAGCCCGCGTTTGAAAAAAGGACCTTGGATGGCGGACTGAGAATCATCCTCGACCGAGACGAATCGTCCGAAACGACGGTGGTGAAGATTCTGGTGAAAGGCGGCAGGCTGGCCGAACCGGAGGGGAAAACAGGCCTATCATTTTTGACCACCCGGCTGGCGGTCGAAATTCCTGACGATGAAAAAGCCCGTGCCTTGCTCGGCATGGCGAGCGCAATCGAGGTCACCTCGCAGGCCGATTTTTCACTGATCACCCTGGGGTGTCTTTCCTCAAACCTCGATCCGACTCTGAGAATCCTGGCCAAAATCATCTCCGACCCGCTCTTTACAGGTTTCAGGATCGATGCCATTAAAGAGTTTATGCGCCACCGCAGCCGGCTTGAGCAGGACGATTCCGCGGTCGCCGGACATTTGGAGTGTCTGAAAGCTTTCTTCGCCACGCCGGGCTATGCCGGCTCGATCTATGGCCAAGATCAGACGATCAAAACCATCAAGGGGAGGGAGATCTCAGAGTTCTACCGCCGTTATTTCAGGACCGGCAACATGATTGTCGCTATCTCGTCAAACCTCGCGGAAGAGGAGCTGATTCCACTCATCGAGCGGTTTCTCGCGGGCCTGGCAAAGGGCGATGGCCAGGCGGAAAACGAGGTTGCCGTCCGTCGGCCGAGTGAGAGGACGGTTTTTCTCAGAAGAGAGACCAGGCAGAGCTATGTTTCACTGGCTTATCCCCTTCCTGCGATTTCCGGCCGAGGCTATGCCCTCGCCTGTCTGCTTGAGAGTATCCTGGGGAAAGGTCCGGGATCGCGGCTCTGGACCCTCCGGGCGGACGAGCAGCTGGCTTATAACGTAAACTGCCGAGCGACGCTGATGGCTTTCGGCGGGATCCTCGAAGCTTACCTGGAGACCGACGCAAACAAGATGGAAAAAGCGCGCACCGAGCTAAAGTCGTTGCTGGCCGCTTTGGCCGAAAACGGCATCGACCACCAGGAGCTCGAAATGGCCAAGTCCGTCTGCCGGGCGAATTTTTTGCGCGATAACGAGACCAAGGAGGGTCGAATCTCAACTCTCGCCGTTTTCGAGGCGCTCGGTCTGGGCTGTGAATATTTCAATGATTTTCAGGCTGAAATCAAGGTCGTCGAGGTCGAAGAAATGAACGCTTTTCTTCGGTCAGTCCTGGACGTCGACAAAGCTTTTGAGGTCGTGATCGGTCCCGAGGCTCAGCCGAGAGAGCGAACGGGCTAATCCTCTTGGCTTTTCCAGGCAAGGTCTTTGAGCCGAAGGGCGGAATATTCCACCACGAGTTTGACTTCGTCCTTCTCTCCCCCCAGGCTGGCCACGATTTCCGTCTGGGGAGTCAACCAGCGGGAGTTGAGCTTCAAATGACCGAGACTCACCGCTTCGCCCCAGCTGGAGAAATCATCACGATAGGAGAAATCCAACCAGTTGATATTCTCCTCCAGCGGCCGGCCGAACTTCTGGACTAAAGCGTCCTTGATCTTGCGGTAATTTTCTAGATAAGCGTTTTTATCCTCCGGGCTTGAGTCAAGGAAGGAAAATTTCGTCCGGCTCAGTTTGTTGGCGGCGAAAATATACTCGATCTGGCAGTCCATGTTGATGACTTTTTGAGCATAGCGCATCACGTCCTGGCCCTTGACCCTCTCTTGAGAGGCCGGTTTCCCCTCCATTTCCAGGATATATTTTTTGCTCACGCCCCAATGCATTTCATCGAATTTTCGGGGCGCATACTCCACTCTGAGGAGTTCCTTTTCCTCTTTGATCGTGATTGTCCGGAGAGGGTCGAACATCAGTTCGACGGCGCTATCGAGGATATAGCCTGATTTTGTCGCCCCCGTCTTGGTCGATTTGAAACAGACATAGAACCAGCATTTTCTTATTTTGCCTCCGGAAAGGAGAGAAAGGACGGTCCCCTGTTCGACGGTTTCGATGACCGGACTGGTTTCGTCGGGATGGAGAAAGATATGGGCGTAATCCCAGGCAACCCTGACCTTCTTTTCAAAGGCACTCGCCGTTAAGGGAAGAACAAGAAAAATCGCTGTCAGAAAAACAATGACCGCCCCCTTTTTTCCTTTGATTCTCATCGTCAAGTCCTTTCTCTTTCTTTGATTCCCGACTCCGTGGCAGACGTCAGGCCGGGCTTGAGATGATGAGCATAAAGAGGAAAGCGAAAAGAAACAATCCTCCCTTAAGGTGAAAGAAGGCGGGATTTTCCTTCACCGCCGGCGGTTAGCCTTCGGCGGCGGCCGGGAGCCGAGCCGGCGGTCAGGTTCGTCGTCCTTCTACGTCCCCGAAATTTCCTCCAGCTTGTTCAGCTCCTGCCAGTCGCGGTCGACATCCTTCTGGATGGCCTCGATCATCCAGGCATTTTCCTCCTTAAACAGGTGACGGAATCGTCCCTGGGACTTCAGCCATTCCAGGACGGGCTTTTTTTCTTTCGGCCGGTAGTTGATCTTATATTTTCCGTTTTCGACCTCATAGAGAGGCCAAACACAGGTATCGGACGCCAGTTGAGCGATTTTTATTCCTTTGGATTCGTCGTATTTCCATTCGGTCGGGCAGAGACAGAGGACGTTCAGGAAGGCGGGCCCGTCCGCCTCAAACGCTTTTTTCGCTTTATTGTAGAGATCCTGCCAGCGGTGCGGACTGGCTTGGGCGACGTAGGGAATGTTGTGCGCCACAAGAATCTTGGTCAGATCTTTTCTCTTTTGAAGCTTTCCCGGGACTTCGGACCCTGCCGGAGCGGTCGTAGCCGATGCCCCCCGGGGAGTCGCCGAGGAGCGCTGCCCGCCCGTGTTGGCGTAGCAATTGTTGTCGTAACAGACGTAGACGAATTTGTGGCCGCGCTCCACGGCACCGGAGAGGGCCTGGATGCCGATATCATACGTTCCGCCATCGCCTCCGACGCCCAGGAATTTGAACTTCCTGTCGGCAGGAATTTTTCCCTTGTTCTTCAGCGCCTTGTACATCGCCTCGACGCCGGCGATCGTCGAAGCGGCGTTCTCAAAAGCGCTGTGGACCCACATGCAGTTCCAGGCAGTTCGGGGAAAGATCGTCGTGCAAACTTCGAGACAGCCGGTCGCGTTGGCGACGACAATCGGATCTTCTGTTGCCCGGAGGATGATCTTGAAGATCAGCGGAATTCCACAGCCGAGGCACATCCCGTGTCCGGCGACGAGCCGGTCTTCCATCTGAGCCAGGTCTTTGAGTTTGACAGCCATGGTTTTTCTCCTTCGCCTTTGTGCTCTATTCTCTCAGGTTGAGGTAGCCGAGAAGGGGATCGATCTTTCCGGTGGCGGCGATTTTTTCCAGTCGGCGGCCGACCTCCTTGAAGTGCTCGATTTTGATGTCCCGACCGCCGAGGCCGTAGACGTAGTTGACGATTTTCGGCCGCACCTCGTAATCGTAGAGCGCCGACCGGATCTCGGTGAACAGTGGGGCGCCGAAAGCGCCCGGAGACGAGGAACGATCGAGAACCGCCACCGCCCTCATGTTCTTGAGAGCCTCGGCAATCAAGCGGTGGGGAAAGGGCCGGAAAACACGCGGCTTGAGGAGACCAATTCTCAAGCCCTCCTCGCGCAGGAGATCCACCGCATCTTTTCCCGTCCCCGCCGCTGAGCTCATGACGACGATGCAGATCTCGGCGTCGTCCATCCGGTATTTTTCGAAAAATCCGTAGGAACGACCGAACGTCCGGCCGAACTCTTGGCCCACCGCTTCTATCACGGGGGGGGAATTCTCTATTCCTTCAATCTGGCTTCTTTTGTGCTCGAAATAATAATCGGTGAAGTCGATCGGGCCGACCGTGAACTTGCGGTTCGGGTCAAGCAGCGGATAAGGCGGGGTGAATTCGCCGACAAAGGTTTTGACGGTCCGGTCGTCTTCCACCTGAACCGCTTCGGAGGAATGGCTGAGGATGAAGCCGTCGAGACCGACAAAAACGGGGGTCAAAACGTCCTTGTGTTCGGCGATCCGAAACGCCTGGATGAAATTGTCGTAGGCTTCCTGGCAGTTTTCCGAATAGATCTGGATCCAGCCGGAATCCCGAGCCCCCATCGTATCACTGTGGTCGCCATGAATGTTGATCGGGGCGCTCAGCGCCCGGTTGGCGATGGCGGCGACGATGGGCAGCCTCAGACCGGCGGCGATGTACAGCATTTCCCACATCAGGGCAAGACCCTGGGAACAGGTGGCCGTCATGACCCGTCCCCCGGCCGCCGCGGCACCGATGCAGACGCTCATGGCGCTGTGCTCGCTTTCGGGGCAGACGAATTCGCCGCTGATCAGCCCGTCCGCCTTGAAGGAAGCGATCGTTTCGACGATCGCCGTCGAGGGAGTGATCGGATAAGCGGCGATGACGTCGGGGTCGATCTGCCGGACAGCTTCGCCGATCGTCTGGTTTCCGTTCAAAATTTTAATGGTCTTCATCTTCATTTCCCCTCGGTCAGTTTGATTTCTTCTTTGACCATGATGATGGCTTTTTCCTTGGTCGGGCATTCTTCGGCGCAGAGACCGCAGCCGGTGCAGTAATCGTAGTTGATGCCCGTCACTTTTCCAGCGTCCACCCGGATGGCGAAATGAGGACAATAGACCCAGCAGAAAAAGCAGTGGATGCAGTTGGCGGCGATGAATTCCGGCTTCCTCCCCGAGCGCCATGTCCCCGTCCGGTTCACGACGGAATTCCCGGCGGCGAGGTTGATCGTCCCAATCGTCAGCTCTTTCCAGGTTTCTTTTTTCATCCTTCTTTGACCTCCTTGAACGCCCGGTCGATGGTCCGCAGGTTCATCTGGACGACTTCGGGCCGGAGCTTTTTGGCCAGCGATTTCTCGATTTTTTCTTTGAATTGATCGAGGTCCATCAGGTTGAGGATCTTGACCAGGGCGGCGACCATGGGGACGTTCGGGATCGCCCGCCCCAGCTCGTCCCGGGCGATGGTGTAAGCATCGAGAGCAAAAATCTTCCGCTGACCCAGGTTGAGCCGTTTTCGTACGAGGCCGATATCGAACGTCGTGTTCATCAGAAAAATGGCATCTTCCTTCGCTCCCTCCCCGATATCGACGAGCCCGAGCAGGCTTGGGTCGGTGACGACCACAATGTCGGGCTCATAGACCTGACTATGAGTGCGGATGGGCTTCCGGCTAAGGCGATTGAAGGCCAGGATCGGCGTGCCCCTTTTTTCGGCTCCGAATTCGGGGAAGGCCTGGACATATTGGCCCTCTTCCGAGGCCAGAACGTCGGCCAGGGTGACGGCGGCCGTCACGACTCCCTGGCCGGCCCGGCCGTGCCAACGGATCTCCAGCGTGTCTTTCATTCGACCTCCTCTCGTCGAGCGTTCTCCATGGAATTCTTCAATCAAACGCTAATAAAAGTTTTCTATGATAGCAGAAATCGAACCGAAATTCATTCTTTCAGTTCGGTCCGCCCTTCAATGGCTTTCCTGATCGTCACCTGGTCGGCAAAATCAATCTCCGACCCTACGGGAAGTCCTGTCGCCAGCCTGGTCAGGCGAAGCCGATATTCCTTCAGAATTTTGGCTAGGTAGACGGCCGTCGCCTCCCCTTCGGCGGTGGGGTTGGTGGCGATGATGATTTCGCGATAATGGCCTCTTTTGATTCTTTCCATGAGCTTTTCCAAGCGCAATTCCTCAGGCCCGACTCCCCGCAGAGGCGCCAGCGTTCCCAAAAGGACGTGATACCGGCCATGAAAAACTCCGGTTTTTTCAATTGAAGAAATGTTATACGGCTCCTCGACGACGCAGAGGACGTCATTCGTCCGCTCGCTGTCGGTGCAAATCTCGCACGGATCGACATGAGTAATGTTGTTGCAGACCGAACAATAGAATATTTTCCGTTTGGCCTCCCGAATCGCCTCGGCCAGCCGGTCGGCATCTTCTTGAGGAAGGCTGAGGACAAAAAAAGCAATTCTCTGGGCGGTTTTAGCCCCGATACCGGGGATTTTTTTCAGCTCTTCGATGAGCCGGTGGAGGGGTTGAGCGTAATCGAACATCAGCCGAGACCGGGAATTTTCAAGGCGCCGCCCAGGCGTTCTGAGAGATGTCGGTCGACTTTTCCCGCGGCATCGGCGAAAGCGGCGACAATGAGGTCCTGAAGCATCTCCAGATCGTCCCTGTTGATCACCTCGGGATCCAGGCGGATCGAAAGGAGGTTTTTCCGGCCGTCCAGGGTGACGGTCACCATTCCACCGCCGCTTGACCCTTCGAGGCGAAGTTCAGCCATTTCCTTCTCCAACTTCTCCTGCATTTCGGTGGCGGACTTGATAATTTTTTGCCAATTACCTAGACCCTTCATTTTTATTCTTTTCCTTTCGTCCCTTTGATTGGCTCGACGGAAAGAATCTGGGCATGAAACTTGTCCATAAAGGCCTGGACCGACGGATCTTTAAGCGCCAGCTCCATTTCCTTTCCTTTCCTGTCTTTGGTTCCGACGGGCGAATCCAGGATTCGAACCTTGACCTTCTGTCCCAGAATAGCGGAAGCGATTTTCTCGATCGTTTTCGTCTCCAGTTCAACGGATTCCCGCGAGAAATCCTCGCCGGCCGGAAAAGCGATCTCGATGGCGATCGGCTGATCGATAATAAAGCGTTTCTCCGGATGGAATCGGATATCCATCGACTCGTCTTTGAGTTTGAAAAAGCTCAGGCGGCTGAACAGGGCGGCCAGGGAGCTTTTTTCTTTTTGCAGCTCGGCCAAAATCTTGGCGTAGATTTCCTTTTCCTCGTCCGCATCGACCTTTTTGGCCCGAGGAACGTCGGGCGTCGGAACCGTCTTGGGGGGCGGTTGGGGAAGGGGCGCCGCCGACGGTGAGCCAAGCAACGGGGAGCTCTCTGCCGATGAGACCGCCTCAGGTTTTAATCTTTCGATTTCGGAAATCAAATGCTCGATGGGGACGAGTCTTTTATAGTGACAGAGCTTGACCAAAACGGTCTCCAGATAGATTTGAGGGTGGCTGGAATTGCGGAGTCCCGCCTCCGCCTGCTGAAGGGCGAGGAGATAGCGCAGAAATTCCTCTTCGGACGCTTTTTCCGCTTCTTGGGAGAGCTGGGCGAGTTCTTCGTTGTTCAGGGGGAGATAGTCCTTCAGCTCTTTCACGGATTTGGCCAGGAGAAGGTTGCGAAAGTGCTCGACGAGCTCCCTGTAGAAGGTTCGGAGGTCATATCCCCGTTCGACGACTTGCTCAATCAAAGTGAAAACCCCGGAGGCTTTCTGATCTAGGATCAGGCTTGAACAGGCAAAGAGAATATCCTTGCCGATGGCCCCGAGGATATCTTTCAATTCTTCGTCTTGGATCGTTTCGCCGGAAAAAGCGACCGCTTTATCGAGCAAGCTCTGGGCGTCTCTCAGGCTGCCGTCCGAAGCTTCGGCGATGAGGCGAAGGCCGTAGGGGGAGACCGTAATTTTTTCCTCCCGGGCGATCATCAAAAGGTGATTGACGATTTCTTTCTGGGAAATCTTCTTGAACTCAAAGTGCTGGCAACGGGAGACGATCGTCGGCGGCACTTTATGGAATTCCGTGGTGGCAAAGATGAAGACCGTTCGTTCGGGCGGCTCCTCAAGAGTCTTCAGCAGGGCGTTGAAGGCGTGGGGGGAAAGCATGTGGACCTCGTCGATGTAGATGACCTTGTACCGGCTGTGAATGGGCATGTATTTGGCCGTGTCGCGGATCGGACCGATATCCTCGACTTTTCGGTTGGAAGCACCGTCGATCTCGAGAACATCGATCGACCGGTCTTCGGTGATCGCCCGACACGATTCGCAGCTGTTGCAGGGGGTCGGCGTCGGCCCGTGCTGGCAATTCAACGCCTTGGCCAGGATGCGGGCGACCGTGGTCTTCCCCACGCCGCGCATTCCGGAAAAAATATAGGCCTGAGCGATCCGATTGGCCTTGATCGCGTTCTGGAGTGTCTGGACAATGGGTTTCTGGCCCACGACTTCCTCAAAGCTTCTCGGCCTGTATTTGCGGGCATATATGAGGTATGGCATCGCTTCGACCGGCTATCGGCGAAAGGAAAAAACGCTCCTTCTAAGGATGTGATATGATAGCACAATTCATCCCTCTTGCCAAAAGATATTCCGCGGCCGAGAGATGTCGATTCATGCTTTTACCGCCGGCTGCGTCCGCCCCGCTCCGGCAGCCATTCTCCAAATGAGAAGGCTCCTTTGACCAGTTTTGAAACCCCGGCTTTAGAAAGGGATGCCGGCTGGTTTATAATTCCCGGCGGAGCTCGTTGAATTGTCCAAGCGAAACCTGGCTGAAATCCATATCGCGACCGCTCTCTTTGGCCTGGCCGGGCTGTTCGGCAAATGGATCACTTTGCCGCCGTTCTTGATCGTCTTTGGCCGAGTCGTTTTCGCCAGCCTCGCTTTGGCCGTCATTCTCCTGGCAAGAAAACAGCCTCTCCGCCCGGCAGGCCGTCGATCTGGAGGGCTTCTTTTCTTGCTCGCCGGAATCCTTGTCCTTCACTGGATGAGCTTCTTCCAATCGATTCAGGTTTCTTCGGTTTCCGTCGGGCTCCTCTCCTACTCTTCTTTTCCCGTGTTTACCGTATTTTTTGAGGCTTTATTGACGAGAGAAAGAATCGACCGGCCGAATCTGATTTTGGCGGTGCTTTGCCTGGCCGGGATATTCTTGATCGTTCCACGCTTCGATCCGGCTGAGGCGACTTTCCGGGGCATCGTTTGGGGCCTTGTGTCGGGGCTGACGTTCGCCGTCCTGACCGTCTTCAACCGGCGCCTGGCTCAAAAACACTCGAGTCTGGCGATCGCCTTCTATGAGGATTTCTTCGCCTCGATGATCCTCTTTCCATTTGTCTGGCTGTCCGGCGGCCGAATAACGAAAAAGGAATTGCTCCTTCTCGCCGTTCTTGGGGTCGTCTGCACATCGGGCGCTCACACGTTGTTCATCTCCGGGATGCGGCGCATCAGGGCCCAGGCGGCAAGCATCATCAGCGCTCTGGAACCGGTTTACGGCATCTCCCTCGCCTTTGTCCTTCTGAAAGAAAGGCCCTCTCTCCGCACCCTCGGAGGCGGTGCCGTGATCCTTGTCGCCGTCGTCCTTGTTTCGCTCCGGGAACAGAGGCGATCGGGTCAGGCTTAGTTTTCGCCCTTTTTCTTGATTCGGCCTCCGACGGTTTTCTTCTCTTCCTCGTGTCGCTGGCCGATTTTTTCTTTCTCTTCCTGGTGCCTTTTTTTCAATTCTTCCGACTTGACGGCATATTCCTTTTCGATTTTCTCTTTTTCGGCCGGCCGGGAAACGAATCTTTTTTCGTCCTCGGCCTTCTTTTTGATCTCTTCTTCTTCGGCTTTCTGTGTTTCCTCGAGCAGCTGGATTTCCTTTTCCTGACGAGATTTCAGTCGGCGTTCGATCTCGTTTTCCGAAGCTTGACCTTCCAGAGTTCCCCTTCGTATTTCCGGAACTCTGGTCTCCGCCTCTTCCCTTTCCAGAACGGACTTCGGGCTGGCCGTTTCGTTTTTCCTGATCACCGGTCGATAGATATTGACCGTCTCTCGGGAGACTCGGGATTCACCCGGCCGTGCCGCATCCTCCAGTTGATAACGGGATATTTCCCGGCCGGTGGCGAGCCGAACTTGCTCCACGTCCACCCCGTCGTTGAAGAGCAATCTGTTCCTCTGGGCGAGGTTGGCTTTATGGACGGTGAAATTGATGACCGTCGCATTCCGCTCATAGGGCAACACATAACGGTCGAGATATTCGTGCTGGAAATACCGGCCCTCGATGAACACCCAATAATGGTGCGGGAAATCATAGGGAAGCGATCGAATCCCGACTCCGGGGACGAACTCGATGTCCGGAGGCAAAGGCGCCCAGCCGATATAGAGGCGACCCCATCGCCAGGTCACCCAGGCCGGCGCCCAGACCGTTCCTGGGACCCAGTACCAGCCGAGCCGACGGTCCCATCCCCAGCGGCCGTAATGATAGCAGGCCCAGCCCCATTTTTCGTAGGAGAGCCAGGTCCAGCCGTAGTTTGTCCAGACCCAGCGGCCGTACGTATAGGGACGCCAGCTCAGGCCGACGGAGCGCGGGATCCAAACGTACCCATAGGGAGCGTATCTGACCCATATACCATAGGAAGCCAGGTAATCGTAAAAATAGGAAATGTCCGTCTCTGCCGGGAAGGAGGATGAGTCATAGGTTCGGCCGTAACGGTCCCCTCGCGGCGGCGAAGGCTCGGGCCTGTCCCGGTCGCCTTCATAGGGGACATAAATCACGCAGCTTGTCAGCAGGACGGTTGCTGCCAAAAAAGCCAGGATGTTTCTTTTCATGTCCTTTCCTCCAAGCGTCAATTTTCTATAGCAAACATCGTGCCAAGACATCTCCCCCGAAAAAGAAAAGTCGTGAGCTTAATTGGAGTCTGTATTATGTCTCAAAAAAAGGACAACTGCAATCTTTCTCTCCAGGGAGGGGCGGCAGACCCCGCGACCTCGGCCGGACTGCGAGCTCGACCGAAGAGAGCGTTCCCGCCGAAGGGCTCGATTATGACAGGCAGGATAGGAATCGAGTATTTTTATCAAATCGATCGAAATATGGGACATTCGGTCAGCCCAAGCGCTTGAACACCTGCTTGACTCTCTTGGCGGCCCAGCGGAGGTCTTTTAGCCGAATGATCAGAGGTGGGGCAAAACGGATGACATGTTCGTGGGTCTCCTTGCACAGCAGGCCCTCTTTCTTCAGCTCCTCGCAGAAACGCCTCGCTCCGCCCGCTTCCGGCCGGAGCTCAATCCCGATCAGCAATCCCTTTCCCCTGACTTCTTTAATCTGCCGGCTCTTGATTTTTTTCAGCTCGGCGAGAAAATATTCTCCCATCGCGGCGGCGTTCTCGACGAGCTTTTCCTCTTGAATGACCCTCAGAGCTTCTCTGGCTACGGCGCAAGCGAGCGGATTTCCGCCGAAGGTGGAGCCGTGTTCTCCGGGCTTGAACACGCCCAGGATCTCGCGCGAGGCCAGGGTGGCAGAGATGGGATAGCAGCCCCCGCCCAGAGATTTTCCGATGACGACGATGTCCGCTCTGATGTCTTCATGATCGCAGGCGAAAAGCTTTCCCGTTCGTCCCAGACCTGTCTGGATTTCATCGGCAATGAAGAGGACATTGTTCGCGTCGCAGATTTCCCTGGCTGCCTTGAGATAGCCGTCGGGCGGAATCAGGATGCCGGCCTCGGCCTGGATGGGCTCGACGAGAAAGGCCGCGGTATTGGGCGTCACGGCCTGACGCAGGGCCTCGGCGTCCCCGTAGGGAATGACCTTGAAGCCCGGCGTGAACGGTCCAAAATCGTTCCGATAGAGAGGCTCGGTGGAGAAGCTGATGATGGTCACGGTCCGACCGTGAAAATTATTGGCGCAGGTGATGATCTCCGCCTGATCCTGAGGGACGCCCTTTTTTTGATAAGCCCATTTCCGGGCGCACTTGATCGCCGTTTCAATCGATTCGGCCCCGGAGTTCATCGGCAGGACCATTTCATAGCCGGTCAAAACAGAGAGCTCTCTTGCGAGCAGCGGCCATTGGTCATTGCGGAAGGCCCGAGAAGTCAGGGTCAGACGCTTGGCCTGGCTCTGGAGGCATTTGACGATCCGCGGATGACAATGCCCTTGATTGACGGCCGAGTAGCCGCTCAGGAAATCGAGGTATTTCCTGTTTTCCACATCCCAGACCCAGATTCCTTTTCCTTTCGTCAGCACAGCGTCCAAAGGATGATAATTATGGGCTCCGTACAGGTCTTCGATGACGATATAATCGCGGCTGTCCATGACAAGACTCCTTTCCGTCTTGACCGAATCGCGTCTTTCTTTGCAGGCCTTCAGACACTGGCGGAGAGGGTGGGATTCGAACCCACGGTGCGCCAATCGAGACGCACACACGCTCTCCAGGCGTGCTCCTTAAACCGCTCGGACACCTCTCCGCGCCTAAAAACTTTTTTGATTAGCGGAATGAACAGGCATACAAGTTATCAGAATCGGCGGTTCAGGTCAATGAACCTGGGGACGGAGCGCGGGCCTCAAATGGATGATCACCGAGGGATCAGAACTCTATGTCTTTGACGCGGAGGCCTTTCGTCTTCAGCGTCGTCCCCATCGCTTTCTCCAGGGCGGCCTGGGCAATTTTATAGTCGATGATCGCCCGGATTTCATCGACTTTGGCCTGGGAGAGGTTCTTCTGGTAAGTAAAGAGCCATTCGCTCCCCACAAGACCGAGCTCATAGCGCTTCGTTTCGGCGGCGACCTGTTTTTCGACCAGCTCTCTGTAGCGGGCCGAAGACTCGATTTTTTTCGCCTTCGTCTCCAGGTCGGCGATCGCCTCCCGGACTTCGACCTCGATTGCCTGCCGTTCTTTTTCCAGTTGAAGGTTGGCCTGTTCATAAGCCAGCTTTGCCCTGGCCAGGCCGGCCCGAGAGAAAAGATCGGCCAGCGGGAGCGTTAGAGTGGCCTCGACCGAGACATTTTGATAGGTCCCTTTCATGATGTCTTTGATGGATTGGCCCCGGCTGCCGACGATTTTGTCCACGATCACTCCCGTCAGCGGGTTGTCGTTCAAGAAAATATATCTTACTCCGGACTGTCCGGGAAACCAGAACGAAAAGTTGAGGTCAAGCTGGGGAAGAAGCTGGTTTTTCGCATAGCCGATGTCGTGGGCGGTGCCGGCGATCATGCTTTCGGCGCGCTTGATTTCCGGACGCTCGGCAAGGGCCTGCCGCAAGGCCTCTTCGCCGGTTACGGCGCACTGTTCCGGTTCGGGGCGGTCGGTCGGGATGACGGCCGAGGTTTCCTCTTCCTTCTCCCATCGATCCGTTCTCGCTCCTTCCTCAAATGGCAAGTGGAGGAGAGATTTGAGGCGATTCTCCATCTTTTCGACCTGGAGTCGGGCCGAGAGAATCCCATCTTCGTAACCGGCGGCTTGGGCCTCGGCGCTCAGAACCTCGATGGCCGATTTCGTCCCGATCCGAGCGGCTTCCTGATTTCGTCTGAGCATCTCCCGGCTTTGGTCGAGCGCTTGTTCGAGGACGCGCAGGCTCTCGCGGGCATAATAGAGGTTCCAGTAGGCTTCTTCGACGCGATAAACGGTCTGAAGGATGGCGGACTTGAGGTCGGCCAGAGAAATGTCCAGCTGTCGCTCGGCCTTGATCGCTTCGTAGCGGTTGATTTTGGGACCGAAGCCGCGCAAGAGAGGCTGTCGCAGATGAAGCCGAAACTCGCTGTAATAAGAAGGGTTGACCGTGGTGAAGGCGCGGGAAGTGTCGGTTTTTTGTGTATAGAGGCTGAAGGTGGCCTCGGTTCCTGTCGGCAGCCGTTCCGAAAAGTCGATATAATAGTAGTCCCTTTTGGTGGAAACCGTTGGCCCTTCCACTCCCCAGGTGCTCGGAATGTCTTGGTTCAGATAGGAAGAACTGACATTGAACCGGGGAAGAAACTCTTCTCTCGCTTGGGAAACAGAAAGCCTGTTCAAGTCGGGATTGAGAACTTCGATTTGCAGGTCGAGGTTGGCCTCGAGCGCCCGGCGGAGGCAATCGACGAGCGCGAGGCGAAGAGGCTTCGGGCCGTTCTCCGAGGCGAGAGCCCCCGCGTTGGAAGCGCTGCGGGAACGGGTGTCGGGCGGCAAGGAGAACGCGGCCGCGGACGCGATCGCTGAAAACAAGATCCAAAAGGCCGTCAAGATGTTCAGGAAATTTTTTTGTGGCATCGGATCCCTCCACAAAGATGGCCATGGATAAAGACGACTTTCGGCCATCTATTTTCGCAGATAAATATTGATCAAGTCCTTCAGCAGAGCCGCGGCCGCCCCTCGCGGGTCGGATTTTCCCCCCATCACAACCACCTCGCCCATCGTGTCGGTGAAATAAACGATTCCTTTGTTTGTTCCGTTGACGCCGAAAAGAGGATGACCGGAGTCGAGGGCGATCGGCTTGACTTCCGCCTTATATTGGGATCCGGAACGATAAACCCTTCCCAGGAGCTTCACGGACTTTCCCTTGGCTCTCGCGGCGGCGAGAAATTTCGCGGGAATCCCGGTCATGCCATGACGATCGATATCGGCGATCGTCAGGTCAAGGCCGAGAACCGCGTTGGCCAAGATGAGGACTTTGGCCGCCGTATCCCATCCTTCGACATCCTGGGAGGGATCGGGCTCGGCGATGCCCTTTTCTCTGGCTTCTTGAAGAGCGTCTTCGTAACGATCGCCCTGGTTCATTCGCGTCAGGAGGAAGTTTGTCGTCCCATTGAGGATCCCTTCAAAGCCGAGGATTTCCGCTCCGGCGAGCGAAAAGAGTCCGACATCGAGGCCGGGCAGAGCAGCCCCGGCCGCGGCGCTGAACTTCAGGGCCAGGCCTTTTTCAGTTGCCTTCTTCCTCAAGCCCTTGAGATCGACGACCAGAGGTCCTTTATTCGCTGTCACGATGTTCCAGCCGGCGTCAAGGCCCAAACGGATGTAGCTCAGAGCGGGTTCGCCTGTTTTGAGGTTGGAAGGCGTGCATTCGACGAGCGCTCCTCTGTCCGTGGACTGAAGGATGGTTTTTAGAGAGAGTCCCGAGTGCCAGGCAGGATGTTCTTCGAGCGCCATTTTTCCTCCGGCGATCGGCCCAGTCAGAGGAGAGATCGACCGAGAGGATAGAACGCCTCCTTTTGAGTTCAAGATGGCCTGAAGAGAGAGCTGAAGATCGTACTGTCGGCTGAGGAGATCTTCTTTTTCCTCCACCAGACGATGGAAGGCTCGACCGACGTTTCCGAACCCGATGAGGATGAGAGGAACTGTTCTCTTGTTCATCAACCGGCTCGATCCCCCTCCGAATTTTCTTTACGTTCCTGCCCCGGAATTGCTGTTTTAGTTTGGCCTCGCTTGATCTTTTTGGCTTCTTTGGGCGCGGAGGAAAGGAAAGCCGTCCGCGAACGTCTCCTTGCAGCGATATCCGCTCCTTTCGGAGGTTCTGGCGGAGAGGGTGGGATTCGAACCCACGATCCCGGTTGCCCAGGATAACGGTTTTCGAGACCGTCGCCTTCAACCACTCGGCCACCTCTCCGTTTCAACCAGCCGCTCATCGCCCCGTATCATGGGCGCTCAAGCGATATCGTCTTCGGATCTCGTTTCCGTATCTCAGAGCCAGGAGAAAGGCCGGAAACACCTCGCTATGGCTCATCGTCGCGCTCTAAAAAAATCCCTGACGAGACGACTGCATTCCCCGGCCAGGATGCCGCCGCGGATTTCCGGCCGATGATTCAGCCTGGCGAACGGGAATCTCATGGCCGAACATACGGCGCCGGATTTCGGGTCGGCTGCGCCGAAGACCAGCCTCCGGATCCGGCTCTGGACGATGGCTCCGAGGCACATGGCGCACGGCTCAAGCGTGACATAGAGGTCGCAGCCGAGCAAGCGGTAGTTTTTTCGTCTTGTCGCTCCCCTGCGGAGGGCGACGATTTCTGCATGGGCCGTCGGGTCGTTCCTGAGCACAGGCTGATTATGGCCCCGAGCCAGGATTCGGCCTTCGGCGACCAGGACGGCGCCGACGGGCACCTCTCCCCTGCTTCTTGCCTTTTCAGCCTCGAGAAGCGCTTGCCGCATCCATTTCTCATCGTCTTCGGCCATGATGGAATCCGAATGAGCCAGATTTTACACGGCCGCGGCTGAATTTACAACTTCAGCCGAAATCTCCCGAGCTTAAAACCGAAAGCGCTTGCCGAATTTCTTTCAGCCAAGCGGTTCTCCCTCCGAGTTGACCGATGGGCGCTGATATTTTATAAGAGCCCTGAGAACAGCCTGCGGAGGAAAGCCCATGGATCGGCTGGAATGTCCTTTCTGCGGCCTGAAAAAGCCTTTGGATGTCTTTGACCCTTTTTGCCCCCGATGTGAGGAACCGATGCTCATTTTTAATCCCCGCACCGGCCGCGCTTTTTATCGAGAAAAAGACCTCGCTATGGAGAAATATGGCGACTTTTTGCCGCTCGGCCGGATCGAACGTAAACTCAGTCTGGGCGAGGGCAATACCCCCCTCGTGTCGCTCGATCGCCTGCGCCGGGAATGGAATCTTCCTCCACTCTTCGCCAAGAACGAGACCACGAACCCGACCCAGAGTTTCAAAGACCGGGGCACGGCGGTCGCGGTTCAGAAAGCCGTTTCCCTCGGCATAGGAAAGATCGGCACGGTTTCGACCGGAAACATGGCGGCATCGACAGCCGCCTACGGCGCCAAGGCGGGCCTTCAGACGGTCGTTCTTCTCAAAGAAGATTCGACGGCAGAAAAAATCGGCTCGACGGGAATTCACGGCGCAGAACTTTTCAAGGTCAGGGGAGATTATGCGGCTCTTTTCCGGTCGAGCTATGCGATTGGACGAAGACACGGGATTTATTTCATGAATTCGATCGACCCGCTGAGAATTGAGGGTTATAAGGTCACGGGGTTCGAAATATTCCATCAGCTCGGCGCTCGAGTCCCTCGATTCGTGTTCTGCCCGGTGAGCTCGGGCGGGCACCTGATCGGGTTGATGCGCGCCTTCTTCGACCTGAAAAAGGAGGGGATCAGCCGCGATCTTCCGGCATTCGTCGGCGTTCAGGCCCGGGGATGCGCTCCCCTCGCCCGAGCGTTCGCTCAAGGCAGGGAGAAATTCAAGCGTGTGTTCAAGGGAGAGACCGTGGCCCATGCCATTTCCAACCCGGATCCCCCAGCCGGAAATCTCGTCCTCAAGTGGATCCGAGAGACGGGCGGTTTGATCACCGCCGTCACAGACCGGCAGATTCTTTCCGCTCAGCGAGAGCTGGCGGAAATGGAGGGGATTTTCGCCGATCCGGCTTCAGCGACGACTCTGGCCGGACTCATCAAGCTCATCAAAGAGCCGACCATCCGGCTGAGAGGCGAGGTCGTTCTCGTTATCACCGGAAGCGGGTTAAAAGCGATGGAGACGCTGGAAAAGCAGGCTATCTCCGCGCGTTCGGTTTCGCTGGCCGGGCTTCATCGAATCATCGAATCTCCCGCCGAATTATGACGGGATTCTGACTTCTGGCGACGAATTCTATGGCTCTCAATTCCGTATATCGAGATAAATGGATTATGCTCCATCGCGGTAACTGTGCTATAG
>CAZNVB010000083.1:0-2916 GCA_964576265.1 uncultured Eubacteriales bacterium | reverse complement strand
CGGTTCACTTCCTGGAAGGAGATCGCCCAGTATCTCGGCCGGGATATCCGAACTTGCCTGAGGTGGGAGAAAAAATATGGTCTTCCCGTTTACCGTGTCGATCCCGAATCCCCGAAATCCAGGGTTTATGCCTTTAAGGATGAGCTCGATGAATGGCTGCGCCGGAGAAAGCCGAATCGGATAGTCAACGGAAACGCTGCCTCTCTCCTCCAACTTCTAAAAAAGCCCCTCTTTTATCTCGGCCTCCCGGCCCTGGCTGCCGTCGGCGTCCTTCTGTTTTTATTCCTCCCCCGGATTCTTGCCCCGTCCGAGCCGGCCGACTTCCGAATCGAAGGCTCAACATTTATTGTTCTCAACGCGAAAGGAAAAGAACTCTGGCGATATGAGACCGGGCTGCAAAATCTTTCCGGGGAAAACGCGTATCGAGAGAGCTTCCAATTCAGGTGCAAAAATAATTCCGGCCCCGGCCATCTGTTGCCCACTCTCATGATGAAAGATATCAACGCGGATGGAAGGATCGAAGTCTTATTCAGCACTCAAACCCGGGACGAGATTGGGGAAGGCGATCTCATCTGTTTCAATCACCGCGGCGGTGAGCTGTGGAGGTTCAGGGCGGGCCGGGAAATGAAATTCGGCTCGACCCTCTACAGCAACGATTACCGAATTTGCGGTTTTGACACGTGCGATATCGACAACGAGGGCCAGCTGGAAATTTTCATCAGCAGCCTTCAGAATCCCGACTGGCCCACCCAGCTTGTCTCGTTATCCTCCCAGGGAAGAGTGCTCGGAGAATATTGGAATTCAGGCTACCTGAGCGACTTTGTCTTTGCCGATTTGGACAGAGACGGCAAAAAGGAAATTTTATTTGCCGGCTTGAATAATGAATACGGCAAGGCATGTCTGGTCGTCTTTGAAGCCGATCGTCTTCACGGAGGCTCTCCCCAGACGGAAAACAAATTTCGCTCTCCGGAACTCGGCCCGGGTTCAGAAAAATACTATCTCCTCTTTCCCCGGACGGATTTCGATATCCTCGCCAATCCCGTCGAGGCGATCCAGAGAATGGATGTTCTAAAAAACGGGCGACTGTCTCTGTCCACAGCCGTCAGCAAAATGATCTACATTCTCAATCCGGATCTCGCCGTGGAAAATGTCATCTTCAGCCATGGCTTCATCCAGCTCTACAATGAAGCCGTCAGGGAAGGCAAGATCAAAAGCACGTTGGATGAACAATACAGGGCGAACCTGTTAAACGGAGTCCTCTATTTCGACGGCCAAAAATGGACCAACCGGCCGACCCGGAGGCGTCTGCCGAGCGAGGCCAAGAACTGAAGATCCCCGAATTCGGCCCGCCTTGTTTCTTGAATAAAAATCGCTGAAATATTAAAATAGGGACTCTTGCCGGTTCGCTATTAAAGCTCAGATTTTTATTCCGATTTCACCGTCAAAGGAGCAATCCGATGAAAGAGATGATTCAAGAGATCGAGGCAAAGATGGCGCGCAAGGAAAGGGTCGAAAAGTTCTCTATCGACCTGGACTATTTGACCGCCGGCGAACGCCGCCACCTCTATGAGCTGATGTACGCTCACGGTCCGGGCAACGGAAAAATGATGTTCCTCCCGATCGACCAGGGCCTCGAGCACGGGCCGCGCGATTTCTTCCCCAACCCGGCGAGCGCCGACCTGGAGTTCGAACTCGCTCTGGCCGAAGAGGCCAATTATTCCGGCATTGTCTGTCACGTCGGGTTGGCCGAAAAGCACTTTCGGAAGTACGCCGGCCGCGTCCCCCTGGTCCTCAAAATCAACGGCAAGACATCGATCGCCCCCGACGACGCGCCGTTCTCGCCCCTCGATGCAAGCGTCGAGGACGCCCTCCGACTCGGCGCCGACGCCATCGGTTACACGCTCTATGTCGGCTCGCCGCGCGAGGCCGACGACATCCTTCAGTTTACCAAGCTGCGCCAGGAGTGCCGCCGCTACGGCATCCCGCTCATCCTGTGGGCCTATCCCCGCGGTCCGTATGTCGAAACGCGCGGCCACGGCCGGGACTCCCTGGCCATGGTGGATTACGCCGCCCGAATGGCCAACGAGCTCGGAGCGACGATGACGAAAATCAACCTTCCCGTTCCTCCGAAAGGCGGAAGCTATGATGAAAAAGGCCCCTTCAAGGCTTACAACGCTTATCAGGACCTCAGCGAAGAAGAAGCCCTTCACATGGTCGTCCAGTCGGCGGGAAGGGCCGGTGTCCTGATTTCAGGCGGAAGCAAGATGGGCGACGAGGACCTCATCCGCAAGGTACGGCTCAGCCTGGAGGCCGGGGTCGATGGGCTCATTTTCGGCCGGAACATGTGGCAGCGAAAGTATGAGGATGCGCTCAAGATCAGCCACGAAATCCGGGAGATGATCCAGAAGCTATAAGCGCCGGCCGGCGGCCGGAGATCATTCGAAAAGACCTCTCCTCAGCACTCCATCTTTCCGGGCCGGGACAGGTTATGTCCGGCTGCCAGGGATCGGAGTTCAATCATCCACTCGGCGCCGAGCCGACGGAAAGAGGGAGATTCTCTTACCGGTCGAAACCCCGCTCAATCACGCCACCGCCGACAACGACGTCGCGCCGATAAAAGACGACGGACTGCCCGGGAGTGATGGCCCGCTGTGGCCGGTCGAACTCAACCCGGACCCGCCCTTTGGCGAGAGGAAAGAGGGTGGCGGATGCCGCCTCGTGCTTGTAGCGGATTTTTGCCCGAACCCGGACGCCCGTCTCAACCTTCCTTTCACCGGTCCAATTCAAATCCCCGGCGATCAGAGATTTTTGATAGAGGTCACGATCGTCGCCGACAAGGACGGAGTTTGAGGTGGCGTCGATGGCAACGACGTAAAGAGGCCGGGCAGCGGCAATCCCCAATCCCCGGCGCTGGCC
>CAZNVB010000082.1:0-12581 GCA_964576265.1 uncultured Eubacteriales bacterium | reverse complement strand
GCCCAGACCCAGAAAACCGTCGGTACCCACGCCCAGTGGAAGCGGAAAAGCAGCCAGAAGCCGATGATGTTCAGAAAAAAGAACAGGAGGCTCGAAAGGATCAGCCGCTCGCGGGCCAGCTTGACCTGGAGCCGGGAATGGAGGTTGACAATGACCCCCATGATGACCGCCGTCAGCAAGTAAGCCAACGGGAGTTTTTCATCCCCTTGCTGATCAAGATAGCTCGCCCGGCGGATGGGTTTGATGATGTAGTAAGGCGCGGTGATCAGAAAAAAATAGCCGAACAGGAAAAAAGACATCGCCCTCTCAGAAGGTTTGATGGCGATGGCCCGGGCAATGATGGATTGGACACGGCTTCTGGCCACGGAATGACTCGGGCTTAAATCAGTCCCTTAAAGCGAACCGCTAAAAAAACTCTTCAGGGCGGATTCCTCGTCTTCAAAGATCTCGAGGACATTGACCAGATTCGTGATCTGAAAAATCAGATAGAGCTTTTTTGAGATGCGGACGAGTTTCAGCTTTCCCCCCAGGTTATGAGTCGAAATATAGCTGGCCAGGATCTCCCCCACCCCGAAGCTGTCGATGAACTCAACATGCTCAAAGTTGAGGAGAATCTTCCGCTGGCCTGAATCCAGCTGGTCTTTGACCAATTGATGGAGGGTCAGATCGCTGATGTCGGAGCGCCGGATTTCCCCTTCGATGTCGAAGATCACCACATCCTCTTTTGCCCGCCTCTTGATGTTCATGCTGATTCTTCCCTCTGAAGATCGACCGACAAAGCCAAAAAATTCAAAGCCTTTCTTCTCTGATTATTATTCAAAGAACACCGCCGAAAGTCAACCGGATCTTTCGATCGGCGGCCGATTTGCATTCTGAGGGA
The DNA here is from genome assembly GCA_964576265.1 of uncultured Eubacteriales bacterium. GTDB lineage: Bacteria > Acidobacteriota > Aminicenantia > Aminicenantales > UBA8522 > CAZNVB01. Next base: position 11,701 of record CAZNVB010000082.1, on the reverse strand, counting down.
AATTTTGCCAAAATATTTAAAAAGGTTCAGGTTTGACGGTAAAAAGAAAAACTTCTTCTTTTGACCTCAGCGACGAACTTCTGCGCCAGAATGTCGATTTCTGGGACCATTTCGAAAATCTTGCCAAAACCTTGAAGGAAACAGGTAAATCCCTTCCCGGCCTCCCCGGTCAACCCGGTGACCTTCTGCTTGCGGAGACAGGGGACACAGGCACCGACCCGGTGAAGCTTTACCTCAGGGACATGGGCAGCATTTCTCTCCTCACTCGAGAAGGCGAAATCGCCCTGGCCAAACAGATCGAGAAGGGCGAAAAAACGATCATCAAGGCGCTCTCCAGAACCCGGCTGATCGCCGACAAGCTCTTTTTCTTCGAGGAAGTCATCAAAGAAGGGACTCTGCCGCTTCAAGAGATCTTCGATTGCGGTGACGAAGTCGATGAAGAAAAGCTCGCCCGAAAAAGAAGAGCTTTATTGCGGGTGATGAAGAAAATTCGGGAAACGGTTGCCGAGCTAGAGAAAATCCCGCCGCTGAAGAAAAACGCCTTCCGGCGGGGACGGTTGATCGTCCGTCTCATCTCTCAGGTCGGCGACCTCCATCTCTGGCCCTCCCAGAAAGAAAAAATGATCGAGGCGACCCGGCTGCGATTTCAGGCTTTTTGCGAATTGGCCGAGACAAAGGAGGAGTTGGAGCAAGCGCGGTGCCGAACCAAAGCGGCTGACCGCCGCGCGGACCTCGAGCGACGGATCGTCGAGGTCAAAAGAAACCTGAAGAAAGAGCGCCAGGAAACCGGAGTCAGCTGCGAGCAGGCGGGCGCGATCCTGCGCCAAATCAGCCTCGGCAAACAGCTCAGCGACAGAGCAAAGAAGGAGCTGGTCGAAGCGAACCTCAGGCTCGTCGTCTCGATCGCCAAAAAATACACCCATCGCGGCCTGGGCTTTCTCGACCTGATTCAGGAAGGGAATATCGGCCTGATGCGGGCGGTGGAAAAATTTGATTACCGACGAGGCTACAAGTTTTCCACCTATGCGACCTGGTGGATCAAGCAGGCGATTACCCGATCGATCGCCGACCAAGCTCGGACCATTCGGATCCCGGTCCATATGGTCGAGACGATCAACCGCTTGAAAAAAATGATCCAGACCTTTGTCCAGGACCGCGGTCGCGAGCCGACCCATGAGGAAATTTCCAAGAAAATGGGCCTCTCTGTCATCAAGGTCCGGGAAATCATCAAGGCGGCTCAGGAATCGGTCTCCCTGGACGCGCCCGTGGGAAACGAGGAAGATAGCCGGCTGGGTGAATTCATCGAGGATAAGAGCAGCCTTTCTCCCGAGGACGCGGTGATTCACCGCAACCTACGTGAGCAGATTGAACAGGCCCTGGACAGTCTGACGGAGAGAGAGGCCGAGGTCCTAAAGTTGCGCTTCGGCCTGATGGACGGAAAAGAACACACCCTGGAAGAGGTCGGCGAAGTGTTCAAGGTGACGCGTGAGCGCATCCGCCAGATCGAGGCCAAAGCTCTGCGCAAGCTGGAGAGCTTCAGCAAAGGCGGGAAACTGCGCTCGTTCCTCGCCTCTCCCTGAAAGGCCTCAACGACCTGTCGTCTCTTCCTTGCTCCTCATGTAGGCGTTCGTGGCGCCGCCTTCCTCCCGGAACTTGAGTTCAAAAAGAGACGGAAAGCTCTTGATCAGCTGGGACAATTGCTTGAACCCGTACGTTCTCGGGTCAAAGCTGGGATCCAATTGGCGAAGGTAAAAACCCAGCGTCCCAAGGTTGGCCCACCCATCCTCCTGGGAGGCCATTTCGTAAGCGCCCTTGAGCAACGGCAGAGGATCGAGTTCCCGGCTGTGTTTCTCTTCTTTGAATCCCGGGGCCTTCCCCTCGGTCTTTCTTCTCGGCTGCGGCGGCTTCGGAGCGAGGTTTTCGGTATGGATAAAGAGATTGCAGGCATTGACAAACGCCTTGGGGGTGGATTTCTTGCCGATCCCCATCACGAAGACGCCGCTTTCCCTGATCCGAGTGGCGAGACGAGTGTAATCGCTGTCGCTCGAAACCAGGCAGAATCCGCCCACGAGCCCGCTGTGCAGGATGTCCATGGCATCGATGATCATCGCGCTGTCCGTGGAATTTTTTCCGACGGTGTATCGGAATTGCTGAATCGGCTGAATCGCGTAGTTGTTCAAGACATTTTTCCAGCCTGACATGCTGGCCGCCGTCCAATCCCCGTAAACCCGGCGGATGGTGATCGAGCCATACTTGGCGGTTTCCGCGATGATACCGCCGATCAGCGATGGCTGAGCGTTGTCCCCGTCGATAAGCAGCGCGATCTTAACGACCTGGCTTTCCGTGACTTGCTCGACCATGATGGCACCTCGATTTCAGGAACTCGATTGATCCCGTCCATAAGTATAACAAATGCGTCTTTTGAGCGCGAATTAAAGCCCCTGGCTGAAAGGCCGATTTTCCGCCCAAAGCGACAGGAAGAATCGCTCAGCCTTGAACGGCAACCTCGTAGCCTTCACGAATCGGCGGGGCCTCCAAAATATGTAGGAATTTAATGATTTGCTCCTGGTAATAGAGGCTGCGTTCGTTGGCCAGAGCATCCTCTTCGCTTTTCCAGAAGGTGACAGCCATTCCTTTTCCCGTGGGACGGTCCACCAGCAAATAGGTGGCGACAAATCCCTTTTGCGACCTGGCCGCCGGGACAACACTTTTTTTATAAATGGCGATGCCTTCATCCACGCTTTCCGGCTTGACATGGAGTGTGGTCATTCGAACGAACATGGCCTTCCCCTCCTCTCGGTTTTTCCTGGACGGTTTATTCGACACTTGAGTCCAAGGCTCCCTTTCCGCCCGGCCAAAGGATATCAGCTCTTTGATAGGTTGTCAAATTTAAAAATGAAGGGCGGACGTTCTGAGATTCGAGTCCTTCTCGCCGCCCGCAGGATCGTCCGACGCCGGATTTTCGCTTCGCTACCAGATGATGGGAGTCCAGACTCCGTCGTCCCACAGCCAGAGTCCGCCGCTTCCAAAATCCACCAGGATTTCGTCATCTCCGTCTTCATCCACATCCAGGGCGGCAAAATCTTGCGCATCGGCTCGATACATCTCGCTCCAGTTCAGACCGTCCAGGAGCCAGAGCCCGAGACTCCCGAAATCCGCCACGACCTCCTGATCGTTGTCTCCATCCGTATTCGCCGGCCTCATCATCTCGGCATTGCAATAGCTCAGCAGATTCCAGGCGTTTGTCGACCAGATCCACATGCCGATCGAGCCGAAATCTCCGACGATCTCGTCCGTCCCGTTTCCATCGCTATCCACGGCAAGCACCGCTTCCGGATTCGCGCCGCTGATCAGATGCCACGTTCCCCCGTTCCAAGCCCAGAGGCCAAGCGAACCAAAGTCTCCGATGACTTCCTGATCTCCATCGCCATCCAGATTCCCCGCGTTCAGGTGCTCGACGTTCGCACCACTCAGCTGACTCCAGGCGCCGTCGCCCCACGCCCAGACGCCGAGCGTGCCGAAATCAACGATGATCTCCTCATCTCCGCTACCGTCGATATCGGCGCAGATCATCGATTCCGGATTGGTCCCGGTCAGCATCGTCCAGGTGAATCCGTCCCAGAGCCACAGCCCGACCGAACCGAAATCGCAAACCAGCTGGCTTCCCCCGTTGCCGTTGATATTTCCCGAGATCAGGCAATCCGCGTTGGCGGGACTGATTCGATGCCAAACGCCGAAGACCCAAGCCCACAGCCCCAGCCCGCCGAAGTCGCCGATCAGCTCGTCGATATGATTATGATCGACATCGGTGGCCAGCAGGCTGTCCGGATTGTCGGGAGTCAAACGGGTCCAGGTGTCGTCTTCCCACAGCATCACTCCGGCAGCCCCGAAATCGACAACTCCCTCCAGCTTTCCGTCGCCGTCAAAATCACCGATGGCGTAGCTTTCATAGTCGGGAGGCGGCCCGGCGGCAAAGAGGATCTGGGTTTCGACGATGATCTCACCGTAGGAGTCAAAGACATAATAAACCTTGTCCTGGCCGGGGCTGACGGCGACATCGCAAAGGGTCCCCCCGTCGGAATTCGGAACTTCTCCCTCGCCATTCCAGGTCCCGGAAATCCGGTGATTGTAATTCATCGAAGAGCCCCAAGGCACACCTCCGACTTGCCAGATGACATAGATATTCCCTCCCCGTTCATCCATCCCTGGGTAATGAAGAAGGGTTTTTTTCGCGATATTGACGGGCGTGCTGAACCCGCTTCCCGTCGAATAGGCATAGGTGACCGTCCTTTGTCCATCGGCGAAGCGGGGCGTCCAGACGATATGGACGACATCGCTGTCGTCGAGCTCGACGGCCGGCGACTGCTGTCCTTCGGCGCTGGCCGCCACCGCGGCTCCGTTTGTCCAGGGCGCATTAAAAGATTTGCCCCGCTGGGCATAAAAGACATTATATTCGTATGGATTCCTTTTCACCCAGACGCAAACGACGCGGTTGTTCCCGACGGCGATATCGGGATACTTGGCCGAAGACGGACCGATCTCCTTGACACTTTCCCAGACGCCTCCGATGCGCGCCCGGGAAAAGATCCGGAAAAGAGATCGATCCCACCAGGTGAGAAAGATATTTCCGCTGCCGTCAACGGCGACTCTCGGGTTGTCGCATGGTTCGTTTGCGGCGACAATCTCAATCGGAGTTCCCCAGGTTCCGCCTTGATTGATCCTCAGCCAGACTTTTTTGGCGGCAAGATCGACGTAAGTCAGATAGACATTGCCCGAGGGATCGCAGGCAATGCCGACGGCGCGCAGCTCTTCGTCGCCACTGTTGACTTGGGAATTGCCGCTGACGTTGAGCGGCGTGCTCCATTGTTTGGTGATGACATCGTATTTCGAATAGAAGGCATCCCCGGTCGTACTGGAATAATATTCGGCCCAGGCGACGTGGATATTGCCCAGCGAATCCACCGCGATCCGGCCGCTTGTCGAATTCCAATTCGGCGAGTTGGAGACGTTAACCCCGGCAACGGCCGGCTTGCCGAAAAAAGAAAAAAAGACCAAACAAAAAATTAAAAAGGAAACCGTTTTGGATCGGAAATTCATGCCGCCCTCCTTGATGGGGATCGATTTGCGGAGTCTTCCTCGCGGGGCGACGATTGTTCACGCTCCGCAAGGCGGAAAATCATTCTTTAGACTCCTGTCCTCCTTCCGCAAATTCCAGATCGATATTAGAGTTCATTCCGACCGGCGGCAATCACCCCAGCCGATGATTCGCGAGAGGGAATTGCTCTCCTCCCCCTATGGGCTGATCCTCCCCCCTCCCGGCTAACCCTCGGATCAGACGGCAGATGAATTCCCGCTTCGCATCCGCAGAGAGGAAGTCCGCTGATTGAAACCAGAACTTCGATTTTCGGCTCGCCGGAGAAGAATTCCGCAGACAGCAAGCAATGACGGATTCTCGGAGGATCGTCGCCCGGCGGGGATTCGAGCTTGACATCGGCTTCGATTTCTTTAGTATGGGAAGTGAGCTGGGTTCATCGTTCCAGACAAAGAGAGAACAATCATCGCTTTCCTTGCTCCTGTCAGGCGGCTCAGGAAAAGCCGGGAGAACCGGATCTGGACCGGCCTGTTCAGCCTCTGTTCCCTGATCGCCTTCCTCCAGACTGCAGACCTCAGCGCCGCCATCCGCTCCGAATGGAAGGATATCGAGCGAGTTATCGCCATCGGCGATTTGCACGGGGATTACCGGAACTTTGTCAAAATTCTGACCGCGATTCCGGTCGTCGATCAAGATCTTCACTGGACCGCCGGCCGGACCCATCTTGTCCAGATGGGGGATATCATGGATCGCGGCCCGGATGCCAGAAAGATCCTCGACCTTCTCATGAGTTTAGAGAAAGAAGCCCGAGCTGCGGGCGGAAGGGTGCATGTTCTTCTCGGAAATCACGAAGAGCTGAATATCACCGGGCTCGTCTTCCGCTACCCCGAGTATATGACTCGGGAGCAGTTCCTGTCATTTCTCCCCGAGGACTACCGGAGAAAAAAAGAAGAAGACCTGCAAAAAGCGATTCTGAGGATGCGAAGGAAAAGGGAGAACCGGTTCACGGAAGAAGATCTGGTCAACGAATTCTGGAATCGACTCCAGGCGGACGAGACGGCCCAACATCAGTATCTCGTCCATTTCAACGACAAGTACGGCTCCTGGCTGATCGACCAGAACGCCGTCATCAAGATCAACGATATCGTCTTCGTCCACGGCGGGATCAGCGAAAAATATTCTCAAATGGGAATCGAGAAAATCAACAGCCAGCTCCGACTCGAGCTTTCCGATTACAGGCGTGCCGCGGAACGCGGCACGGAACCGCTCTTCAACCCGCCGGAAATTCTCTATAAAGGCGACGGGCCTCTCTGGCACAGAGACCTGGCGAGTGTGCCTGAAGACGAGATGGCGGCAGAACTCGACCGGATTCTCAAGAATCTCGGGGCCAACCACATCGTCATTGCCCATACCCCGAAGATTCCCAGCGAGGCGGAAATGAAACGCTTTGGAGGAAAGGTCTGGATCGTCGATACCGGAATCGCCGCAGTTTATGGGGGGAGACTGAGCGCACTGATCATTGAAAAAGGGCGTTTTCAGGTCTGGCGGGAGAAAAATGATTCAGGGGGGAAGCCATGAATCTTTCTAAGACAGTCTTCAAAGGTTTGCCCATCGCCTTGGTTGTCGGAGCGCTCCTTTTTATGGGCACGACGAAGACGCGGGGCAACGTTCAAGGGACACAAAGGCAAGCGGGACAAGGCCAAAACAGCCCGACAGACACAAAATTCGACTGGGAACACTTCCTCAGAAAAGCGAAAATTCTCTCCGTTTCAAAGGAAACCTCAGGGGGAAGAACAAGACCCTGGATTGTGTTTCTTGACGACGGCAAAATCAAGCGTCGCGCCCTGTTCAAACATCTCGATTTCCGGCGGCCTCGTCCGGCTCCGGACAGCTATCGATACGAGATGGCCGCCTATGAACTGACGAAGCTCATCGGCTTTCGAGTGATCCCTCCCCTTGTGGAACGGGTCATCGATGGCAAAAAGGGCTCTCTTCAAGTCTATCTTGAAAATTTCGTCAGCGAGCGGGAGCGCATAAGAAAACAATTGGCGCCTCCCGATCCCCTTGCCCATACCAGATTCATCGAGGGACTGAAGGTTCTTGAAATCTTGGTTTACGACGAATGCGGGGACCTGGACGATACGTGGGTCGAGCGAGAGGATGGGCAGATCTTCCGGGTCGATTTCTCCGAAGCCTTTTTCCCGGCAAAGTATCTTCCCCCAAACTGCGAGATCACCGTTTGCTCGAGAAGGCTCTACAAAGGCCTGAAGGAACTGGAGGATAGCGCCATGACGGCCGTTCTGACGAAGCACTTGAACAAGGAGGAAATCGAATCCCTGCTCGTCAGAAAAAAGCTGATCCTCGACCGGATCGAGACGCTGATCGCTGAGAGAGGCGAAGCGGCCGTGCTTTTCTGATGATCGAGGAGGGTTAAATGAGCTATCCTGGAGCTTCCCTGGCGATGAGCTTGGAAAAGACAAAATCCAATGTCTTCTTCCGCCTTCTTCGTTTGTTTACAGTGATTTATCCGGGTGAGATCATCAAAGCCGCCCTTTTGTTCCTGAACAGCTTTCTCATCATGTTCGCTTATTATCAGATCAAGCCGGTTCGCGAAGGCCTCCTTCTTGCCCGTCATTCGGCCGAGATTAAAAGCTACCTGGCCATCCCCCAGGCGTTGATCCTCATCTTTGTCGTTAAGGCCTTCGCTCGAATCGCCTCGCGATATCCCCGACAACTCCTGATCACTTACGTCACGCTTTTCTGCATCTCCAACCTGATTTTGTTCAATCTCCTGAACTGGGCGGGAATCTCGGTGGCCGTGATGGGCATCGTCTTTTTCATCTGGATCGGCATGTACAACTGGTTCATCCCGGCGCAGTTCTGGGGATTCGCCAATGATATCTACAGCGAGGACGAAGGAAAACGTCTCTTCCCCATGATCGGCTTCGGCGCCACGCTGGGCGCTGTCCTCGGTCCGCCCGTCGCCAAAAAGCTTATCCCCCACTTCGGGTCCTACGGGATGATGCTCGTGACCTCGGCGATCCTGGCGGTTTGCATTCTCTTGACCTGGGTCATCCATAAAAGAGATCTTTTCGAGGATCGACTTCGGGCATCGGCCGGCAAGGCCGAAGTCGAGCGGAAGAAAAAGATCAAGGAGCAACCCCTGGACAAAAAGGGCGGATTCCGTTTGATTTTCCAGAGCCGCTATCTCCTGCTGATTGCCTGCGTCATCGGGCTCTATAATTTCATCAACTCCCTGGGCGAGCTGATTTTCAGCATCCTCCAGCAGAAGATAGCTCTGCGGGTGCTCGGAACCACGACCAGCGGCGGCATGGAATTGCAAAATTACATCGCTCAGGCTTTTGCTGGCTACCAGGGATTGGCCAACCTCCTGGCGATGCTCATCCAACTATTCCTGGTGTCTCGAATTTTTCGCTGGGTCGGCATAAGCGGAGCTCTCCTTTTCCTCCCCATGATCGCCCTTGGGGGCTATGGTTACGCCGCCTTTGGCGCCTCCCTTCTGTTTATGAAATGGATCAAGTCCGTCGAAAACGGCACCGACTATTCGTTGATGAAGACCGCCCGAGCGGCCCTCTTCCTGATCACGAAAAGGGAGGAAAAATATAAAGCCCAAATGGCTATCGAAACATTCTTCGTCCGCGCCGGGGACGCCCTTCAGGCGATTGTCGTCTGGGTGGGAACGACCTATTTGGCTCTTTCCGTCGAGCGCTTTGCGATCATCAACGTGATTGGGGTCGTGGTCTGGATTTTCCTCACCCTTCTCGTCATCCGCGAATACAAAAAAAGAAAGGCGCTCGCTATCTCTTCCTCAAGTCCTTGACCTTGAGGATTCCTCCCGTATCCTGGGCGATATAGAGATTCCCCTCGTCATCGATACAGATCCCTTCTTGGTTGTCCCCCAAAAAAGCGTATTCGCGGACCAATCGGCCTTGCAAGGTGATCTCCACGAAAATGTTATCGGCATCGCTGACCACATTGAGGAGCCCGGTCTTCGGATCAAAATACATCCCCGCCGGATCGTCGATCTTGAACGGCAGGACACCGAGGATTCTGGCTTCGGCCTCCGCAGCTCGACTCGATCGAAGCGGCAGCAACACTTTCATTACGACCGGCGGGTCCCATTGATTGCCGACGTAGAACAGCCCCCCCTCCGGATGACCGGGGTCCGGAACAAAGGCGAGCGATTCGATGCCGTTGTCGTAGGTATCCGTCTGTTTTTGAAGGAAGTTGGGATCGCCCCGATATTCCCGGTTGATCGGAAACCGACGCCGGACCTCTCCCTTCTCCGGGTCGAATTCAAGAATGACATCCTCTCCTTCCACGGCGATGTAGAGGAGGCCACTCCCCGGATCCAGAGTGATTCCCTCCAAATCCCCCGCCATACGGTAGGTGGCAACCGGTGTCCCATCTTTTCGGATCTCGGCGATATATCCCTCATCGCTGACCACGAAAAGCGTTCCTCTTTCCGGATGAAAACAAATGCCCGATGGTTCGGGAAGATTCTGTTGATCGATGTCTCCCCCGAATCCCTGGACATCCAGCCACTGGTAAGGAAAGCGGATCGTCGGCTGATCTCTGGATGCCGAACAAGCGGCCAGGGCAAATCCAACGCCAATCATGGTGAGGGCGGATAATCCCTTCCGTTTTCCCAGCCAGCTCTGACTGAATTTTTTTGGCCGTCCGTCCATTGGCCCCTCTCCCGGGGATTGAAAAATCGGCTGAAGCAAGGTCTTCCGGCGATCGCTCTCCTCGCCGGATGACCAAGGTAAACCAACGGCCTTCGGCAGGAAGCCGAGCGTCGATTGGCCGCCGACCCAAGGACGCCAATCTATATCACTGGAGATCGGCTGTCAACAGGGTTCGGATCGCCTTCAGATAGGGCTTGATTTTCGATTTCTATGCTCTTATGATTGAGATGCTTCCATAAACAAGGAGGGCCCACCGAACTGGGGAGGAAATCCATGAAAGCCCAAGACATTATTGTTTTTCTGATTTCAGCCCTTGTCCTGGCCGTGCCGCCCGTCTTCAGTCAATTCACAGCCGAGGAGATTGCCGAACGACCGCAGTGGGAGGAATTCCTGCAGACGGCCGAAATTATCGGATCTGAACCGATCGGAGAAGGCGTGACCAAACCATGGAAGCTCTTTCTAAAGAAGAACGGGATGGAAAGAAAAGCCGCCTGGAAAAATATCGATCAGAACCTGGGCGGCGGAGTGATGGACAGTTGGAAGTATGAAATCGCCGCCTACCGCCTCGACAAACTGATCGGCCTGAATATGGTTCCGCCGGCCGTAGAGAGGGAATTCAAGGGGAAACCGGGAGGCCTCTCTCTCTGGGCCGAAAGCAAATACAGCCTCCTCGACGTCATGGAGCAGGGAATCAAAATTCCGGCTTCTGCCCAGAAACAGGTCGACGACATGAAATATGTCTACCGGCTCTGGGCCTGCCTGATCGCCAATGACGACCCGACCCAGCAGAATATCAAATATACCGAGGATTGGCGGACCATTCTCATCGACCATTCCCGCGCTTTTCGTTCGGATAGAGAATACAGCCAGAGGCTCGTCTTCGGCCTGAACGGAATAAAAAAGACCCAAGCCGACAGCAAGCCGTTCCTCATCCGCCGGGTTCCCCGTGTCCTCCTCGAAAGGATCAAGGCCCTTGATTTCGCTCAGATCAAACAGGCTGTCGACCCTTATCTGACCGACAAGGAAATTCGTGCCCTTCTCCAGCGGACAAAACTCATCGACGCCGAAATCGCAGCCATGATCAAGCAGAGCGGCGAAAGTCAGGTTCTGTACTGAGAGCTTCTCCCGCGCCAGCGGGTTCATTGATAAAAAATGAAAGATCTGGAAGCCGAGGAGAGAAAGGAGAGCCGAATGAAAAAATGGGGCTTTTTTTCGGGGATCACGTTCGTCTTTTTTTCTTTGACGTTACCCTCTTTCTGCCAGTTCCTGCCTGAGGAAATCACCGAGAGGCCGAAGTGGGAAGAGTTCCTGACCCATGCCGCCGTCGTCAAATCCGAACAACTGGTCGGGCCCGAATCCGTAACCAGCCCCTGGCATCTGACCCTGGAAAAGGACGGGATAACCAAGGAAGCCCTGTGGAAAGATGTCCAGGGGAGACTCAAAGGCTACGTCGAGGGCTGGAGATTTGAGATCGCCGCTTACGAGTTCGACAAGTATCTCGGGCTGCACATGGTTCCGCCGACGGTGGAAAAGCGCTTCCGTGAAAACCGCGGTTCCTGCCAGCTCTGGGTGACGTATTGGAAAAGCATGAAAAGAATCAAGGAAGAGAAAATCAAGGTTCCGCCGCGGTTCGTCTTCGGTTATAACCGAGCGCTCTACCTCCAGAGAGCGTTCGACAACCTGATCGGCAACGAGGACCGCCATCAGAACAACTATCTCCTGACCGAAGACTGGAGGATCATCCTCATCGACCATTCCCGCTCCTTCCGGACGGGAGGGAAATGGACCAAAGAGCTGCTTTACACAGAAAAACACAAAGAAGGACCGATGGTGATGAAACAGCTTCCGCACGATCTTTACGAAAAGATCAAATCTTTGAATTTCGACGTCATCAAGGGGT
>CAZNVB010000081.1:0-3655 GCA_964576265.1 uncultured Eubacteriales bacterium | reverse complement strand
CTCCATCGGCCTTCGGTCTTTACGGTGCTGCGGTCGTCGTAGTCTCCCATAGCCCAGCTTTCCACATGAATCTCGGCGATCCCTCCTTTTTTCAGGATCAGGATGATGTTCCACTCGGATTCCGAAACGGTGCTGTACGATCCTTCGACAGGCTGGCCGGCCGTTCTCCGGCATCGAGAGAGCATCGACATAAGAGAAAACCCGAGGAAGAGCGCCAGAATAAGCGACGGACGAATTCGCATCTCAAGCCTCCATCGTCGCGGAGCCGGCCGCGCCATCCTGAAATAACGAGAAAGTTTCATGACAAGATTTTGATCAAAGGCTTCAAGGCAGAAATGTCCGCGTGATTATGGGGAGCAATAAAAGCCCCGCCGCAATCCAATAATCCGTCTTCATCGTCCTCATCAGCTCCCAGCCTCGCAATCAGGAGGGCCTGGCATTTTCAGAAAGCGATGGATTTCCCCCTTGATCATCTAAAGATTGTACTAAATCGAACCTTGAAAAATTGTCAAGCTCTCGATCTGAAGGCGCCATCTGGCGCTTTAAGCAAAACGCCGCATGTCTGGGCAGCGATCTCGACTCCTCTCCTCAAGTGGAACGGCCATGGTCTTATGAGCTTCGATTTATGCCGGCTGGGAAAGCGGGGCCGGTCGTTTCCGGATCCCCCGCTTTCGGCTTCCGCTTGAATCTTGATTGATCATTTCACAAACGGATTGTTTTCCCATATCATAAGGCAGCCGGAAGAAAACGGATTGGAAAATTTTCTGCTTAGACGGGCGGATCTCTTCGAAGAGGGCTCTGAAGCGCCCTATCCCTTCCTGCCCGTCTTAGAGCGGGTTATTGCCAGACGAAACCCGTTAAAACTTGACAGAACATCACCCTTGCGTGAAATTTAAAAAAGAGGAGCTGATCATGAGACTCGGTTTCTTTTTATTCAGTCTGCTCATGGTGCTGGGGGCTTCGGCCCCCGCTCAATTCACGTTCATCGAAGACGCCGCCCTCGGCGCCCTGACGGTTCGCGACGGAAAGTCGGATCTCCTGACCTATTGCTTCGGCGACCAGTTGAAAACAGGCGTCGACCCGAAATATACGCAGTCATGCTACATCCATCCCCTTTTCTCGCTGGAGGGCAGGCCTCTCACCGACGATTTCCCTGAGGATCATTTCCACCACCACGGCTTGTTCTGGACCTGGCCGGTCGTCAAGACACGCGGCCTAAGCACCTCAACGTGGGAGCCCAAACTTCCCCGCCTCCGGCAGCATTTCACCCGCTGGTTGAAGAGGGATGCAATCGGGAGCTCTTTCATCCTCAGTGCCGAAAACGTCTGGAAGCTCGACGGCAAAGAGGTCGTGGCGAGGGAAATCGTCACCCTGCGCATTCATCCTGCGGACAATCTGGGGAGGGAGATCGACATTGAGCTCGCCATCGAAGCCGTCGGCGGGCCGCTCGAGCTCCAAGGAACCCCGGATCAAAACAAAGGCTACGGCGGCTTGTGCTTCCGCGGAGCACCGATGTTCACGGGGGGAACGATGACCACGGACGATGGTCCTCTTAAAGAGGACGCCGTCCACGCGCCCTTCCGGTGGGCGGACTTATCGACGGCCGAGGCCGGTGTCGCGATTTTTGTCTCTCCCGATCATCCAGAGTTCCCGACGAAGTGGATGGTCCGCGCGAGCTACGCCGGCATCATCAACGTGTCCTGGCCGGGACTTGGATCGGCGGTCCTCAGACCCGGCGAGCCGACGAGCCTCCGCTACAGGATCTACGTCCATCGGGGCGACGCCGAGGCCGGCGGAGTGAAAGCCGCCTACGTTCGATATCTCACGGGGCGCGAAAAATGAGTCCATGTGTGTTTTGCGAGATCGTTGCCGGAAGGAGATCGGCGGAAAAGGTTTATGAGGACGAGCATTTCCTCGCTTTCCTGGACATCCGTCCGCGCTCGCCCGGACACACGCTGGTCATCCCGAAAACCCACGTCCGCTGGGTCTGGGACGTCGAGCCTCAGGCCGACTACTGGCTTCTCGCGCGCCGCATTGCCCTGGCGCAGAGGCGGGCTTTCGCCGCCGAGGCTGTCTGGTGCACGGTCATGGGAGACGAAGTCCCTCATGCCCACATCTGGATCTATCCCCATCCGGCGACGCCGGGCCATCGGGCCGACCTCGCCAGAAACGGCGCCAAACTCCGGCAGGCTTTGGCCTGATCTTCCCGCGAATCGTCTGAAAATATTCCTTGCTCTCCGACCGTTCCTCTTCCTGGCTGGCTCGTCGTCTCAAGTGTCTCGGCGAGAGACCGCGGAGTCGCAGAAAATTCCCCTCCCTCCATAGGAAAGATCATCTTAAACGCCGCCGTCTTCGCGGCGCGAAAGCCAGAGCAATTTTTCTCGAAGCGAAAAGAGAAATCGCCGGGAGCCAGGCGGCCGCTACCACTTCCGGAATTTCCAGAAGAGTAGGAAACCGGCCATCGACAGCCCGCTCATGCCGAGGATGATCCAGAAAGCGTGTTGAAGCTAAGACAGCGGAATCCGGACGTTCATCGAGAAGGCCGAGACGACGAACGTCGGCACCATAATGGCAATGGTGATGATATTCAGCGTTTTCACCAGGACGTTGATGTTGTTGCTGACGATCGAAGCCCGGGCATCCATCAAGCTGGCCAGGATGTTGGAATAGACTTCGGCCTGGCGGTAACACTGATTGTTCTCGATGAGGATATCTTCCAGGAGTTCCATCTCTTCGTCGGTGAATCCGATTCGGGCCGCATTATGGCGAATTTTCTCAATCAGGACGCCGTTCGAATGGATCGCATTTTGGTAATAGACGAGGCTTTTTTGGAGGGTAAAAAGGTTGATCAAGAAGCGGTTTTCCATCGCCCGGTTGATTTTCTGCTCCAGCTCATCGGAAATCATGTTGATGACCTTGAGGTGCTCGAGGAAATGGAAGATCGACCGGTAGATGAGCTTCAGCAAGACCTCGCGCGGCGAGTTCACTTTTAGGAAGGGCTTCCCTTCGAAGAGATTCGTGTCTTCGGAAGCGACGATGATCAGTGAGTCGCCGAAAAAGAGACGCCCAGGGTGGCTGCCTTAAAAAGTAGTTGGTCGGCTCCCGAATAGTTCCTGGGCCGCTTGAAGACGATGGCGATATGATTGGGCTCGCACTCGAGCCGGGCGAGCTCATCGGGGTCGAGGGCGGAGGCAAGAGTGTGCTCATCGATGTCGTACTGCTCGACAAGAAGACGCTTTTCCTTATCGTCGGGGTTGACGAAAAGCAAAATCCGGCTCTTGTCTTCCTGGGTCTCTTCGATTTTGCTGTTGACGATCTCGTATTTTCTCAGCATCTCGGGCCTCCGGTTAGCGACTGAAATAGAAAAATAATTTCAAAGGCATAATGATTCCGGGTTTTCCCGTTGCTAAATCAATTGAGCCGAAACGCCGCTGGGAGCTCTCGAGGCGGACGAAAGGAGATTGACCCTCAGGAAGCCTCTTCTCCCTCTTTTTCTGCTGCCCCTTCGGTGTCTTCCCCAGTCTCGGCGCCCTCCGGAACCTGACCCTCCTGACGAGCCTGATGTCTGGCCAGACGCCTCAGCCTCTTTTCTTCCTGTTTTTTCTGGCGGAGAAGCTCCTTCGATCTTTTGGCGCTCCTGTAAGCTCGACTGCTC
>CAZNVB010000080.1:0-6810 GCA_964576265.1 uncultured Eubacteriales bacterium | reverse complement strand
TGGAATACGGACTTCCGCCCACCGGAGGAGAAGGAATCGGTATCGACCGTCTGACGATGCTGCTGGCCAATAAAAAGTCGATCCGAGAGGTCATCCTTTTTCCTCTGTTGAGGCCGAAATAGATTTCCGCCATGAACTACGAGCTGTTTATCGCCACCCGCTACCTCAAAGCCAAGAGGAAACAGGCCTTTATCTCGGTCATCACCTTCATTTCCGTCCTGGGGATTGCCATCGGAGTGATGGCTCTGGTCATCGCCCTGGCGTTGATTACCGGGTTTCAGGAGGATGTTCAGGACAAGATCCTCGGGGCGACTTCTCACATCATGGTTTCCGATCTCGGCGGGGAGGGCTTGGCCGATTATCCGGACCTCATTTCCCGAGCGAGTAAAATCGAAGGAGTCCAGGTCGTTTCTCCCGTCGCCTGGGATATGGTCCTTATCACCGGACCCTACCGGAGCCGGGGCGCAATGCTCAAAGGAATCGACTTTCTCCTTGACAGACGGCACTATTCCTGGCTGGAGAAGCTCGAGCAGGGTTCGCTTCCCGAACCGGCAGCTGAAGGAAGCATTGTCCTGGGCAAGGAGATCGCCTTCGCCGTGGGTGCCGGTGTCGGGGACTGGGTGACGGTCGTCTCCGCCTCGAGCCGACTCTCTCCGGTCGGGCTTTTTCCCAGGATGAAAAAATTTCAAGTGGCCGGAGTTTTCTCCACCGGCCTGTATGAGTTCGATTCGACGACGGCTCTGACGGGTCTTCAGGCCGCTCAAAAATACTTCCGCCTCGAAAACCGGGTCAGTCATCTTCAGATCAAAATCGACGATATTTTCCAAGCCGATCGGATCGGCGAGAGACTCAGACGGGTCCTTCCTCCCTCCGCTTACGTGACGACATGGATGGAGCTCAACAGGCCTCTTTTTTCCGCCCTCAAGCTGGAAAAAAACATCATGTTTCTGACCATCACGCTGATCGTCCTCGTCGCCGCGCTCAACATCATCGCCACCCTGATTCTAATGGTCATGGAAAAGACGCGCGATATCGGCGTCCTAATGGCTATCGGCGCTCCCGGCCGGAGCATCCGGAAGATCTTTTTCCTGCAAGGAGCGATGATCGGGGTAATCGGGACGACGGCCGGGCTTCTTCTGGGGTTTCTTTGCTGCTGGCTGGCCAATACGTTCAAGTTGATCAAGGTCCCGGTCGATATCTATCAAATTCCCTACGTTCCTTTTCATGTCAAGCCGCTCGACGTGCTGATGATAGTCGGGGTCAGCCTGGCGATCAGCCTGCTGTCGACGCTCTTTCCGTCGCATCGGGCTTCCCGTGTCGACCCGGTGATCGCTTTGAAATATGAGTAGTCTGATAGCCGCCCGGAACATCGGCAAGGTTTATTCCTTGCCCCGGGGAGAACTCCGCGTTCTGGAAGGGCTGAATTTCGAGCTCGAAGAAGGAGAAATCGTCGCCATCAGGGGAGCTTCCGGGGTCGGGAAAACGACTTTCCTCAATCTCCTCGGAGCGTTGGACAAGCCGAGCGAGGGCAAAATCTTGATTGATGGAGAAGATCTTCAAGCCAAGAGCGAAGAAGAAAAAGCTCGCTTGAGAAACGCGAAAATCGGTTTCGTCTTTCAATTCTATCATCTTCTCCCGGAGTTCACCGCCCTTGAGAATGTCATCCTTCCGTTGTTGATCTGCGGTCTGGATGCCCGGGAGGCTCGGATAAGAGGGAGAGCCCTTTTGAAGGAGGTCTTTCTTGAAGATCGAGCAGACCAGAAGCCCGGTCTTTTGTCGGGGGGAGAACAGCAAAGAGTGGCCATCGCCCGCGCCCTCGTCAACGAGCCGAGGGTTCTGCTGGCCGATGAGCCGACGGGCAATCTTGACCAGAAAACGGGCGAGGCGATCATGGAACTCATTCTCGACCTTCACCACAAAAAAGGCCTGTCCTCGGTCATCGTCACGCATAACGAAAAAATCGCCCTTTATTGCCAGAGGCAATATGTTCTCGAGTTCGGCCGGTTGAAACTTTTCTGATCCCGGGGCTGTTTTGATTCATAGGAAGGATGAATGGACATGAGGTGCGCCAATTTTCTTTTTTGTGCTCTGGAGGGCGACTCCATGCCCGCGGAAGGGCCAAAATTCTGGGGATGACGGCAATTTTTGAGGTCAGGCGGCCAGGAGGTCAGGTTTCCCGTCCGGTTTAATCGAGCCAAGGCCGGCTGTTCTTTGAAAAAAGCCGCCTATTATGATATAAGGATAACGAAATGAAGAGGTTTCTTTGGATTTGGGCGATTCTTTCCCTACCTGTTTTTCTTTCTTCTCAGGAGAGGCTGGAGAAAATAGAGATTATCGGCAACGACCGAGTCTCCCGCGAGACGATTCTTTATTATCTTTCCTCCCGGGAAGGGGATTATTATAGTCCCGAGGGCCTGAGAAAGGATTTCCGGGTGCTCTGGTCCACCGGTTTTTTCTCCGATATCCGGATGGAGGAGGAAAACGGGCCGTCAGGGAAGATCGTCAAAATCTACGTCGCCGAAAACCCGGTGATCAAGAATATTACTTACAAAACAGGCAAGAAGGTCAAGGAAAACGATATCGTCAACAAGCTGAAGGAGAAAGACGAATACATCCTTCCTTATTCTTATTACAGTTCTGGCAAGATTCAGAAAGTCCAGCAGACGATCACCAGCTTGCTTCTGGAGAAGGGATTGTATGCGGCCAAGGTCGAAGTGGAAGCAAGCCGCAAGGGCAAGAACGAGGTGGAGCTCGTTTTCAAGATCGATGAGGGACCGAAGGTGCGGGTCGGCGAAGTCGTTTTTGCCGGCCTGCCCAAGCTGAGCCAGAATCTGCTCCGGGAAGGCTTGAAGTCGAACCTCCCTCATAACCTCTTTAGCTGGGTCACGGGGAAGGATGTTTATAAAGAAAATAAGATCTCCGAAGACTTGGACAAGATTCGGGCGAAATTCCAGGAAAACGGCTATATGGAAGCTACGGTCGGAGAGCCCCGCACCGAGGAAATGACCAAAAAGACGGTCTTTTTCAAGACTCAGAAAATGATGCGGATCGTCATCCCGGTCAACGCCGGCTACCGCTATACAGTCGGGGATATCTCCGTCGAGGGAAACAAGTCCGTGGCCGGCCCCTACTTGAGGAGCCTGATCAAGCTGAAGAAAGGCGATTTCTACAGCACCAAGGCTCGGGAAAAGGCGATTGAATCCATCGGCGAGACTTACCGGAATTTCGGCTTCCTTTATATCCAGGTCATGCCGGTGGAAAGCCTCGATCCCAAAAACAAGCGCGTCAACGTGACCTACAACATCTCCGAGAATGAGGTGGCTTATCTCAACCGTCTCGAGTTTCGCGGCAACACCTATACCAAAGATAAGGTCATCCGGCGGGAAATGTTGATTCGCGAGGGGGACCGCTTCAGCCTGGCCCTGTTCAAGGACAGCCTGCTGCGGATCAAACAGCTCGGCTTGGTGGATCTGGAGAAAGACCCGGACATCAAGCCGAATCCCCAGGATCCGACGAAAATCGACGCCGTCGTCAACCTCAAAGAGCTGCAGCGAAACAATATCCAATTCTCGGCCGGCTATAGCGGCTATGAAGGGGCGTTTGTCGCTCTAAGCTATTCAACGGTGAATTTCCTTGGCGCGGGCGAGAACCTGGAAATCACGGCTCAATACGGAAAAAGAATCAAGAATTATGTCTTCGGTTTCTCCGAGCCTTATTTTATGGACCTTCCTATTACCCTTGGATTCAACATTTATGATCGGTATATCGTTCTTCCCTACCTGTACGACCGTAAAGGGACGGGCGCGGATCTCATTTTCGGGGCCCGAATCAAAGGCTATCTGAGGGGAAATTTCACCTACAGCTACGAGATGGTGGATATCAGGGAGTCCTCTTACAGCGGCGGCAGTTATTATTATCCGTCTTATTATTACGGTTATTATCCGGGTTACGGTTTCGGGTATGGAAGGTACGCTGTCAGCGCCGTCATCCCCACTCTTTATCGTTCCACGGTCGATAGCCCAATCACCCCGACCAGCGGAACGCTCTATTTGGTTTCGCTGAAGTATGCCGGAGGTCCGCTCGGCGGCGAGGTCAATTTTATCAAGCCTCATTTCGAATGGACGTTCTACCGGCCGATTTTCCGGCGCCAGATCCTCGGCCTGCACATGGACTATTCTTTCGTCGAACCGCTCAGGGGCTCGGCCGTGCCGTTCTGGGAACGGTTCTACCTGGGAGGAGAACGAAGCATTCGGGGCTACGAGATCTATTCCATCGGCCCGCGGTCGTCTGACGGCTACATGATCGGCGGGCTCAAATCGTTTTACTTGAATGCCGAGTACATCTTCCAGATCGGCGGGCCCGTCTCGCTGATACTCTTTTACGACCTCGGAAACGCCTATGACAGCGGGCAAAGGATCAATTTCCGAGACATGTACTCTTCGACCGGGCTCGAAGCTCGAATCTTCGTCCCGGCATTGCGTGTTCCTTTCCGGCTGATTTTCGCTTATAATAATCGATTGATTTTTAGCGGCGATACGAATTTCAACTTCCGCTTCGCCATCGGGACGACATTCTGAGGAAATTCAAACGAGGAGGCATTGATATGATCCACAAGGTCAGAAGAAACATTTTCCTGTTGGTGGTTCTCTGCGGAACCGCGATCTCCCTGGGCTTTGCTCAGCAACCTTCCAAGATCGGGGTGATCAACTCCCAGGAAGTCCTGGAAAGATCGGTCGAGGGGAAGAGGGTGATCGCCCGACTGACGGAAAAGGACAAGCAGAACCAGGCGACCCTGACCAAGCTCGATGATGAAATCAGACAGCTCGAGACCAGGCTCAACACCCAACGATTGACCTTGTCCGAAGAAGCGCTCTACAACATGAACGCCGACCTGCAGAAGAAACAGACCGACCGCAAGCGTGTGGCCGAGGATGCGGTCCGCGACTTCCAGGATCTTCAGGTCAAGCTCTTCAACAAGATCCAGAGCGAGCTGATCCCGATCATCGAGGCTCTGGGCAAAGAAAAAGGGATCGATCTCATTTTCGACTTGGCCAAAAGCGGAGCCGTCTATTTCAACCCGGCGATCGATCTCACAGAGGAAGTCATCAAAAGATACGACGCTTCGAAGGCCAGTCCGCCGGCGAAATAGCGGCCGGAGCCCGGAGCCGCCGTGATTACGATCGAGGAAATCCTCCGCTTTCTTCCCCATCGCTATCCGTTCCTGCTGGTCGACCGGGTGATCGAAGTGACGCCGGGGAAGTCCATTGTGGCGATCAAGAATGTGACTTGCAACGAGGCGTTTTTCCAGGGTCACTTTCCTGAGATCAGGATCATGCCCGGTGTTCTGATTGTCGAGGCTTTGGCTCAGGCGGGAGGAATCCTGCTTTACAACTCGATTCCGGAACCGGAAAAAAAATTGATTGTCCTGAGCAAGATTCAAACGGCCAAGTTCCGCCGGATCGTCATCCCCGGCGATCAGCTGAAGCTTGACGTCGAGCTGATCAAGCTTCGGGCGAAAGTCTGCCACGTCCGCGGAAGAGCGACCGTGGACGGCGAGGTCGCCGCTGAAGGGGAGATTATCGCCACGATCATCGAGCGCGGAGAGCTTCATGAGCCGAGGTGAGGTCTTCATCCACCCGACCTCCACCGTCCATCCCCAGGCTCGCCTCGAGGCCGGTGTCTGGATCGGGCCGCGGTGCCACGTCGGGGAAAAAGTCGCCGTCGGCAGAAACACGCGGCTTGAGGAGAGCGTTTATCTCGACGGCTGGACGGAAATTGGAGCCGACTGCCGTTTCTCCGCCTTTTCGGTCATCGGCTCCGCCCCTCAAGACGTCGGCTATAAGAACGAAGAAACTCGAGTCGTCATCGGCGACCGCAACATTTTTCGTGAATTCATTACCGTCCACCGGGGAACGGTCAAGGGAGGCGGGCTTACTTCGATCGGCAACGACAACTATTTTATGGCCTATTCCCATATCGCTCATGATTGCCGGGTCGGCAATGGGGTCGTTCTCATCAACGCGGCAACTCTTGGCGGTCATGTCGCGGTCGCGGATTTTGCCACCGTCAGCGCCTTCAGCTCCGTTCATCAATTTTGCCGGATCGGAAAATACGCCTATATCGGCGGCTATTCCGTTATCACTCAGGACGTTTTGCCCTTTTGCCGCGTCGCCGGCATGAGGCCGGTTCTGTTTTACGGCCTGAACGCGATCGGCCTCCGACGGCACGGATTCAGCCGCGAACGACTGGACGCCCTCAAGGGCATCTTCAAGATTCTCTTTTACTCCGACCTGAACACGACACAAGCCGTGGAGAAGATCAAGACGCTCTTTCCTCCGACCGAAGACAGGGAGGAAATCATCGATTTTATTCAGGACTCTTCCCGGGGGATCATCAAAAAAACGCCACGAGGATCATGGGACAGCGAATCGGAATTATAGCCGGGTCGGGGAGATATCTCCAACCGGCCATTGCTGCCATCAAGAAACAGGGAATAACGCCGTTGATTGCCGCAATTCGAGGCGAAGCATCGCCCCGCATTGCCCGCTCGAGCGACCTCGTGGAGTGGTTTGAGGCAGGGGAGCTCAAGCGGATCATCGGCCATTTTCTGAAATATCGGGTGAAGGACGTTCTTCTTCTCGGCAAAGTGCGTCCCTCTATGATCTATGATCGGGGCCGTTTTGACCGCGGATCCTGGATCTCTCTTCACCGAGTGACGGATCAATCACCTCTTCGTCTTCTCCAGGCGGCGGTCGCCGCCATTGAATCGGCCGGGATTTGCGTCCTCAGCCCGGGAACCATTCTGGAACC
>CAZNVB010000079.1:0-3882 GCA_964576265.1 uncultured Eubacteriales bacterium | reverse complement strand
GGGTCGCCTGCATCTTCACCATTTCCCGATCGCCAAGAAAAAGATTTTTCACCGCGACCGTTCCTTCATCGGAGGCCAGTCCGATAAAAACGAGCCCGACCGGCTTTTCGGGAGTTCCGCCGGTTGGACCGGCGATGCCAGTGATTCCGAGACCGAGATCGGACTGCGACCGCTGCCTGACTCCCTCCGCCATGGCTCGGGCCACGGGATCGCTGACCGCACCGTGCGATTTGATAAGCGAAGCCGGAATCCCGAGAAGACGGACTTTAGAAGCGTTGCTATAGGCAATCACTCCTTCAAGGAAATAATCCGAGCTCCCGGGAACATTGGTCAACCGATGACTCAATAATCCGCCGCTGCAGGACTCGGCCACAGAAAGAGTCTTTCTTTTCTTCCTGAGCAGCCGACCGACGACCTGTTCCAAGGACTGTTCCGAGTCGGAAAAGATAACGGATCCGAGCCGACGGCGGAGCTCCCTCACGATCGGCAGAAGCCGGCGCTCGGCGTCTTGCCGGCTGCGGCGCGAGAAGGAGGTAAGATGGATCTCGATCTGGCCGGGACAGGCTAGGACAGTCATGTCGTCTTTGCCCGACTCTGGATAAAGATCGGCAATTTGCGCCTCGACCTGGGATTCCGTCCAGCCGGTTGTCCGGAGGACCTTGCGAGCAAGATAGCCGCAGCGCATATTCTTAAGCCGCGGAAAAACGCTTTCTTCAAACATGGCTTTGAGCTCGCGGGGAGGCCCGGGAAGGAGGATGATCGATTTTTTCCCCTTGGTCAGCCATTCACCGGCGGCGGTCCCGTTTCTGTTGGGCAGAATCAAGGCGCGGTGGACGATGTACGCTTGTTTCCTGTTTGTCTCCGGCATAGAAATGCCGCGGCGGCGGAATCGTTCTTCGATGCGGCAGAGAAGATCTCGGCGGAATTCCAGCCTCCGCTTCAGGGCTCGAGCCACCGCTTCCACAGTTCGATCATCCTTTGTCGGTCCCAGCCCGCCGCTGAGGATCACCAGGTCCGATTGAGACAGAGCATTTTTCAGCCGCCGACCGATCGCTTCAGCCTCATCCCCGACCACGCCTTTAAAAACAACCTCAATTCCCAAATCGCTTAATCGTTCGGCGAGATAAAGGGAATTTGTTTCGAGGCGGCGGGACGTGAGAAGCTCGGATCCGACGGCCAGGATTTCAGCCTTCCGGTAGGATATCGTTTTCATTTGAGGTAGAGATAAATATGGAGAACCGCCTTGGCCAGGACCGCTGCAGCGAGGTCATCGGCCATGATTCCCCATCCTGCGTTCAGATCCTCGGCTTTAGAAATCGGATAAGGCTTCAGGATGTCGAAAACCCGAAAGAGAACGAAGCCGAAAAGAATCGGAATCCAAAGAGGGGGAACGAACAAAAGGACGAAGAGCTGGCCGCAGACTTCGTCGATGACGATCACTCCCGGATCCCGGCGGCCCAGTTCGCCGGCCCAGGACCCGGAGGCAAAAACTCCCAGAAAAAGGAGGAATAAGAAAAGTCCTGAGATCAACGGCCAGGCCAAAGAACTCAGGAAAAACTTGTAGACCAGAGCGATGACGAGACTCGCCGCCGTACCCGGTGCGATCGGGAAATAGCCGATCCAGAAAAAAGAGGCCACCGCCCGCCAAGCTTTTCTCATCGAACGAGCTTTCCTTGAAGATCATATACTCCCGAGGCGGTGATTTCAACTTTGGCCATCGGAAAAAAATAAATTTCCGAGGTCCCGTCGGCCCTAATTTTCACCTGGCCGTCCACCTCGGGCGCCTGAAAGCGTGTCCGGCCAAGGATCGTCCGGTCTCCCTTCCTGCCTGGCCCCTCAATGAGAACCTCCATCGTTGTCCCCACATATTTGCGCAGGAGAGTCTTCGATATCCCCGCCTGGAGTGTCATGATCTCTTTCCGTCTTCTCTCTTTTTCGCTTTCCGGGACCGGGTTCCCAAGACGGAAAGCGGCCGTCTCTTCTTCACATGAATACGGGAAAACACCCAGGTGGTCGATCTGTGCCTCCCGGACAAAATCCTTGAGTTCGGCAAACTCTCTTCGGCCTTCTCCGGGGAAACCGACAATCAACGTTGTCCGGATGGCGACATTGGGAACCCGGTTTCGGATCCATTCCAAGAGAGCCAGCGCTCTCGCTCGATCCAGCGGTCTTTTCATCAGCTTTAGGACCCGTGGATGACAATGCTGGAAAGGAAGATCAAGGTAAGGGCAGATCTTTTTTTCCTTCATGATTTCGAGAAGCGCCTCTGAGACCTCGTTCGGATAGCCATAAAGAACCCGAATCCAGCGGATCTTCGGGACATCGTGAAGACGGCGGAGAAGACGAACCAGGCCGTCCGCCATCCCCCGGTCACGACCAAAATAGGTACTGTCCTGAGAAATCAAGTTCAGCTCACGAACTCCCCGAGAGGCAAGCCTTTCGGCTTCCTTGACAATCGAAGAGATGGAACGCGACCTGTAAGGTCCCTTAATCAACGGGATGGCGCAAAAAGAACACCTGTGGGAACAACCCTCGGAGATTTTCACATAGGCCCAGGACGCTGGAGTGGTAAGGACTCGAGGAGTCGCATGGCTGCAAAGAAAAGTCCGGGCGGCCGCCCGAAACGGACGTTTTTCAATGGCCGGAACGATTTTATCGAAGGCATTGACTCCAAGCCAGGCGTCGACCTCCGGGTAGCGTTCCCGAAGTGAGTTTCTATAACGCTCGACATAGCAACCGGTGACGACAAGGACTCTCTCCGGGGACCGCCGCTTGAGCCGCACGGCGTTTTGGAGAGCCTCCTCAGCCTCTTCCTTGGCCGGACGAATAAAGCCGCACGTGTTGACGACATAGGCATCGGCTTGCTCCGGATCGCGGACAAATCTGTACCCGGCTTGTTGAAGGTAGCCAATCATCACTTCGCTATCCACCAGGTTCTTGGCGCAGCCTAGGCTCAGAAGGGCGACCGATTTCCCTCTCTCCCTGCAGAGCACAGCCTTGTCCAGGCATTTCATGGTCCGCATGTCCTGTTCGATTGGAATGGCCTCCAAGATCGAGCGCCAGCTCTCAGCTCCCACGGGGACCGCGGGGCCTGTTCAAGGATAGATGCGATACAGAAGGCGAGGGAAGGGGATGGTCTCACGAATGTGTTTGATCCCGCAAATCCAGGCCAGGGTCCGTTCCACACCCAGACCAAACCCGGCATGCGGGACGCTGCCGTAGCGACGCAGATCGATATACCATTCATAAGCTTCTCTCGGCAGGTTGTGCTCTCTGATCCGCTGTTCGAGAAGGGAAAGGTCATGGATGCGCTGCCCCCCGCCGATAATTTCGCCGTAACCTTCGGAAGCCATGAAATCCACTCCGAGCGCCAAATCCGGCCGGTCCGGAGCCGGCTGCATGTAAAACGCCTTGATGGCGGCCGGAAAATGAGTGACGCAGACCGGCAGATCGAAGATTTCCGAAAGCAGAGTTTCTTCCGGCGCTCCGAAATCATTCCCCCAGACGATCTCCGAACCTTTCTCCCGCAGCCGCACGATCGCTTCCTCGTAGGTGATCCGGGGAAATGGCTTTTTCACTTTTTCAAGAAGCGCCGTATTTCTCTCCAGGATCGCCAGGTCCTCTTTCCGCTTCTCCAGGACCCGCTCAAGAATCGAGACGATGAGGTCCTGCCCGAGTTCAATGACATCATCAAGGGTGGCAAAGGCGACTTCGGGTTCGACCATCCAGAACTCGATGAGATGGCGCCGGGTTTTTGATTTCTCGGCCCGGAAGGTCGGGCCGAAACAGTAAACCTTGCCGAAAGCCATGGCCGTCGCTTCGTTGTACAGCTGGCCGCTCTGGCTGAGATACGCCTTCTGGTCAAAATATTGGGTCTCGAAC
>CAZNVB010000078.1:0-4558 GCA_964576265.1 uncultured Eubacteriales bacterium | reverse complement strand
GTCGGCATAGAGGACGACGCGGCCGCGACTGCGGAGAATACCGTGCCGGACGGCGGCGCCTTTGCCCGAATTTCGGTCGAGCTGAAGGATCGTTTTTTCGACCTCGACCGGGACGCGTGCCGCAGCCGCCGCTTCCGACGTTCGGTCGGCGCTCCCGTCATCGACGACCAGGATTTCGCCGCGGAGATTGTTCGCCGCGAGAAATTTCCCCGCGGCCTCGACATCGCGGCCGATCTTGGCCGCTTCGTTATAGGCCGGGATGACGATCGAAACGTCCAAGAGATTCTTGTGGGCTGGCGCCTCTTCTTCCCCAATCGAAATATGCGCCTTCTTTTCCTTTTGGAACGTCATCGGAGCCCTCAATCCTCGGGGGCGAAGGCGGCCTCCCAAATGTCGTCGCGGACATGAAGCACGAGGAGAACGCCCGGCCTTAATTCATAGTATTCCGATCGATATACCGTATTTAGTCCGTCCTCGAGTCGGACGGCCTCCTCGGCCGAGGTGATCAGGATCGGCGGCCGTCCGATTTCCCCGACTTCCGCCGCACTCGTCCAGTAGCCGACCCGGCTGAAGGCTCTCAGATACCAGGGCAGGGGCCAGATCTCATAGGGCCCGGCGATGACTTTGATCAGCAGGCCGCGGCCCTCCGGCTGGTGGGAGGCGATCTCTTCGATCCTTTTGACAAGCTTGAGGAAATCCGGGCTCGTTTGAGCATAGACATGGGGATTGCGGGGATCTGCTGGATAGCGGAAACAGGCCCGAAAGGACTGGATTCCGAGATGGAGAAGGCCGATTCCGAGGCCGAGGAGAATAAGAAGGCGGAGGAAAGGAACGCGGCAGGCCCGGAGGGCCGAGTCGAGGCCGAAACCGGCAAGGAGAATAAAACCGAGATAGAACGGCAGGGCGTTCCAGGGAGTTTTATAGGGGATCGCCGAATAAGCCGCTGTGTTGAGGATGGTGAAGGCCGCCAGAAAAAATCCGAACCGGGCCGAAGGTCGGGATGAGGGCCGCGCGCGGAAGGCCGACACGCATCCGGCCAGGGCAAGGACGAGGATGAGCGCTTCGCTCCAGAGCGGGCCGGATTTCACCCTGGAGAGAAAAAGGGTCTGGAGATAATAGAACCAGGGATGAACATGAAAACCGGCTTCGCCCGCGCGGATAAAATAGACCTTAAACGAGAGAATGGATTCCTTGAAACCGTTCGAATTCTTGAGGAACGAGGAAAAAAGGAGAAACGAGACCGCGGCCGCCGCAGCCAGGGCGAGAAGCAAATGATCCCACCGAAGACGGGCCGGGAGGCCGGATGACTTCCCCAAGGCCTCTTTTTTTTTCTGATCGCGGGGCGACTTTTCGCCGCGATTTTCATCCGGCCTTGGATGTTCGCCCGTTGCCGCGCTCTCTGGCCGGTCCGGCTGTCCCCGCCGGATAAAGAAGGTCAGGAGGAGAGCGGCGGCCGCCGCGGCGAACGAAATCGCCGCCGTTTCCTTGGTGGCGTACATCAATCCGGCGAAGACCCCGCTTGCCGCCGCCCAGCCCCATCCGGGGCGATGGAGATAGCGCCAGAGAAAGGCGAGGAAACCGGCCAGGAAAAAGACAAGGAGGGTTTCTTGAATATAGAAACGGCTAAAATAGACCATGGCCGGCGAGAGAGCCAGAAGAATCGCGCTCGCGGCGACGGGGCCTCGGCCGATTAAGGGGAGAAAAAGAAGAAGGAGGAGGACCGTCCCGATTCCGAAAGCGGCGGTGACGCTCCGCAGCTCCGCTTCGCTCAGACCGGCCAGCGCGCCGCCCGAGGCCGCCAGAGCGAACGGCAGCGAGAGATAATAAAGGCTTGGACCATGGTGGTCGTTTTTATCGTAACGGTATTCTCCATGCTCGAGGAGAGCGCCCAGCTTGAGAGCCTGATTGGCCTCGTCGTGGTGCATCGGCCGCGCGCCGAGCTGGGTGAGCCGAAGGACGGCGGCGGCCAGGAGAGCGGCGAGAAAGAAACCGGCGAAGACTCCCTTCTTCATTTGGCCGGGGTCCCGTAGACCTCGACTTCCACATAATGGTTCATATCGTTCGACGTATTGCCGTTCGACCAGAGACGAACATATCGGGCTCTCACGCCGCGCGGGTCGATGAGCCGGCCTTCCGCGGTCTCGATATACTCCTTGTCGCGGCCGGCGCCGAGGCCGGAGGAATTGTCGTGGTCGTTGTTGAAGACGGTTGTTACGCCGGCGATGAAATCCTTATCCTCTGAGACCTGGACGACGACATCGCGGTAAACGCGGGCCTGGCTGTGATAATGCCAGATCAGGATCGCGTGGAGCTCATAGGCCGCCTTAAGGTCGATCTGGACATACTGTTTTCCCGGGCCGAATTCGACGAAATAACCGTCCTCGCCCGATTTCTCGCCGTCGGTGACGTAGGAGACCTCGCCGATGACCGGTTGCATATCGCTCGCCGTGACCGGCTTGTGGAGGGAGAGGAGCTTTGTCCCGGCCGGAACGTAAAACGGTCCGCGCGGCTTGCCGGTGATTTTTTCCAGGTTCGGGCTGCTGATGTTCCTGGGCGTGCCGATAAACATGGGTTTTGGAAGGACAAGCTTGAGCTCTTCTTTCCCGGGCTCCTGGGACGGCGCCGCGGCCCGGGCCGTAAGCAAGGCGGCGGCAAGCGCCGGCAGGAGAAGCCTAAAAGACACTTTTTTCATGATGAAAACTCCTTTATTCAATCGCCAGTTCTTCCGTCTCAGATGGATTCTCGAGTCATATTTTATTACATCTTGGCTTTGCAGGCGAGAGGGGAGAGGCGGGAGCGGGTTTTCCCCCTCAACCTCTGTCGCTTCGGGAGGGGGGAGAAAAGAGAATATCCGTGTTATAGATCATCGGCTTTCCGTTTTTTGTGATCACCAGAGCCCAGACCTCTCCGTGAAGCCGACAGTACTTTTCGACCTCATCGGTCGGCATGACCATGAAAGCCGTCGAAAGGGCGTCGGCAAAGGCCGCACAAGGATGCGAGACCCAGGCGGCAAGGTGGGACTCCGCCGGCTCGCCGGTTCTCGGGTCGACAATATGTCGACCCCGGACTTCCGTCCCCGATCCGCTCAGGGCGCGGTCCTTCAGCAGGATGCGGCGCGCGACGCCGGGGATCGCCGGAAAGCCGCCCGCTCCCACGGGCCAGCCGCCGCCGGCTTCCTCGAATCCGGGAGCCGAGCCCATGGCGATCGCGGTGCTCGTTCCGCTGTGGATCAGGGCCCGGTCCACTTCCCAGTCGAGAAGAACGGCTCTTGCTCTATCAAGCGCAAAACCCTTGCCGATTCCGCCGAGATCAAGCTGAACGGGATTGGCCCGCTCGTCTTCCCGCTCATCGGGAAGCCGAACGGCGAATCCGTCCGGCCCAGAGAGGAGCTCATAGCCGGGATTTCCGCGTCCGTTCCGGAAGCGGTCGGATTTGAGGTTTACCCGCCGCGCCCGGAAATTGACGTCGAACGAACCCGCTGTCGCCGATCGAATCTCTTCCGCAGTCTTCAAGCATTCATATGTTTCAAACCCGATCCGGACGATCCGGCCGGGCCGGAGATTGTTGATTTGGCCGATATCGCTGCAGGGATTGAAACGGGTGAGCCTGGCCTCGAGCCGGTCGATTTCCTGAAAGACGGCCTGCGAGGCGCGACCGGCATATTCTTTTTCCTGTTCGGCGATGGCGACTTCGAAGATGGTTCCCATCGCTTCATGGGCGAATCGGTGAAGGGGCACAGACTCGGGAGGGCGGCTCATGGAGGGGCGGATGGGATTTCAAGGTCGAGAAAGGCGATGGCCGTGAGGAGTGAGACCAGGGCGGAATAGCGGTGCGTCTCGATGAGCTTGACCTGGGTTTCGAAGGAAAAATAAGGCAGCATGGAGCCGAGGGCTGTGGCGGTCAGGGTCAATCCGGCAAGGATGAAAACCCAGAAGAGGATGGAGTCCCAGGAGCGGATATTCTTCCCGCCGAGGGAATCGAAAATCCTCTCATGGTGGCGAGCCTGGAAAAAGAGGAATACCGCCAGGCTGACGGCGAAGATTCCGCCGCCGATCACATGGAGAAGAAGGGGAATTCCATAAAGTCCCCGTCGGCTGAAAACGGCAAAAAGAAAACCGCTCGCGGCGAGATAGGCGAAGCTTGTGACGAGGCCGACGAACGCCCAGCGCGCCGACGTCTCCGGATAGATGAAAATTCTCGCCAGGAGAAACGAACGGAGGCGTTCTCGACCGACGGGTCCGGCCAGCCGCCCGGCTCTCTCAATGAGCCAGGAAAAATAATCTCCGATCCGCGCCGCGCCGAATCTCCCGGCAATCGGGACGGCGGTCCGAAAGCGGCGATAGGTCAGCCGCCCGACAACGGCTATGACCGAGAGGAGGGCGATCCAACGGAAGAGCATCGGAGGTCACTTCCTTTTTTCAATCAACCCGGTGCGACGGCCCAGGGCGAGGAGGAAGACAAGAACGACGATCGAACCGGCGACCAGAATGGTCAGGAAAAGAACCCACTTGAAGAGAGGCCGGATAGAAAAACTCAGCCCGAAAAGCCACTGGTAAGG
>CAZNVB010000077.1:0-2056 GCA_964576265.1 uncultured Eubacteriales bacterium | reverse complement strand
CGTCTTCTTGACTGCTGCCCAGAAGTGTTTTGGCGCGCCTCCCGGACTGGCGATCATCGTTCTTTCTGAACGGGCGCTGGCCAAGCGACGGGCGATCCCGGCCGTTCCAGCGTACTACTCCGATCTCCTCCGCTGGCTCCCGATCATGAAGGATCCGGCGAAATATTTCTCCACGCCCTGCGTCAATGAAATCCGAGCATTCTATGAAGCGACGGAGATTGTTCTCGAAGAAGGCATAGAAAAGCGTTTTCTGAGACATGCGCGATACGCCCGCGGCATCCGGGCAGGCCTGGCCGCTCTGGGGTTCACCTTCTTCACCGCCGAGCCCTTCCTGGCCGACACCCTGAGCGTGATCCATTATCCTCCCGGCATTGACGACCAGAAATTCCGTCGTCTCTATGAAGAAAACGGCGTCGTCGTTTCGGGCGGGCTTGGGCAGACCGCCGGCCGTGTCTTCCGCATGGGGCACATGGGAAACTTGTCGGCTTCTCAGGTGGATTTTGCTCTCGAGGCGCTCGAATTCACATTGGCGTCGCTTGGCCACAGGTTTGAGCGCGGCTCGAGCCGACAGGCCGCGAGAACGATCATCGGCGAGTAAGAATGGCGGAAGAACCATGAAAAGCAAGGTCTTTTTTATCCCCGCGACGCGCCAGGAAGGGCCTAGGACAATCGCCAAAAAAGTCGAACAGCTTTATCTTGAGCTCGG
Organism: uncultured Eubacteriales bacterium; assembly: GCA_964576265.1. Taxonomy (GTDB): domain Bacteria; phylum Acidobacteriota; class Aminicenantia; order Aminicenantales; family UBA8522; genus CAZNVB01. Next base: position 1,350 of record CAZNVB010000077.1, on the reverse strand, counting down.
GTTGGAAAACAGAATCGAAAAGAATTCTTTTGTCGCCTTGAAGATTCACTTCGGCGATAAGGGCAACACCGGCCATATCCAGCCTCCCTGGCTCGAAAACCTGGTCTGCCGGCTCCAGAATAAGACGACCCGGGCTTTTTTCACCGATTCCAACACGCTCTATGTGGGGATGAGATCCAACGCCGTCGATCATCTGAATTTGGCCGCCCGTCACGGATATTCCCTCGAGCGTGTCGGCCTTCCAATTCACATCGCCGACGGACTTCTCGGCGAGGACGAAGTGGAGATCGAGGTCAACCTCAAGCACATCCGAACGGCCAAGATCGGGGCGGCGATCGTCCACTCCGATATCCTTCTCTGTCTCAGCCATCTCACCGGCCATGTCCAGACTGGGCTCGGAGCGGCCATCAAGAACCTGGGCATGGGCTGTGCATCGAGGGCTGGGAAGCTCGAGCAGCACTCCCAAGTGCATCCCCGGGTCAACCCGAAATATTGCACCAACTGCGGCCTCTGTCTGGATTACTGCCCCTCTCAGGCGATTATCCAGAAAGACGGGAGCGCTTTGATCATCGATGACCGCTGCCTCGGCTGCGGAGAATGCTTGGTCGTCTGCAAGGCGGGGGCCGTGAAAATGAGATGGGATGCCGACGCGGCCCGCCTACAGGAAAAAATGGCCGAGTATGCTTATGCCGTTCACCGCCATTTTAGGGGCAAGATCGGCTACCTGAATTTTCTCCTCAAGATGACCAAAGACTGCGATTGCCTGGCCGGAGACCAGCCGGAAATCGCACCCGACATCGGCCTTCTTTCGTCGCCGGATCCGGTGGCTCTGGACAAAGCCTCGGCTGACCTGCTGAATCAAAGAGCCGGAAAAGATCTGCTTCGAGACGGCTATGATATCGACTGGTCGCTCCAGCTCAAGCACGGAGAGAGAATCGGGCTGGGATTGCTGGAATACGAGCTGATCGAGCTTTCGTAGGTTCGAATTTTCATCGCAGTCGGAAGCCGGCTCTCTGAATTCGTGGATTATCCCGGCATATTTTGTCCCTGCGATCCCCCTCTTTTTTAGCCTGTTTTTGAGGATCAACTCGGCCGACATCGGTCGAGAAGCCAGAAAATCGGGGAGGTGGGATTCGAACCCACGACCCCAGCGTCCCGAACGCTGTGCGCTAACCAGGCTGCGCTACTCCCCGGTCCGTCCATCCATTATAGCCGGAAATCCCAAAAGATCAAAATTTTTCGGATTTCATAATTCCGCGAAAATCTCAAGACTCTTCGCTGAAAAGCGGTGCAGCGATAGGAAAATCGAAGTTGGGGAAAAAGTTGACTTTTCTTGGGCCATTATATTAG
>CAZNVB010000076.1:0-12025 GCA_964576265.1 uncultured Eubacteriales bacterium | reverse complement strand
CCGATATGGTCAGCGACATCATCGGCATCGGGCCCGGGAATCTCCTGGTGACTCTCCAGACGCATAAGAACCTGATTGCCGCCGCCAATCTGGTGGATGTGGCGGGGATCGTGTTTTCCCGCGGTAAGACGCCGACCGATGACGTCATCGCCCTGGCCAGCAAGGCCGGGATCGGCCTGATGGCCTTTGACGGAGATACCTGGACACTCGCCAAGAAACTCTATGAAGCGGGCATTCGATAGCCCGAGTCTCTCGGTTTTCAACTGACCAAGGGTCAATCGGTATGATGACGGAGAACGTTCTCAAGGCTTTGAAGCAGGAGTTCCATGGGGAGCGGAGCGACCTCATCCCGGTCCTGCAGAGACTCCAACGGACCTACGGCTATCTTCATCCTGACGCCATCCGGGCGGTTTCGCGCTGGTTGAAAATTTCCGATAATGAAATCTTCGGCGTGGCGACATTCTATGCTCAATTCCGCTTCAGCCCCCCAGGCAAGCATCATCTCCGCGTCTGCCTGGGCACGGCCTGCCATGTCAAGGGCGGCGAACAGATCCTGCTGACTCTCCAGCAGCGGCTCGGGATCGAGACAGGGGAGACGACGCCCGACGCCCAATACGACCTCGACCGGGTGGCCTGCCTCGGCTGCTGCGCCTTGGCCCCCGTGGTTTCTTTCGATGATAAGATCCACAGTCAGATGTCCGTCCTGAAAATTCAGAGGTTGCTTGATGAGCACAAGACCGATTGACCTGCGGCGCCGCGAGGCCGCCAAAAAATGGTCCGAGCTTCAGACATCTTCGATTCCCGTCATTTACATTGGTGCCGGTTCCTGCGGCCTTGCCGCGGGAGCCGCTGACGTCCAGGCGGCGGTAGAAAAATATCTGAAGAAAAAAGACATCCGCTCGCGGATCATCCAGGTGGGGTGCATCGGACCGTGCTATCTTGAGCCGCTGATGGACGTCCAGATGCCCGGCCAGCCTCGTCTCAGCTATTCCAATGTCCGGCCGAGCGACGTGCCGATCATCCTCGATGGATTCTTCGTGAAAAACGAGATTTCCCGGTCTCGGCTGGCCGGTCATTTCGGAGAAGCCGACCTCGACGGCATCCCCCGGTTTTTCGATCAGCCGATGCTCAAACCGCAGGTCCGGATTGTGCTCCAAAATTGCGGCCTCATCGATCCGGACGATCTCGACCACTACCTGGCCAGGGACGGCTATCTCGGATTTGAAAAGTGTCTGTCCATGTCCTGGCAGGAAGTCTTGGAGACGGTCAAGCGCTCCGGCATTCGCGGCCGCGGCGGGGCCGGGTTCCCGACTTGGAAAAAATGGTCGGTCTGCCGGGAGACCGAGAGTGATCAGCGTTACCTCGTCTGCAACGCGGATGAAGGCGACCCGGGAGCGTTCATGAACCGATCGCTCATCGAAGGCGATCCCCATGCCGTTCTTGAGGGCATGCTCATCGCCGCCTACGCCATCGGCGCCACGCAAGGGTATATCTATATCCGGGCCGAATACCCGCTGGCCATCCAGCGCCTCAACAGGGCCATCGCTCAGATGCGGGAGATCGGCCTTCTCGGACAAAATATTTTGGATTCGGCGTTCAGCTTCGACATCAAAATCAAGGAAGGAGCGGGCGCCTTTGTCTGCGGCGAAGAGACGGCCCTGATCGCCTCGATCGAGGGAAGGCGGGGCATGCCCCGCACCCGCCCGCCGTTTCCGGCGATCTCCGGGCTATGGGGGAAGCCGACCATCATCAACAACGTCGAAACGCTGGGTACGCTGCCTCATATTTTCCGCCACGGGGCGGAGTGGTATGCTGGGTTCGGGACGGAGACGAGCCGGGGAACGAAAACCTTCTCCCTTGTCGGCAAAGTGCGGCGTACGGGCCTGATCGAAGTCCCGCTCGGTATTACGCTCCGGGAAGTCGTCTTTGACATCGGCGGCGGAACGCTCAAGCCATTCAAAGCCGTCCAGACCGGCGGGCCTTCGGGCGGGTGCCTGTCCGATGAATTCCTCGACACGCCGATCGATTACGAGCACCTGGCCGAAGCGGGCTCGATTATGGGGTCGGGCGGGCTGATCGTCATCGACGCAGACACCTGCATTGTCGACACGGCAAAGTATTTCCTTGGATTTACCCAGAAAGAGTCGTGCGGCAAGTGCGTGCCCTGCCGGGTCGGGACCCGGCACATGGTGAAGATTCTGGAGAAGATCTCGAACGGCCAGGGAGAGATCGCCGACCTGGATAAGCTGGAGAAGCTCGCCCGGACGGTCAAGAACGGCTCGTTGTGCGGCTTGGGGGCCACAGCTCCCAATCCCGTCCTGACGTCCCTCAAGTATTTCCGCTCGGAGTTCATTTCTCATGTCCGGGACAAGCGCTGTCCGGCCGTCGTCTGCCGGAACCTGGTGAATTACCGGATCATCCCGGGCAAATGCACCGGCTGCCAGCGCTGCGTCAGCGTCTGTCCGACCGGCGCGATCACCGGCCCGCGCTCCGAACCGCATAACCTGGATCGAACGAAGTGCATCAAGTGCCGATCGTGCTACGAGATCTGCCGTTTCGACGCCATCGCCGGCGACGCGATCGTCATCGAATCCGGAACGTGATGAGCGAAAAAGACTTTGAAGGTTGAGTCATGGCGCGAAAAGAACCTCGAATTCTGATCATGGAGATCAACCACCGCCCGGTATCCTTTCCCGAAGGGGTGACGGTCCACCGGGCGGCGGAGCTGAACGGCATCTATATCCCGTCCCTTTGCTCGCACAAAGATCTTTCGCCTTTCGGAGGCTGCCGGCTGTGCATGGTCGAGATCGAAGGTCTGAGGGGCTATCCGCTTTCCTGCAGCACGATCGCTCAAGAGGGGATGAAAGTCCTGACCGACACCGCGACCCTCCGCGAGTTGCGCCGGGAAATCCTTAAGCTCATCCTGAGCGAGCATCCTTCCTCTTGCCTGTTCTGCGATGAGCGCATCGAGTGCCTGGACTACCAGGGAACGATCCGCAAAGCCGGCGTCTCGAACGGCTGCCGCTTCTGCCCCAACGACCAACAGTGCGAGCTCCAGGATCTCGTCGAGAAGATCGGTCTCAGCGAGATTGATTTTCCGGTCGAATATCACGGCTATGATCCCGAGCATGACGATCCTTTCTATGACCGGGATTATAACGTCTGCATCCTCTGCGGCCGGTGTGTCCGGATGTGCCAGGAAGTCCGGGGGACGAGCGTTCTGGCCTTCACCTACCGCGGACCCAAAGTCAAGGTCGGCCCGGCGTTTGGCCGGAGCCACATCGAAGCGGGCTGCGAATTCTGCGGCGCCTGCGTCGACGTCTGCCCGACCGGCGCCCTGGCTGACAAAGCCTCCAAATGGGAAGGGAAACCCGACGGATTCCATGTCTCGACCTGTCCCTTTTGCGCCATCGGTTGCCAGGTCGAGTTAAATTACAAGAACGGCCGCCTGACCAAGGCCCGGGCCAACCTCGACGCGGAAGTCAATGACGGGCAGTTGTGCGTTAAAGGACGTTTCTGCATGCCCGAGGCGACTCATCACTTTGAGCGCGCCAGACGGCCGATGCTCCAGAAAGGCCGCTATTTCCGCGAGGTTTCCTGGGACGAAGCTCTGGAAAGAGTCGCCGCCGAACTCAAGGGAATCAAGCCCGATGAATTTCTCATGCTGGTCTCGCCTGACCTGACCTGCGAAGCCCTGTTTGCCGCCCGGAAATTCAGCCGCGAGTGCCTGGGAAGTGAGCAGATGGATTCGACCGGCAGGCTGGAATTGGGGGGAGGACCGAACCTCTGGTCGAGGCTCTTTTCCCGGCCGATTTCCATCAAGGCGATCGCCCGCTCGGACGTCATCCTGGCCGTCGGTCTCGACAGCCGTTTCAATTTTTCGGTCGTTGGGACAAAGGTGAGAAAAGCTCTTGACCAGGGGGCAACACTCGTGACCATCGACCCGCTGGACAGCAACCTGGCTCGGTACACGGACCTCTGGCTCCGTCCCGAGCCTGGAAAAGAAGGCCGGGTCTTCAAGATTTTCGTCGATCGGCTTTCCGGCCGGACCGTGGAAGTCTTCTCAACAGCGAAGGAAGAGGGCGTCGACTTTGAAACCCTCAAAGAAAGCTTAGAGGCGATTTCGGCCCGCCGGGAGCTCACCGTGATCATCGGTCCTCGGGTTTTTCTTTACGACGACAATGAAGATTTAGTAAGAGCTCTCCTTGCCCTTGAGGAAATCGAGAATGTCAACCTCGTCCCCCTCTACTTCGGAGCGAACACGCGGGGCGCCCTCGAATTGGGAATCTTCACCGAAGTTTCTCCAGAAGGCGGCAGGAGGAACGGGAAGGGAATCGGCCTGGCCGACATTCTGCGGGGAAGCAGACGGCCTCGCGTGCTTTATTGCGTCGGGGATGTCGGATTTTTTGAAAGGCCGGAGTGTGATTTTCTCATCGTCCAGGACACGTACCTCCCGTCTTTCAAGGTTGATGCGTTCCTGCCGGCGGCAAGCTTCGCCGAAGCGGGAGGTATGCTGGTGAACGTCGAGGGTCGAGTCCAGGAAGTCGTCCAAGTTGAATCTCATCCTGAAGGTGCGGTCGCCGGGTTTGTGCGGCCCGACTGGCGCATTTTCTCCGATCTTTCAAAAATCCTTCAGCATTCGAGCCTTGACTATCAGACCGTCGAGGATGTTCGCCGGGATATCCGGCGCGAAGTCGCCGGATTCCCTTCGGCGATCGACCGCCTGCCGCGACGGATGGTTCCCCTCGGTCATCCCATTCCGAACAAGGACTTCCGCGATCCGAAGAAGGAGGATGAATTCTGGCTCGTCGCCGAGCCCGGAGGCTTCCGTCATCGCGGCATCGACCTCTCTTCCAAAGTCGGTGGCCTGTGCGAGCTCGGGCTCGAGGAAGGCTTCCGGTTGAATCCGGGCGACATGGCTTCGCTCGGTCTGAGTAGCGGAGATTCCATCCGGATCACGGTTTTTCTTGATCAGGGCGAGACGAGCGTCGTGGCCCCGGCGAGAGCCGACGCCGAGGTCGTTCCCGGTTCGATCTTCTATACGCGGCCCGTCATCTTCGGCGGGCTGGCTCACCGACGCGGTATCCGGCCTCTTTTCGAGCGGGCGCCGAACCCGGCCCGAGCCCGGATCTCTCGGGAGGAGAGATAGCGAATTATCAGGCGAAGGAGAGAATAGGAATGTACAAAATCGTGGAGCGCCGGATGATCGTCCCCAACCTCCACGAGTTCACCGTCGAAGCGCCGGCCGTCGCTGAATCCGTAAAACCCGGAAATTTCGTCATCGTCAGGCCGGATGCCCTGGGAGAGCGCGTTCCTCTTTCGGTAGCCGATTGGGACACGAAACTCGGCACGGTGACCTCCATTTTTATGCAGGTCGGAGGCTCGACGGCCAAACTCGCCCGTCTCAAGCCGGGCGACACGATTCCCACGTTCGCGGGTCCGCTCGGCCGGGAAACGACGATCGAGAATTACGGCACGGTCCTCTGTCTTGGAGGCTGCTACGGAATCGGGTCCATTTACCCGGTCGCTCGGGCGCTCAAGGATGCTGGCAATCGCGTCTATGCCGTTCTCGAGGCCCGGAGTTCTTATCTTCTCTACTGGGAAGACCGGTTTGCCCGCGTCTCCGACCGGGTTTTCTACATCACCCGGGACGGAACGAAGGGGAAAAAAGGACACATTGCCCAGATTCCGGACCTCATGAGCCAATTCGGAATCGTTCCTAATCTAGTGATCGCCAACGGCTGCACCTTTCAGATGATGCGGATCTCCATGGTCACGAAGCCCCTGGGATGGAAGACGATCGTCAATATGAACCCGATCATGATCGACGGGACGGGAATGTGCGGCGTCTGTCGGCTGTCCGTCGCCGGGAAGACGAAGTTCGCCTGCGTGGACGGCCCGGATTTCGACGGCCACGAGATCGACTGGCAGGAATTCTTGGCCCGGCGCAAGAGCTATAACCCGGAAGAGGTCGACCCGCTCCGGCGGTCGAGCTGTCAATCCCGCTTTTGAGGACGGGGAAATCGGTGTGAGAAAGAGGTTTTCGGCGTGAGCGAAGAGAAAGCGGAAAAGAAAAAGATCGACCTGGCGCGGCGTCCGATGCCGAAGCAGACTCCGTGGGAGCGCATCAAGAATTTCGACGAAGTGGCTCTCGGCTACCCGGTGGAGACGGCGGTCGAGGAGGCCCGGCGCTGCCTCCAGTGCAAGAAGCCGCTGTGCAACCAGGGGTGCCCCGTCGGGATCGACATCCCCGGTTTCATCCGCTCGATCGTCGAGGGGAATTTCAGCGCCGGGATCAAGAAGATCAAAGAGACGAACGCCCTGCCGGCGATCTGCGGCCGCGTCTGCCCGCAGGAAGAGCAGTGCGAAAAAGCCTGCGTCCTGTCGAACAAGAAAGCTCCGATCGCCATCGGCCGGCTGGAGCGGTTCTTGGCCGATTGGGAAGCGGCCGAAGGGAAAATCGAAGTTCCTGACATCGCTCCGAAGACGGGGAAAAAAGTCGCCGTTGTCGGCGCCGGACCGGCCGGAATCACGGTGGCCAACGACCTCGTCATCCTCGGTCATGAGGTCACGATTTTCGAAGCCCTTCACGAATGCGGCGGCGTTTTGATCTACGGCATCCCTGAGTTTCGGCTGCCCAAGGCGATCGTCCACCGCGAGGTGGAATACGTCAAGAGTCTGGGCGTCAAGATTTACACGGATTTTATCGTCGGCAAGACCCGGACGGTCGACCGGCTGCTCGAGGAATTCGACGCCGTCTTTGTCGGCTCCGGGGCGGGACTTCCTTGGTTTATGGAGATTCCGGGCGAAAACTTGAACGGTGTTTATTCGGCCAACGAGTATCTGACCCGTGTCAATCTGATGAAGGGCTTTCGTTTCCCGGAATACGACACGCCGGTGAAACGGCCGTCGCGCGTGGCCGTCGTCGGCGGCGGCAATGTCGCCATGGATTCCGCTCGGACGGCGGTCCGTCTGGGTGCCGATGAAGTCCATCTTGTCTACCGGAGGAGCAAGGCCGAACTTCCGGCGCGGGCCGAGGAAGTCGAAAACGCCGAGGAAGAGGGCGTCATCTTCGACCTCCTGACACTCCCCGTCCGGCTGATCGGCGATGAGAACGGATGGATCAAGGAAATGGAGTGCCTGCGGATGGAGCTTGGCGAGCCCGACGCTTCCGGTCGCCGGAAGCCGATCCCGGTCGAGGGATCGAACTTCATCATCCCCTTCGATGCTGTGGTCATCGCCATCGGAAACAGCCCCAATCCTTTGATCCCGATGACCACCCCGGGGGTCGAAATCAACAAGAAGGGCGGGATTGTCACCGACCCGAAAACCGGAAGGACGTCCCGACCGAATATCTGGGCAGGCGGGGATATCGTCCGCGGATCGGCCACGGTCATCAGCGCCATGGGGGACGGGAGAATCGCCGCAGCTTCGATTCATGAATATCTGATGAGCAAACCGTGAGGCCGAGGGCAGAGAGAAAAAATGAGGCTTTCAGAAATCAAAGAGCTGTTAAGATGCGAGGTTCTGACCGGGGAAGATAATCTGTCGGTCGATATCACCGAAGTCGTCGCCTCGGACGGAATGAGCGAGATTCTCGCCTTCGCCAAATCGAAGGAGCTGATGATCACTGGGCTGACCAATATCCAGTCCATCCGCACGGCCGATATCGCTGGAGTCAGCGCCGTCATTTACTGCCGAGGGAAGCGCCCGGATAAGAAAATCGTTGAGTTCGCCGCCCAGAAGCGGATTCCGGTGCTGGTCACGGACATGGTGATGTTCGATATTTGCGGCATTCTTTACAATAAAGGCCTCAAAGGCGTGTCCTGATGCCGGCGGAGCTTCTGCGGGAGGAGTTCTTCATTCAGGGAAGAAACTTTGAAAAAGCAGGGGAGGTCTCGAGTGAGATCAAGACCATCCTTCGCGATCTCGGCATCGACCCGCCGACCGTTCGGCGTCTGGTAATCGTCGCCTTTGAGGGCGAGATGAACGTCGTCATGTATGCCGAGCGTGGCGTCCTGACGCTCATCCTGACCGAGGAGGATATTGTCCTTGAGATCAAGGATGAAGGCCCGGGAATCGAAGACATCGAGCTGGCGATGAAGGAAGGCTATTCAACGGCCTCGGACGAGATGCGGGAGATGGGGTTCGGTTTCGGGATGGGCCTCTCGAACATGAAAAAGAATGCCGACGAATTGCGGATTGAATCCGAGGTCGGAAAAGGGACTTCCGTCTTCGCCCGCATCAGCTTGAACACTCATGGCTGAACTGAAGCACGGGTTCAGAATCGACCGGGAGAAATGCACCGGATGCATGAACTGCATGCGTGCCTGCCCGACCCATGCGATCCGGATCAAAGACGGCAAGGCGGGCCTGATTCCGGATCTCTGCATCGACTGTGGTTCCTGCTTGAGCGTTTGCACTCCGGGAGCGATCTCGGCCACGACGATCGCCTTTGCCGAGCTCGACCGGTTCAGGTTCAAGGTGGCGGTCGCTTCGCCGGCCCTTTTCACTCAGTTCGGTTTTAACGATACGCCGGCCCAGGTGGCCCGGGCGCTCCTCGACTTCGGATTCGACGCAGTCTGGGAATATGCGGTCGATATCGAGCTGATCGACCGGGCGATCACGGATTGCGTCAAAAAATGGCCGGGACCGTTTCCCCTGATATCAAGTTCCTGCCCGGTCGTCGTCCGGCTCGTGCAAGTCGCTTACCCGGCTATGGTCGATCACTTGATTCACATCGACGCCCCGCGGGAGATCGCCGGCCGCGAATTGAAACGCCGCTATTCCAAGGAGCTGGGGCTTCGGCCGGAAGAAATCGGCGCGATTTACATCACGCCCTGCCAGGCAAAGACCATTTCCATCATCCAGCCGGCCGAGGAGGCGAAAAGCAATCTCGACGGCGCGATCGGGATCTCTCAGATTTACAACGAGATTCTTTTCCGGCTGAGAAAGCCCTCGGCCAAGGAAGAGCCGGCCAAGTCGAGCTGGGCCTCCGATGATCTCTTTCACTGGGGCGCACCGGAAGGAGAATTTCCCCATCTCTCCCGCGAGCACTACCTGCCCCTCACCGGGCTGACCGATATCATCAAAGTCTTTAACGATGTCGAAAAAGGGAAGCTTCTGAATGTCGAGTTCCTGGAGTGCCATGCCTGCCAGGGAGGCTGTATCGGGGGCAACCTGACGGTCGAAAATCTTTACGTCGCCCGGGCAAAAAACCTCCATTTGATCTCCCGGCGACCCAAACCTTCGCCCGAGTTCGAGAAAGAGGTGGCCCGGCGTTATGCCACCGAGGATTTCTCCCTTCGCGGGTCGCTGAAGCCGCGGCCGGTCGAAGGCCAGGTGTTTGATTTGCGCGAGCGGGTGGTCAGGAAAAAGAAGGCGGACGAGCTGATCAAAGCCCTGCCTCTTCTGAATTGCGGCCTCTGCGGCGCTCCCTCGTGCCGGAATCACGCCGAAGACGCGGCTGCCGGCCGTGCCGACCTTCGGGACTGTGTTTTTCTTTCACCCGAGCGCATCAACACGCTGCGAACGATCTACCTAAAAAAATAATGTCCGGGAGGAGAAAAATGCCGAACTCCCGAGATTCTTCCGGCAAAATGAGCCGCGGCGAAAAAACGCTGAAAAAACTCGAGCGGATGAGCAAGGCCCTCCGGCATGAAGAGCCCGACCGAGTTCCGATCAACGATTTTTTCTGGGGGAGCTTCGTTTCGCGGTGGAAGCGTGAGCTCGGGTTGCCCGAGGACGCCACTCCGGCCGCTTATTACGACTTCGACTGGACGGTCGTCACACCGAACCTCGATCCCTGGGTCCGACCGTTTGAAGTCCTGATCGAAACTCCGGAGGGGGTTGTGGTCAAAACCGGGTTCGGCGCCGTCCTTGACAAGCGATTTGCTCATCCGATGCCCGAAATGAAGTCGTGGGAAATCGATACCTTCGAGAAGCTCGAGCGAGTCGAGTTCGACGATCCGCGCGACCGACGCCGGCTTTTTGCCGCGATCGACGATCAGATCAACGGCATCGGCGACGGCTATCTGCGCGCCGATTCAGCCTGGATCGATAAGGTCCGGGCGCAGTGGCCCGATTTTCCCGTTTATGGAAGCGTGATCGAACCGAGCGAATGCCTGACCCGCTTGGTCGGCCAGCTCAACGCCCTTCTCTGGATGGGCGAATATCCAGAGCGCATGGGCGGGGTCATCAACCGGATCGGTGCTTTCTATCTTGAGCTTGCAGCGGCGGAGATCGAGGCGGGCGAGGGTCTCCTCGACGGGTTTGTCATTTGGGGCGACATGGCCTATAAGAAATCGCTTTTCATGTCGCCCGTCTACTGGCGTGCTTATTTCAAGCCCTGGGTGGCTGCCATGACCGAACTCGCCCATTCCCACGGCCTTCCAGTGATCTACCACGGCTGCGGCAATGTCTCGGCGGTCTTCGAAGATTTTATCGAGATCGGCGTCGATGCCTACAACCCGCTCGAGGCCAAGGCGGGGTTCGACGTCGTGGAGATGCGGCGCCGATACGGGCACCGGATTGCCTTCTGCGGGAATGGAGACGTGCGTATTTGGGAGACAGGCGACCGGGAAGCGATCCGCCGCGATGTTCTCCGCAAGCTCAACGCGGCGCGGGGAGGCGGGTATCTTTTCCAGTCGGACCATTCCGTAACAGGGGCGGTATCCGGCCCGACTTATGATTTCATTGTCAAGCTCGTCCGGGAATATGGACGCTATCCGCTGTCCCTCGGTAATTATGAAGAAAAGGAACGCCAGGACTGAGGTGATTTTGAGCGAAGGAGGCATCTGATGAGAAAAGGCGAACGGTTTCGAAGCGGAAAGTTTTCCCCCCATTGTTGTCCTTCCGGGAATACGATCGGCGGGAGCGGCGCTCTCACTCGGAGGACTTTCCTTAAGGGAATGGGGGCGACGGCGATCGGCGGGATTGCGCTCGCTGGCCTTTCCTGGCCGAATCTTTCGGCCATCGAGGCCGAAGAGGGGGCCGGGCTGGAGCGCCGCCCACTCAGGGTCAAGCCGATTCTCACCTATGAGATTCCGAAGCGAAAATTTCAAACGAGCTGGCGGAGCTGGGGTGGAATTGAGACCGAGCGCCAGGCGGAAGAAGAAATCGCTCGCCTCCGAAGGGATCTCGACAACCTCCGCTCCGAAGCCGATTTCCCTCTCGACATCCTTCCTCTTGCCGCGGTCCGGGAAGCCGCCGATCTGTCTTTCCTGGGCGATCTTTCTTCTTCCGATGTTCTTCTCGTCTATCCGGCGGGCGGCTGGATGGACATTTTTGCCTCCCTCGCTTCGACGGGAAAAGACATCATTTTCTTTTGCCGCCATAAGTCGGGTCCGGTTTATCTCTGGTACGAGATCATCAGCCCCCGCTATCTCCGTCAGCATACCGACAGCCTTGCCCTGAAGGGAATCAATGACCAGGATATCGTCATCGACAGCCAAGAGGAAATCCTCTGGCGATTGAGAGCTCTGGCCGGCCTGAGGAACGCGTTGGGAACCCGGATCATCGCCGTGGGCGGGCCCGACGCCTGGTCGCAACCGGCCGGAGTCGTGCCCAGACTTGTGGAGAGCATCTGGAAGTATGACATCTGCACAATTTCTTATGAGGAGCTCGGAAAACTAATCACGCAAGCCCGCCTCGACCGGGAGGCGGTAAAAAAAGCTCAGAGCGAGGCGGTTGAATATCTGAGCCGGCCCGGAACGACTCTCGAAACCGACCGCTTGTTCGTCGAGAACGCCTTTCTCCTCGGCCACGTTTTCCGCCGCCTCATGAAACAGGCGGAATGCCGGGCGATCACCATCAACGGCTGCATGGGAACGATCATGCCGCTCGCCGAAACTTCGGCCTGCCTGACGCTGAGCCTGCTCAACGACGCCGGCTATCTTGCGTTCTGCGAATCGGATTTTGTCGTCATCCCGTCCGGCATTCTGCTTGCGAACATCTCGGGGAAGCCTGTTTTTCTCAATGACCCGACTTATCCCCACGATGGAATCATCACTCTTGCCCACTGCAC
>CAZNVB010000075.1:0-14349 GCA_964576265.1 uncultured Eubacteriales bacterium | reverse complement strand
GGTTCGGTCGCTATCGGAATCGCCGTCCTCCTCGACGGCAGATTGATCTCCGCATCCTATCGGCTTCATCACGGTGATATCGGCGGCGTGCTGGCCGAAGGGCTGAATTTCGGAAGCGATTCCCGGCCGCTCATCGGCGTCACCGGCCGGGGAGCGAAGGCCTTCCCCGAATTTCTGAGGATCAACGAGGTTGTGGCCGCGGTCGAGGGAGCGAAATGGGCCGCGCGAAAAAACCCAGATTCTCTCCTCCTCATCGGCGGGGAGAATATCTATCTAATCAGGCTCAACAGCGACGGGAGCTACAGCGGCCACGCTATCAACACCGACTGCGCCTCGGGAACCGGAGTCTTTCTCGACCAGCAGGCTGGCCGGCTTGGGATCAGCACAGCCGAGCTATCGGAAATTGCGGCCGGGTTTGAAGGAATCGCTCCCTCGATTGCCACGCGCTGCGCTGTTTTTGCCAAGACCGACCTTATCCACTGCCAGCAGCAGGGACATTCTCCGGCCGGGATCGCCGCCGGCCTCTGCGACGGCGTCGCCCGCTGCCTCGCCGACACCCTGCTCAAAAAGGCAGACAGCCTGGGAAAAATCTATCTCGCCGGAGGAGTGGCCCTGAACCGGCGCGTCGTTTCAACCCTCGAAACGATCCTCGGTCGAAGGATCGAAGTCGTCCCTCGGGCCGAACTCGTCCCCGCTTTGGGAGCCGCCCTCCTGGCCGAGAAGGAAATCGATCCGGCCGCCGTCCTTAAAGCTCGGGTCAGCCGCCGCGACGACGCTGTTCCGCTTAACCCAGCCCTTGCCCTTAAGCGCTCGGATTATCCCGATTTTTCGGCAGTCCTCACTCGGCATCAAGACGAGGTCGAGATTTCGCTCTTTGAAAACCTCGGCCGGGGAAAATTTTATCGCGTTTATCTCGGCATCGATATCGGATCGACGAGCACGAAATTGGCGCTGATGGAAGGCAGTGGCCGGGTGCTTCTCGGACTGTATACCTATACGAGTTCGGATCCGCTCGGCGCTGTCAAGAGGTTGTTCAAGGTCCTGACCGCACTTGAAGAAGTGCACAGCCTCAAGTTTGAGTTCTTGGCTGCGGGGACGACCGGATCGGGACGGCAGATGATCGGCAAGCTGATCCACGCCGATCTCGTTATCAACGAGATCACAGCCCATGCCCGCGCGGCTGTTTCCCTCGACCCCGATGTCGACACGGTGATCGAGATCGGCGGCCAGGATTCGAAGTTCATCCGGGTCCAGAGGGGCGCCGTGGTCCAGGCCATCATGAACTACATCTGCGCGGCCGGAACAGGCTCATTCATCGAAGAGCAGGCCAAGCGGCTGAATGTCTCGCTGGAAGATTTCTCGGCCCTGGCGTTGGGGAGGAGCGGCCCGGTCATCTCCGACCGCTGCACCGTTTATATGGAGAGAGACATCAGCCGTTTTTTGGCGGAGGGTTGGCCCAGGGAAGAACTGATGGCCTCGGTCCTCCATTCGGTCCGGGATAACTATCTGATGAGGGTCGTCGGTCAAGCGAAACTCGGCGAGAGAATCTGCTTTCAGGGAGCCACGGCGAGAAATAAAGCTCTCGTCGCCGCTTTCGAGGGGGCAATCGGCAAGCCCATTCGGGTCTCCCGCTTTTGCCATCTTGCCGGAGCTTTGGGAGTCTGTCTTCTCCTTGACGAACGCCGCCCCGCCAGGTCGAGTTTTCTCGGTCTTAAATTTTTCCGGACTTCTCACGCCCAGCGGACCGAAATTTGCGGTTACTGCCGTAACCGCTGTCAGATCACGATCGTCGACACAGGCGACGAACGGGCCGCCTGGGGCTTTCAGTGCGGTCGGGAGTACGAAGATTCGGGCCATAAAGAAAAAAGCTTTCCTTTTGACTCAATACAGAAGGTTTATGCCCGGGCCAGGGAATCCACCCGGCTGAAGCCGCTTGCGGAGCCGACTCGACCGGAAAAAATCGGCTTGCCTCGTGCCCTGCCGCTCGTCGAATATCTCCCGTTCTGGGAAGATTTTTTTGCCAGCCTCGGTTTCCGGACAGTATGCTCTCCTCAGCATAAGGACATTCTGGCGAGGGGCAAACGGCAGGCCCGGGCTGAATTCTGTTCGCCCATTCTCTTAGCACACGGCCATGCCGACTGGCTCCAGGAAGAAGGGGCGGATTTCGTCTTTTTCCCGGTGATGATTCAGGGACCGAGGTCCGAGCCCAAGGTCAAACGGAATTTTTTCTGTTATTATACCTCTTATCTTCCGGTCATGCTTCGAAACTCCGACCTTTTCAGTGAAAAAAAGAATCTCCTCTCGCCGCTTGTCGATCTCAGGCTCGATCCAGAGGAAACAGCCGATTCTCTCTCTCAGGCAATCGGAAAACCCCTTCGGCTGCTAAAAAGAGATATTCGCCGGGCCCTGGACGAGAGCCTAAAGGCATTTCTCGCCCTGAAGAATGCCCGGCGCGAGCTCGGAGAGAACATCCTGGCCGAAGTTGAGAGAAGAGATGAAATGGCGATTGTGCTTCTCGGTCGACCGTACAATCTCCTCGATCGCTCTCTGAACCGTGGAATCCCGGATCTGATTCAGCAGGCCGGCGTTCGAGTATTGACCCAGGACACGTTGCCGCTGGAATCTCTCTCGCCGCGCTATACGGGCGATTACCTGAACAAAGTTCACTGGCACTATGGAAAAAGTATCCTCCGGGCGGCGGAGCTGGTCATCCAGAGCAAACGTCTGTTTCCGGTCTATGTCACGAATTTCCGCTGCAGCCCCGACGCGTTTCTGATGAACTATTTTAAGGAAATCATGGAAAGGCAGGGCCGGCCATACCTTATTCTGCAGCTCGATGAACTCAGTTCTGAAGTCGGGTACCAGACGCGCATCGAGGCCGCGCTCGAGTCATTCCGGAACTGGGAACGCCGTCCGGCTCAGACGATTCGTCCCGTGACGTTTCTTCCATTGCGAAAGGACAGGGTCTGGCTGATCCCCCATATTGACGACAGCGCCACCCATCTTGGCCGGGCCGTTCTTGAACGCTTCGGCTATGAGGCGGTTGTCTGTGAGGAGAACGCCGAATCGATTATCGAAGGCCTCAGGCGGGTGGGCGGCGGAGAATGTGTCCCCGTGGCGGCCATCCTGGGAGGATTGATCAAGACGGTCGAAAAGGCTGGTCTGCCGGCGAGCCGGACGGCTGCGATCATCCCGACGTCCTATTTGGGATGCAATTTTCCCCAGATTCCGCTCGCTGTTCAGGCTGGGCTGAAGAAGGCCGGCTTCGAAGAGATGAAAATTTTCACCACCGATGTGGCCGGGCAGCAATTTGCCTTACCGCTCAGCCTGGCTCTCCTTAAAAGCTACATCATGGGCGGCCTGATCAATCAGATGACCGCCCGGGTCAGGCCATACGAAGAATCAGCCGGGGAGACCGAAGAGGTGAGGAAAGCCTCTCTGGGAAAGATCGGCCGGACGATCGTCGGGAAAAAAGACGTCCTCCAGGCGTTCAAAAGAATCGTGGCCGATTTCGCCGCCATCAGAAGAAGAGGTTCCGATGAAAGACGCCCGATGTTGATCATTCTCGGCGATCTTTATGTCACGAGCAATAGCGCCTTCAACCGGAATGTCGAAGGGGCCATTGAGGCGGCTGGAGGCGAAGCCTGGCCCAGCTCGTTTATTGATATCAGCTATTTTTCCTATCTCAACCGAATCGAAAAAAGCCGGAGAGACCGGGATCTTGCTTCCCTGGCTCAAGCGAAAGCCCTTAATGCTTTTGTTCGCTATCACGACCTTCAATTTCGCAAGGCCGCAGCTCCTGTCCTCGGCGGGCTCCATCCGCTTCTTGGAGGCTCTCTTCTCAAAAAGTTGAGAAAAATCGGTATTCCTCCGGAGCTCGGGGGAGAAAGCGCCCAAAATCTCCTCAAGGTCTTTTATTACCTCGAGCATTTTCGGCCGGATGGGTTTGTTCATATTAACCCCCTCTATTGCTGCCCGGGAGTCGTCAGCCGCGCTCTTCTTGACTGGCTGGAACAAGCATTCGGCGTTCCGGTGATCCATCTTTTTTACGATGGAATTCATGATCCGAATGAGAACCTGGAGCCGTATATCTATTATCTCAAGAAAAGAAAGGAGGCGGCGGTGACGGCGCAGCGCTTTGTTTGGGGTTCTGATCGGCTCTGAGAGAGGCGCTGATGACATCGAATTTGATCATCATTGCCGGCGCGACCGGATTTATCGGCCGGGCGCTTGTCCAACATCTCAGCCGGGCCGGATGGGAAGTCGCCATCTTGACCCGAGATCGAAATAAGGGCAGGGAGATCTTCGGAGATCGCCACCTCCTTATCGAATGGGACGGCCGAACAGCCGAGGGCTGGCAGGATTTCGCATCGCGGGCTCGGGCGTTTGTCAATCTCGTTGGCGAGAATATCGGAGCGGGCCGATGGACGAGCGAACAGAAGAAGCGGCTTGTGGAAAGCCGGCTCAATGCGGGACGGGCGATCTGTCTGGCTTTAAGCGGAGTCGCGTCGAAATCGCAGACGCTCGTCCAGGCGTCCGCGATAGGATTCTACGGATTCCAAACCGACCGAGAGCTTGACGAGTCGGCGCCCCCGGGCGAAGGTTTTCTGGCCGAGCTGGCCCGCCGGTGGGAAGATTCGACGAAAGAAGTCGAGGGGCTGGGCGTGCGGCGGGTGATCATTCGCTCGGGGGTGGTTCTGGACAGCGATGGCGGCGTTTTGCCGCGGTTCCTCAAGCCGTTTCGTTGTTTTGTCGGGGGCTCGCTCGGTTCGGGCAGGCAGTGGCTGTCCTGGATTCACCGTCAGGATGAGGTTCGGGCGATCCGTTTTGTTCTGGAAAACGGCAGCCTGAGTGGCCCTTTTAACCTCTCCTCACCTCTGCCGGTGCGGATGAAAGATTTTGCCCAGACCCTGGGCCGAGTGATGAAACGGCCTTCGTTTCTTCGCCTTCCTTCATTCTTTCTGCGTTTCCTTTTCGGCCAGATGGCCGAGGAAACAATTCTCGGCGGGCAGAAAGCGATGCCTCGGGCCCTATTGGCCAATGGATTTCATTTTCTTTACCCCGAACTCGAGGGGGCGTTGCGGAAGATCCTGGCCGATGAACAGCTGGGAGATTAAGAAAACTTAGATTAGGATTTCTTTCGGAATCGTCCTGAGGTTGAAATGGGAAGCCATACTGCGTCCATAAGCGCCGGCGCAGAGGACGGCCAGGACGTCGCCTCGCCGCGGCACAGACATGAGGATTTCCCGACCGAAGACATCTCCGGTTTCGCACAAGTTGCCGGCCACGGTCACAGGTTTCATGTCGGGACCTCGGACCGCGCGGCAGTTGACGATTTCGTGGTAAGCCTGAGGATAGACAGCCGGCCGGGGGAGGCTGTTGAAGGTTCCGCAATTGACGCAGGCAAACAGCAGACCGTGACTTTCTTTAAGATATTCGACGCCAACGAGGAGGACACCCGCGTCGGCGACGAGATATTTTCCCGGCTCAACGGCGATTGCCCGAATGCCGAGCCCGGAACGGGCGATCTTCTGGCCGATATAAGAAGCATATTTTTCAACCGGAAAAGGTCGCTGAGCGTTTGAATATCGGGGTCCGAATCCGCCCCCGAAATCGAGAAATTCGAGCGGGAATCCTTTCTTCTCCACCTCGCGGGCCACTTTCACCATTTTTTCCACCGCCGTTTTGACGACAGCAAAATCCTGGGCCACCCAGCCGGAGCCGAGATGCTGGTGCAGGGCGACGGGCAGAAACCCGGCTGAGACCGCTTTTTCAAAGGCGGGAAGAATTTTCTTTTCTTCCAGGCCGAATTTCACCGGAGTCCCGTCCGCGGACCGGGCTCCGGCCGTGACTACGCGCGGGTTGAATCCGCGCCCCATTCCTGGGTTGAGGCGCACCGAGACGCGGATCTGGCGCCCGGGAAATTCCGCCTCTTTCAGTTCTTTCATCAACTCGATTTGTTCGAGGGCATCGATGTTGACGGTCACCCCGCGGTGGCGGAAAACCCGGCGCAGGTCTTCCCGGCTGACGGACGTGCCGGTGAACAGAATTCTCTCGCCTGGAAACCCGGCCCGGCGCACCGCCTCGACTTCGCCGGGCGAAACGGCGTCGATCCAGCCATTTCGCTTGCGGAGCGTTTCGAGAATGCCGGGATTGGGGTTTGCTTTGAGGGCATAGCAAATCCTGACTTCGAGGCCGGTCGCCCGCGAAAAAATGGTTTGGAGGCGGTCGATGTTGGCCAGAATTCGCGATCGTCCATAGACAAAAATCGGGGTTCCGAAGGCGCGGGCAATGGCCTCTGCTGGACGGCGGCCGATATAGAGGCGTCCGTGTCGAACTCGGACAAAATTGTTTTCCCACCACACGGTCAGGATCCTTTGCCGTTCATTCTTTTTTCCCAAAAAGATCGAGCTGACCCCGGCTGATTTTTTTGACGATCTCTTCGAGAACAGGGTAGGTTTTAAGCAGCGAGCCGGGGATATCCAGTTTTTCGCCGGTTATCATGTTCTTGATCTGGAGAGCGTTGGCCATAGCCTGGCCGCGGTAATGATTATTGGTGATGACGAAGACCTTGCCTGTGTTCTGACCGAGCTGGCGGATTCTTTCCACCCACTCGTCCAACTCTTCGCGGGAATAAAGATAATTATAGCGATCGTCCCGTCCGGCTCCTTCGCGGAACCAATCCTTGTAATTCCGACCGTGGAGCCGGACATAGGAAAAATCGGTCCGGGTGTGCTTGGCCGAGGGTTTAATCGAATTGTGCAGGACCGGCTGGTCGATGTTGCAAAATCCGACCTGATGAGCCCCGAGAAGCTGGTAGAATTCGGGGACGTCCCAAGAGAGATGCCGGACCTCGACCGTCAGCGGGTCGCCGGAGAAGAGACGGAAGAGATCGATCATGTAATCCTCATTGGCCGGCGAGCGGACGAAGGACCAGGGAAACTGAAAGAGTAGCGAAGCCAGCCGTCCCGACGACCTCAAGGGCTCGATTCCGCGGTTGAAATCGTCTACGTCTTTAGCCGTCCAATCTTTTCTTTCATGGGTGAAGACCCGGTTGATTTTAACAGCAAAAAGGAAGCCCGGAAATTCCGCCACCCTTCGAATCCAAAAAAGCGACATCATCGCCGAAGGCGTCCGGTAGAAGGTGCTGTTGATCTCGATGATGTCGAGATAGGCCGCCAGGTAAGTGAGGGGATGGAAGCCCCGAGGTTTCCTTTCCGGATAGACGATCCCGGCCCAGTCCTCGTAGCTCCAGCCGGCTGTCCCGAAATAGAAACGACTCATCGGGGTCTTATTATAATGAATCGCCGGGAGGATAGAAAGCACCCCGGAAGGCAAGGAGTGGACTTCGGACGGTTGATTTCCGACCCGGCTGGAAGATTCCATTCTTATTTTAGAAAAATGATTTCACCGGCCATCCACCGTCCCCTTAGGCCGCTCTGAATTTGCCGAACCTTGAAAAGCCTGCCGCGAGTGACAGAGGAGGCGAAATTCCCTAAAATAAAGATTCTACCCATGAAAGAGACCGCTCTATCTGCCAGGGTCGCAGCAGAAGTTGACCGCGCCTGGATCCGCATCCGGTCGGACATCCACTGGACGCCGCTTAAACGCTCGTTGCGTCTTGGCGATCTTACGGGAGCGGACATTTTTGTCAAATGGGAAACCGAGCAGAAAACAGGTTCTTTCAAGTTTCGGGGCGCCCTCAACAAACTCAGGTGCCTGTCTGCCGAAGAAAAGGGGCGGGGCCTGGTTTCCGCCTCGACCGGAAACCATGCCCTGGGGATGTGCTTGGCGGCGCGAATGGAAAAAATGCCGTTGACACTTGTGTTGCCGGAGTCCATAGCGGAGGAGAAGAAACGCCGCCTGGAGGAATATCCAGTCGAGATCGTCCAAACGGCCGGCGGCTGCGATAAAGCCGAGTCTAAAGCCAGAGAGCTGGCCGCCGAAACGGGCCGTATCTATGTATCTCCCTACAATGACGTTGATATCATCGCCGGACAGGGGACGATCGGCCGCGAAATCATGGACGATCTCCAAGAACTGGATACCATCGTCATCCCCATCGGAGGAGGAGGTTTGGCCAGCGGAATCGGCGCCTGGGTCAAGACTGGGCATCCGCATCTTCAGGTCATCGGAGTCGAGCCGATTCATTCGGCCTTCATGGCCGCCTCGCTCAAGGCCGGACGAATCGTCGACATCGAAGAGAAAGAAACCATAGCCGAAGCCGTGGCTGGAGGAATTGAAGTCGGCGCCGTAACCTTTGATCTTTGCCGCGAGCTTGTCGATGAGATCGTCTTGGTCAGGGAATCACGGATCGTGGAAGCGATGTCCATTCTTTTTGCCGAGCACGGTCGGATGGTCGAGGGCGCCGGTGCTCTTCCTCTCGCCGCACTTCTCGAGAGGCCGAGCTTGTTTTGGGGCAAAAGAACGGTGCTTGTCGCGAGCGGGGGAAACATCTCGCCGTCCGTTTTTAGGGATCTGACGGGCCGCTGATCATACCGCCGCCGAGCGGAGGCTTGCCATGGCTGCGGTCTTCGGTTAAGATTTTTCTCAGCCGGTCTGAAAGCGAAATGTTCAAACGGCTCGCTATCCTGACGATTTCATGCTTTGCTTTTCTCTGCTGCCAAAAACAGGCGGTCCGTCTTTTTACCATCGGCCTTTTTCAAATCAATGATGCGCCGACCATGAACGAAACCCGGCAGGGGATTCTCCAGGCTCTGGCCGACAGCGGCCTTCGTGACGGTCTGAACATCCGGATCATCGTCCGGAACGCGATGGGAGATCCGGCTGAAGCCCAGCGAATCGCTCGGGAGTTCGTTGCCCAAAGAACCGACCTCATCATCGCTCTCTCGACCCCCTGCCTCCAGGCGGCTCTGATGGCCACGGACCGGATTCCGATCGTCTTTACTTCCGTCGCTAATCCTCATCTCCTCGGACTCGGCCGAGGAAGAGAGACGGGTCCGCGAAATGTCACGGGAATCGCTTCGACCGGACCGGTCAAGCAGATCCTGGCCTTTGTCCATGAAACCTGTCCCGAAGCACGAAGGATCGGGACTCTCTGGACGCCTTCGGAGCTGAATTCGGAGTATTATCTCGAGCTCTTGCGCCAAGGAGCCGAGGAAATCGGTCTCGAAATCGTCGCCGAGCCGGTCGGCGGGGAGAACGAAGTCCTGACCTCAGCTCAGATGCTGCTCAATAAAAAGATCGACGTCCTGTGCCCGATTTCCGATAACACGCTCAACGCGTCGTTCGAATCCATCGGGCGGTTCGCCCTGGAAAACGGGATCCCTCTTTTCGCCGGTTATCCCCCCTTTGCTCGCCTGGGCGCCTGTGCTGCGCTGGGCTGGGATTTCTCCGAGATGGGATATCAGACAGGTCGGATCGCCGTCCGCATCAAGAACGGCGAGGAACCCGCCAAGATTCCGCTTCAATCAATGAGCCGGATTCGGCTCTATCTCAATCTGGCTGCTGCGGAAAAACAGGGAGTTCGATTTTCGTCCCGGGTCATCGGTCGGGCGGATCAGATTTTCGACCGCCTCAGTCTCCCCGTTTCAGAGATGGAATGACGCGATCGCTCGGCCCTTTCCGATTCGAACGGCTGTCCGGATCGCTCGCCGGGTCCAGCGCGACGCCAGTTCACACGCCCTAGCCAGGGGATGCCCCTGGGCGAGGAAACAGGTGAGGCTTGCCGAGAGCAGGCAGCCTGTGCCGTGAACGTCGGCCCGGATTTTTTCTTTTTCGAAGAGGCGGAACCTCCGGCCGTCAAAAAGGACATCCACCGCCTTGGCGGCAAGATGGCCGCCCTTGATGAGGCAGGGCGCATCGATCAGCGAAGTGATTATCTCGGCGGCCCTTTTCATTTCGTTTAGATTGCGTACTGGAAGGCGACTGATGAGCGCGGCCTCGGTGAGGTTCGGTGTCAGGACGGCGAGCTTTCCTTTGATCGCTCGGATGTAGGCCGGAACGGCATCTTCCTCGAGCAGCCAGAAGCCCGAGCTGGAGCGAAAAACAGGGTCTGCGACCCGCGGGATTTTGGCTTGCTCTTCGAGGATACGGGACAAAACCGGCAGGTTTTTGCGGCTTCCGATCATCCCGACCTTGAGGCCGAAAATTGGGAGATCGCAAATCAGCGTCTCATATTGCTTGGCTAAAAAACGGGGTGACAGAGGAATAAACTCTTCCACTTTGCGGCTGTTCTGGGCGGTGACGGAGGTAAGAATCGCCGCGCCGGCAAAACCCAGCCGGCGGAAGACTCCGACATCCGCCAGACTGCCCGCACCGGAGGAAGGGTCGAATCCGGCGATCGAAAGCAGGACTTTTGGCCGCGGCTTCGCCGGCAAGTCTTTTTCGAGCTCGAAATTTTCCAACTCAAGTTGGGCGGAAGACTTCCTCTTCATCGTCGGATGAGACATGTCTTTGCGATCGGTGATTTCGTTATGATAATATAATTTCAAAGCCAATGAAGGCAAGACTTCATGCCATCGTCTCAGGCCGGGTCCAGGGCGTTTTTTTCCGCGATCATACTCGGCGATGGGCTCTTTCTCTCGGCCTGACCGGCTGGGTTCGGAATCTCGAGGACGGTCGGGTGGAAGTCCTGGCCGAGGGCGAAAAAGACCGACTGGAAAGCCTGCTCTCGAGGCTGAGAGAGGGTCCGCCCCTTGCCCGCGTTGAGGGCCTCTCCGTGGAATGGGAGGAATACCGAGGAGAATTTTTCGATTTCCGGATCAGCTGGCTTTAAGGTTCGGCTGGCTCTTTCGTTTTCTTTTGCTCCAAAAACTTATCCCGGCAACCCGAGGAGCAAAAGAAGTGTTCCCCGTCATCGAGTTTCAGCTTCAGGGCGTCTTCCAGAGGGAGATAGGTGTTGCAAATTTCATCCTTGACCATGATCCCCGAAACAGGGCGAGAAGGCCGCGGCCTTTTGCTCCGGCGGGGAGGGCTGAGAATGAAGCGGACGGCCAGATAGAAGAGGTAAGCAAGAAGGAGATAAAAAATCAGGCGAAAAAGGCCGCCACTCATTCTTTGACTCTAAACAATTCGTCGCCGGCTGTCAATCGCCATCCGGTTCATTACGAACGGCGCTTGATTCTTCACAACGTTAACAGTAAGATAAGGGGCGATCTGAGTCGAAAGGAGCCGGGATGGATTTTTTATTCAGCGAAGAGCAGAAGAGCTTAAAGGAAGCGATCCGGAATTTTGCCCAGAAAGAGATCGCGCCCCTGATCAAGGAGGCGGACGAGAAAGGGGAGTGGCCGAAAGGGTTGACTGGCAAGCTGGCCGACCTCGGACTCCTGGGGATCATTATTCTGCCTGAGTACGGCGGGGCGGGCTATTCCAACCTGGATTATGTCATCATTCTCGAGGAGCTTTCCAAGGTCGATCCTTCGGTCGGCCTTGTCGTGGCCGCTCATAATTCTCTTGCTTCCAATCATATCCATCTATTCGGGACCGAGGCCCAGAAGAAAAAATACCTGGCCAGGCTTGCCTCGGGCCAGACCCTGGGAGCCTGGGCGCTGACCGAAGCGGGAGCGGGCTCGGATGCCGCAGCCATGAAGACAAGAGCGGAGAGGAAAGGAGATCACTGGCTTCTCAACGGGACCAAGCTTTTCATCACCAACGGCTCTTTGGCCGAGATCTTCGTCGTCATGGCCGTCACCGACCCGACGAAAGGACGGAACGGTATTTCCGCCTTTATCCTGGAGAAGGGCATGCCGGGATTCCGGCCGGGGAAAAAGGAAAACAAGCTGGGAATTCGCGCTGCCGACACCGCGGAACTGATCTTTGAGGATGTCAAAGTTCCGTCCGAAAATCTTCTGGGCGAGGAGAATGGAGGTTATCGGGCGGCTATGGCCATCCTCGACGGCGGCCGGGTAAGCATTGCCGCTTTTGCTCTTGGAATCGCCGCAGGTGCTCTTGAATTCAGCCTAAAATACGCCAAGGAGAGGGTCCAGTTCGACCAGCCGATCGCCAATTTTCAGGCCATTCAGTGGATGCTGGCCGACGGATTTACAGAGCTCGAGGCGGCAAGACTTCTGACCTACAAGGCGGCCTGGCTGGAGGATCAGGGAAAAAAGATTCCCAAGGAATCTGCGATGGCCAAGCTTTATGCTTCCGAACTTGCCGTCAGGGCGTCGTCAAACGCCGTCCAAATTCTCGGCGGCTATGGATTCACAAAAGATTATCCGGTGGAAAAATTCTATCGCGACTCCAAGCTGGCCACGATCGGGGAGGGGACTTCCGAAATTCAGCGCTGGATCATCGCTCAGAAAATCCTTTCCGAATACTAGGCAGAGATCACCCGGGCCGATGGCCGTCTCCGGATTGAGGGAAGTGCTCAAAGGGATTCAGAGAGGGGATCCTCGGTCCATCGCCCGAGCGATTTCGCTTGTCGAAAACGACGGTGCCCGAGCCCAGCAGCTGATGAAAGGCGTCTTTTCCTGCCGCCGGGACGCTTGTATCTTAGGGATAACCGGAGCTCCGGGAACGGGGAAAAGCACGCTGGTCGATCAGATGATCAGCCGTCTGCGGGAAGAAGGCAAGACGGTGGGAATTTTGGCCGTCGACCCGTCGAGTCCGTTCTCGGGCGGAGCGATTCTCGGAGACCGGATTCGGATGATGCGCCACAGCGTGGACAACGGCGTTTTTATCCGCTCCATGGCGACCCGCGGACATCTTGGCGGGCTGGCCAAAGCCACGGGAGAAGCCATCGCAATTTTCGAGGCGGCCGGCAAAGATTATGTCCTGGTCGAGACAGTGGGAGTCGGTCAGGACGAGGTCGAGGTGGTTAAACTCGCCGACTTCATCCTGGTGGTGCTAACTCCGGGAGCGGGTGACGATATTCAAGCTTTCAAGGCCGGAATCATGGAAATCGCCGATCTTTTCGTCATTAACAAGGCCGACACCCCGGGCGCAGAAAAGATGGAAAAGATGATTCAGGCGATGCTCGAGCTCGGCTATTCGGAGGGCGACCGGCCGCCCGTAGTCAAGACCGTGGCCACTCGCGGCGATGGCGTCGATCTCCTGATGGCCGAGATCCAGAGACTCGTTTTTTCTCGCCGGCAGAGCGAACTCGAGAGGCGGCGCAAACGCTTGATCGGCTGGATGCTCAAGGACGTCGTCCGGGAAAAGATTTTTCGGCTGATCACCAGAGGGCTCTCCGATTCTGCCTTTGAGTCTTATGTTGATCGGATTTTCCGTCGGGAGACCGATCCTTATACCGTAGCCGATGAAGTCCTGTCTCGCCTTAAAAAATAATGAAGACATCAGGAGCGAAGCTGAAATGAAAATCAGGGGCATTGGCCATCTGGCCGTCGCCGTCAGGGATCTGGAAGGGAGTCTGGCGAAATGGGCCGCTCTCCTCGGAGCCCAAAGCTGCGGGATCGAAGAGCTGCCGGAAATGGGAGTCCGGTTGGCTCAACTTCGCTTTTCGTCCGGGCCGACGATCGAGCTTCTCGCCCCTTGTGGCGAGAATTCTCCCATCGAGAAGTTTCTGGCCGAACGCGGGGAGGGCATTCATCACTTTTCCCTGGAGGTCGAGGCGCTCGAGAAAATGATGGAGGAATTTCACCAGGCCGGCCTGCGGCTGGTCTCATCATCTCCTCGGGCCGGAGCCGGAGGGAGTCGGGTGGCCTTTGTTCATCCGCGCTCGTTGAACGGCGTTCTTCTTGAACTCGAGGAAGCGTCTAGATAGGAATGATTCCTCTATCGAAACGGGTTGTCGGGTTTTTAATCTTACGCTTGACGGCTTAACGTCAGAACCCACTTGGCAAATTCTTTCGCCTCTTCCAGGTCTTGCTCGTTCGGGTGGTTGCGGGCCGAGACCGCCATGTCGGCCCAAACCTCATGCTCCGGAGAACGGCTGAGGAATTCTAGGGCTTCGGCCGAAACTTTTCCCCGGCAGGAGAACGTTGAGATGACCTTTGTTTGCGATGCCGAAACGACGGCATGTTCGATGGCTTCGCGGGAGAGCCGGCTCCCGGTGAATGATCCATGAGTGCTGAAGAGGGCCACCTTTTTGCCCCGGGGCAGGGATTTAAGAAAATTCTCAATTCTCAGCGGTACGGAGTGAGCATGGACGGGGAAGCCGACAAAAATCAGCCCGAACTCGCCGCTATCCTGAACCTCTGAAACGGGCAGGATCGTCTTAGGTTCGGGAAGACTTTCGTAAATCGCCTCGGCGACTTTCCGAGTGTTGCCGGTCAGACTGAGGTAGGTGACAAGAATTTTTTCCATAAGCTTATTCTTTCATAAACTTTGTTCAAATTCCAGCCCGCCGAGGACCGGGCTGTCTGATCGAACCTCCGTCCGGGTCAGCCTAAACAGGGAACCGCCCCGCATTCCCTCTTCTAACGG
>CAZNVB010000074.1:0-3538 GCA_964576265.1 uncultured Eubacteriales bacterium | reverse complement strand
GTCCCTGAGTGATCCGGTCGATAAGCTCATACATCTGTCGCGTACCGACGCGGCAGGGCACGCACTTGCCGCAGGACTCTTCCTGGGTGAAACGAAGATAGTGGCGAGCCAGATCCACCATGCAGGTCGTTTCATCGAGGACGATGATCCCGCCTGAGCCCATGCTCGAACCGGCCTGAGCGAGGCCCTCGTAATCGACTTTGACGTCCAGCATCCGCGCCGGGATAAAACAGCCGGCGGGCCCACCCGTCTGGACGGCTTTGATTTTTCGGCCGTCCGCAGTTCCGCCTCCGATGTCATAGAGAAGTTCACGAAGCGAAAGGCCTAGCGGAATTTCCACCTGGCCGGCGTTACGGATCTTCCCGACGAGCGAGATGATTTTCGTTCCCTTGCTGTTTTCGGTGCCGATCTTACTGTACCATTCCGCGCCGCGCTTGATGATCAGAGGCACATTGGCCCAGGTTTCGACGTTGTTGATATTCGTCGGCTTCCCCCACAGCCCGGACTGAGCTGGAAACGGCGGCCTCTGTCGAGGCGAAGCGCGGCTGCCCTCGATCGAGGCGATCAGGGAAGTCTCTTCGCCGCAGACATAGGCTCCGGCGCCCTCAACAACATGAATATCGAAATGGAATTCCGAGCCGAGAATGGATTTACCGAGCAAGCCCCATTTTCTGGCTTGGTCGCGGGCGAGAACGATGTGGAGGACCGCCAGCGGGGCTTCCATCCGGACATACACATAACCCTCGGAAGCGCCGACGGCATAGGCGCCGATGATCATTCCTTCGATAACGCTGTGGGGATTGGCGACCAGGAGGCTCCGGTCCATGAACGTCCCAGGGTTTCCTTCGTCCGCATTACAGATGATGTACTTCGGACTCCCGGCTTCATCGCGGCAGAATTTCCATTTTTTCCCCGTGGGGAAGCCTCCTCCCCCCCTCCCTCGAAGTCCGGAAGCGATGATCTCTCGAATGACCTCATCCGCTGTCATTTCGAAGAGCGCTTTGGCTAGAGCCTCGTATCCACCGACCCGGACGTAATCTTCAAACCTCGCCGGATCGATCCGCAGCTGATCTCCGGTCAGGAGCCGGAGCTGCTTTTTATAAAAAGGAATTTCCTCCTGGCGCTCAACCTTTCGTCCCGTACCGGGGATTTCATAAAGGAGTTCCGGAAGAAGGCGGTCGCCGA
Organism: uncultured Eubacteriales bacterium; assembly: GCA_964576265.1. Taxonomy (GTDB): domain Bacteria; phylum Acidobacteriota; class Aminicenantia; order Aminicenantales; family UBA8522; genus CAZNVB01. The sequence goes on along the minus strand of CAZNVB010000074.1, from coordinate 2,353 downwards.
GCACCGTCTCTTCGATAACGGCCGGGATATCCTGCGGCTTCAGGTTCTTATAAAAGATCCCGCCGGGAAAAATTATGATGTTCGGCTCCATTTGACAAAAACCGTGGCAGCCGGTGATTTCCAGGCGGACAGAATCCCCGATAGCCAACCTGTCGATCTCGTTTTTGAGAGCATCGATGATGGCCAGCGATCCTCTGGCCCGGCCGCACGTTCCGGAAGAAACGACGATCACCTTTTCGTCGGCCGGGGCCTCGGCGGCGAGGCGCTCCTTGAGGGCGATCAGCCCGGAAGGGTGGATTAGCTTTTTCATCTGAGCTTAGGTCGCACCTCTGTTTTCTTTGAGGATCGAGCTGATTTCCCGCAGAGTCACCTGGGAATAGTATCTCCCGTCCGCGACGACGATCGGGCCGATGGCACAACAACCGAAGCAGTTGACGGTCTCGAGCGAAAATTTTCCGTCCGGCGTCGTCTCGCCGGCCGCGATCCCGAGCCTTCTTTCGATCTCCTCGAGAACCTGATTTCCGCCCCGAACATGACAGGCCGTGCCTTGGCAGACCGTTACCAGGATCCGACCTCGGGGCTCGAGGTGAAAATTCTTGTAAAAGGTCATCACTCCGTAGACTTCGCTCTCGCTGAGGTGAAGATGCTCGGCCACCGCCTGAACCGCCTGCGGAGGGATGGAGCCGTACTTGGCCTGGATCTGATGAAGGATTAAGATCAAATTTTTCTTTTCGTGTCCGAATTCAGACAGGATCTTTTCCATGCCGTCGGTCTTGTCCTAACAGGCCAATTTTTCATCCACGCTGAGACCGAAACGCTCGGCGATATTTCTCTTGCAGATCTTCCCCTGATGCATATACAGGCCTCGGCGCAGGGCAGAATGACTTTCCATCGACTTCTCGACTCCCAGGTCACCGATCGCATGGAGGTAATGGACAACCAGGTTGGAAAGAACTTTGGTCGATGTCCGACTCACCGAGGAAGTAATGTTGGGAACACAGTAGTGAATAATGCCGTCATCAATGAACGTCGGATGTTCCAGAGTTGTCAGCCGGCTGGTCTCGATGCATCCTCCGTGGTCGATGGCCAGGTCAATAATGACCGAACCCTTGCGCATCGTCTTGACCATATCGCGGGTGATCATCACCGGAGCGCGTTCGCCGGGACGCAGGACGGCACCGATCAGCACATCGGCGACCCTGGTCATCCGCTCGAGGTTGTACTTGCTTCCCATCAAGGTGATGATTCTGCCGCCGGTCATCTCTTCGATCTTCCTCAGACGCTCCATGTTGTGGCCGATGACGATCGTATGGGCTCCCGCCCCGAGCATGGCCCGGGTGGCGCTCCTGGCCAAGACGCCGCTTCCGATAATAACGACCGTGGCCGGAGCCACGCTGACCACGCCGCCCAGAATCATTCCCCGGCCCCCCTGGTTCGTCTGGAGATAATGACCGGCGATCACCAGGCACATCTGGCCGGCAATCTCGCCCAGGCTTTCATAAAACGGGAGGACCTCGTTGTCGTCCTGGATGATCTCATAGCCGATCATGGTGACGTTCTGCTTGAGCAACGCCTCGACAATCGGCCGCTTGGCGATGGCCAGGTGATGAAACCCGAGAAGGATCTGGTTCTTCTTGACCAAGCCGCATTCCTCCTGGTTGAGCGGCGAAATGTTGAGAACGATGTCCGAGCGGCCAAAGACTTCTTCCTTGGTGAATACGATGTTGGCTCCCTGGGCGGCGAATTCTTCGTTCGAATAGCCGGACTTCAGGCCGGCTCCCGCTTGGACATAAACCTTGTGTCCTTTTTCGGCCAAGAAAGAAACGCCCGAAGGATTCAACCCGACTCTATTCTCTATCTTTGCGCTCTCGTTGATGACCCCGATGTTCATTCCGACCTCCTTAAAAAAGACAAATTATCTTACCAGATCGAAAATTAAAGGACAACCGAAGTTCAAGCGTTCCGTAGAAAACGACCGGGGAGACAAATGGGCTTCTCGGCAGAGGCCCGCTTTCGGAGCTATTTCTCGTAGACGACCCGGCCGCCGACGATCGTCATCTCGACCCGCGCCTGATCGATCTCTTCCGGCGGGATGCGGAAAAGATTCCGGTCGAGAACGACGACATCGGCCAGCTTCCCGGGCGCGATCGAACCCTTGAGATTTTCGGCGAACTCGGCGTACGCTCCGTTCAGCGTATATCCCTTGAGGGCTTCTTCAAGAGTGATTTTTTGCTCCGGAAACCAACCGTCGGGGTTTTTTCCGTCGAGCGTCCGGCGCGTCACGGCCGCATAGATGCCCGTCAGGGGATCGAGGGGAGCGACCGTCCAATCCGAGCCACAGGCCAAGACCGCA
>CAZNVB010000073.1:0-3307 GCA_964576265.1 uncultured Eubacteriales bacterium | reverse complement strand
CATCCCCTTCGGCCGGACGGCATCCTACGGAGAAATCGCGGCCGCCGTTGGCCGGCCCGGAGCGGCCAGGGCCGTGGGGGCGGCCAACGCGATAAATCCGGTCGCCATTATCATTCCCTGTCACCGGGTCATCGGAAGCGGCGGCGAGCTCGTCGGTTATGGCGGAGGGCTGTGGCGGAAAAAATGGCTCCTGTCCCACGAACGGAGAAGACCGACTGGCTGATCTCAAGAATAAGGCCGGGCGTCGGAACGGCGGAAAGGATAAGAGAGCGTGAAGGAGGTGAGGGCATGAAAATCAAGGCTGCAATCTGGTTGGGGACGGCGCTATTGTTGTCTCTGTTCATGGTTTTCTGCGGCAAGCCCAAGTCTAAAGAGGCGCTGCTCAAGGCATATCCTCTTGACGATTTGGCAGGGATCATTCAGCAGACGGGCGTCCAACCTGACCAAAAAGTGAAAAAAGAGGGCACGGCGGCCCTCCGGATCGATGTATCCGAGGCCGCCGTCATCCCGCTTTTCGAAACAGGCGACATCGATATCGAGAATGCGGTTCTTGTTTACCAAGCGAAAGTCCGCACCCGGGAAGCCCAGGGCAATGTCTACCTTGAAATGTGGTGCCATTTCGAGGGGAAAGGGGAGTTTTTCTCTCGGGGCCTTCACTCTCCTCTCAAGGGGACAACAGACTGGACTTTTCAGGAAACGAACTTTTTCCTGAAAGAAGGCGAAAATCCGGACAACGTGAAGCTGAATATCGTCAGCGAAGGAACCGGAACCGTCTGGGTGGACGACATTCGCCTGCTGAAAAGAGCCCAGACGAATTAAGGGGGAAATTCGACCGCCTCTTGATGACCATCGATTACGACCTTTGCTTGGCCTGGAACTGGGAGTACGATGCGGATTTTGTCTCCATTCTCGAGAGCGCCTGCCGCGGACGGGGTCTTAATCTTCTCCAGGCGACGGCGGAGAATCTGGATCCCATCCTCAAGGCTCTCGAGCGGAACGAAATCCGTTTTTTCTCTCTTTTCGACCGCGCTTCCGAATCCGAAGCGCGATTTCTTCCCCTCGTCCGTTGGGCCGAGGAGGCCGGGATCTACAGAATCAATCCTCACGAGCGGGCTGTTCATGCCATGAACAAGGCCTCCATGCATCTCGAGTTCATAACGGCCGGAATTCAGACTCCCCATACGATCATCCTTTCGCCCTATGAGGTGGAGCCCCATCTGGCTTCGCTCGACTTGAGCCCCCTCGGAGACCGTTTCACCATCAAACCCGCGCATGGCGGCGGAGGGGGTGGAGTGATCGTCGAGGCGAGGACGTTGGAGCAGGTTATTCAGGCCCGCCTCGAGTTTCCTTCGGATCACTATCTCCTCCAGGCTCATGTCGTTCCGGCGGAGCTTGGCGGCCGTCCGGCCTGGTTCCGGGTCATCTATTGCGGCGGCTCGGTTTTTCCTTTTTGGTGGCACATCGTCACTCACGTCTATGAGCCGGTGACCGAGACAGACGTCCGGACCCATCAGCTTGAGCCGCTTTTTTCGACCACCGAAGCCATTGCGGCCGTCTGCGGCCTTGACATTTTCAGCACGGAAATCGCCCGAACGGAGTCCGGTCTGTATGTCGCCGTCGATTATGTCAATGACCCGATCGACCTGAGGCTTCGATCGAAAACGGCCGACGGCGTGCCCGACGTCATCGTGCAAAAGATCGCCGACCGGTTGGTCGAACTTGTCCTCGAACATCGGGCGGCCAGAGCCTCATAGATTTTGTTCCCGCCGGTCCTTCGACAGGAATCTCCCCTCATCTCCGGGCTTTTCCCTTGGAAGATGTCTCACCCGTTCCGGGTTCTATCGAGACGGAATCGCCCGGCCGGCGCCAAAATTCAAGAGTTCCTGAACCACATCCTGAGGGGAGAGAAGCGTGCCGTCCTGCGGCGAGTCGATGATCCGGTAATTGAAGAAAGGACAGTTTCCCTCATACCAGCGATAGGGAAAAGGCTTTCCCGCCGCCTCTCTTCTCTGGGCCTCACTCGAGTTCAGGCGGCTGCCGAGACCCTTGAGATGGACGGCCTGGAACGGGTCGACGCCGATGATGTAGCGCTGGTTGGCGAAATTCGTCACCGTCAGGCCGAATCCTTCGTGCCGAGGAGAAGCGCTCCGGTCGCGTCTGGCCCATTCTTTGAGCAGAAAACAGGTCGGATTTCGGACAATCAGTCCGTCGATGTCTTTCCAACCTTCCTTGTCCGTCCGGGGAAGCCGGAGTTCGACGATCTGGCTGCGGCCGGCGTCATCGAGATAGTGAAAATAATCTTCCTCGACCTTGCGCATCGCCCTCTCATACCGGTCCACGCCCGAAAAAAGCTTCCGATTCTCCCAAATCTCGTATCCCTCCAGGGAGCGTTCGTAGAGAAAGCGCATGAATTTCAACCCTTCTTCAACGCGTTCTCGGTTGATGACGGCTTCGTCCTTTTTCGCGCCGGAGAAAAGGGCTCGAAGAATGGAGTAGGGAGTTGCGGCGATATCGAGCTCCAGGGGAAGAGAAGCCGAATCGGCCTGCTTGGCGTAGGCGGCGAGCATCTCCATCGGGCGGTCGACGCGCCGGCGTTCGATCAACTGAAGAGTGAGAAAAATCGAGGCCAGAGCGTCGAAATCCGGCAGCCGATGGGTGATGATTCTTAGACTTCGTTCCGGATCTTCTTTCGTTCCGTCGGCCAAAGGTTGGATGTGTTCAAGAACAAGCTTGGGATATCGGACGATCAGCGAGGCGGTGCATTCCGGTTCGGCCGTGGGGTGATGGTGGTCGATCACGCCGGGCACGGTTTTCATCCCGACATCAAGGACGATTGCCCCGGGCTGCGGTTCGAACTTCGTGCCGTAAGGGACGAATTCGTAACGGATTTCCATGTGGTTTAAGCCCCGGCAGCTTTCGTTCGTTCTTTTTCTTCGAGGAAGCGGACGATCTTAGCGCTTCCCGAAGGAAAAGGATATTTTCTGAGGGACTTCAGGCTAACCCATCGCTGGTCCCGTGTCCGCAGCCGGGGACGCCCGAGGAACCGGCAGGCGAAGATATGAAGGGTCACCTGGAACCTGGTATATGAATGCTTTACGACGAGTAGGGGCCGGATTATCTCGATTTCTGCTCCGAGCTCCTCCCTCATCTCCCGCCTGAGGGTCTGTTCGGCCGTTTCGCTCTGCCGCCGCTTTCCGCCGGGGAATTCCCATAGGTCAGCGAGAAGTCCGCCCGGAGGGCGTCTCTGGATCAAGAATTTGCCGTTCTGCTCGAAGACTCCGATGGCGGCCTCGATCTTCTCAATGGC
>CAZNVB010000072.1:0-12012 GCA_964576265.1 uncultured Eubacteriales bacterium | reverse complement strand
GACATAATTTTCGTCGAGGATGGAAAAACGGTTCCTCAGCCCGATATAGTTCGTGATGTAACGGGGCTGCGGTTCCATCGTTTGCCAGCCTTTTTCGGGAGCCTGAAAATCGCGGAAGCCGCCGTAGCCGGCCGCCGGAGTGCTGTATTTTTTCTCCAGAAGGGCTTCGATCTCGGGCATCATCCTGTCGCGCTGGTAAGCGACAATGCCGCTGTCTCCATTGGGATTCAGACCCCATGCGTAGGTGACGACCTCTTCGTGGTAGGCGCCGTTCGTCGTGTGGCAGTCGACGAGGAGAAGAGGATCCCAGCGCAGAAGGACATTCGCCAACAGTCCGCGGAGCTCCGGGCTTTCGAGCTTGATGGCGTCGCGGTTGAGGTCGAGGTTCTGGCCGTTGGGGCGGATTCCCACGCCCTGTTCGGGGCCGGGTTGGTGCCGACGGTTTTCAGGGCTGATCCGTTCGTTGCCGTCGGCATTGAAGATGGGAGCGATGAGAAGAATCAGCTTGTCGAGGTAAGGGGGTTTTTCGGCCAGAAGGACGTCCCGGGCGAGCATGAGCGAGGCTTCCTTGCCCTCGACTTCGCCGGCGTGGATGTTGGCCTGGATGTAGACGACACCTCTGTCGTCGAAGCGCAAGGAAGCGGGCGATGAGGGAACGGGTCGGCCGATCACGAGAAGGGGCACGGTTCTTCCCTCCGGGCTGAGGCAGAGAGTCTCGACTCGGAGATCGGCGCTCCGGCGCTGGAGCTCAGCGACGAAGGCCAGGACGTCGGCATGGCGGGAAGTCGCCTTGAACTCGCTTGACTCGGCTACGGTCAGCAGTTTCGCCTGGTTTTCCGGCGGCGCGGAGAGACCGTGAAGGGCAAAGGCCAGAAGAAGGACGAATCCAAATGAGAAGCGGGCGCTTTTCATGATGATATCCTTTCTCTTCCCAAGGAAGTTGAGTCTATCGAATCGCCCATGTCGAGTCAATCTCAAGGGAGGAGGCGGCAGGCTTTTCGTCCAAGGCCTTTTTTTCTTTTGAAAAGACAGCGATAATAGAAGGCGATGATCGATTTTCCTGTCCGGCCGGAAAAGCAGAAAGCCCTCTTGATAAAAATGGCGATGCTGGGCATCCGCGAACAGGACGTCGTCGAAAAATTCATCCGCGGAGGCGGAAAGGGCGGGCAGAAGATCAATAAGGCTGCGAGCGCGGTATATCTCAAGCACCTGCCCACGGGAATCGAGGTCAAGTGCCAGGCGTCGCGGTCTCAGGCCCTCAACCGTTTCCTGGCGCGGCGGATCCTGGCGGAAAGGATCGAGACGAAAGTTCGCGGCGAGACGAGCGCCGAGCAGCAGAGGATCGAAAAAATCCGGCGTCAGAAGAGGAAGCGGTCAAAAAGGGCGAAGCTGAAAATGCTCGAAGTCAAGAGAGAGCAATCGGTGAAAAAAAAGATTCTGGAGCCGCGGCCGGGATGATGAGCCGAATTTTATGTGGCCAAGCGGAGCAGGGCGTGAAGGAGCAGGTTGGCGCCCTTTTCCAGGTCCTCCCAATTGATCATCTCTTGCGGGGAATGGCTGATTCCGTCCAGGCAGGGAATGAAGATCATCCCGGCTTCGGCGAGCGAGGAGACGATTTGGGCGTCGTGGCCGGCGCCGCTCGTCATCATCATGAAAGGGTATTCCAGCCGCGCGCACTCTTCCTTCATAATCCCGATCAGGCGCTCCGAGAGCGCCGCCGGCTCCGTCTGATCCACCGGTCGATAATAAAACGACAAGCCCCGGGTGGAAGCGATATCTCCGGCCAGGGATAAAAGCTCTGTTTCCAGCAATTTCAGGGTTTCCGAAGATGAGCTCCGGAAGTCGAGGGAAAAATCGACCTGCCCGGGGACGACGCTGAACGAACCGGGATAAACATGGACCTTGCCGATCGTCACCATGCTTCCATAATGCCGCGTGGCCACGAGCTGCGTCGCTTTGAGGGCCAAATCGGCCGTGGCCAGAAAAGCGTCCTGGCGGAGCTCGAGAGGCGTTGTCCCTCCGTGATCGGCCCGGCCCACATAAGAGCACCAGAAGTATCGCTTGCCGGCGATCCGTTCGACGATTCCGATCGGAATGCCTTCCGTTTCCAGAGAGGTTCCCTGCTCGATGTGGAGCTCGAGGAAGGCTTCGATTTCCGGTCGCTCTTCGGAAGCCCGAAGGATACTCTCGACGGAAAATTCCGTTCCCTTGAGAATGTCCGCGAGCGGCCGGCCGAACGAGGTCATTCCCTTTTCGATTTCTTGCTTATTCAATAAGCCGGCAAAGGCCCGGCTGCCCAGAAAATCCCCCACCAGGTTTCCCTCCTCGTCGGTGAAGGCGACGAGCTCGATCGGCTTGGTGAGGGTAACTTCGGTTTCTTTAATGACCCTCAGGCATTCGAGACCGGCCAGCACGCCGGCCGAACCGTCGAATTTTCCGCCGTTGATCACCGTGTCGATGTGAGAGCCGACGAGCACCGCTCGTCCGTCGCCGCCCAGCCGGCCAAAGATGTTCCCGGCGCCGTCCTGGCGACAGCACAGCCCGGCCTCCTGGAGTTTTTTCTTCAGCCAGTCGCGAGCCTCCATGTCCGCTCTGCTGAAGGAAGGCCGGGTGATTCCGCCCCTCGGGTCGCGCCCGATCTCGGCCAGGGCTTCGATATCGCCTCGAAGACGTTCCAGGTTGATTCTCATTTTCATGATTTTGCCTGCTCCAGAGAAATCAGGCTTTTTTGTGCTCTTTACTCCTCCAGCAGGGCGATCATTTCCCTGACCGCCTGGGTCACTCCGACCACGGCCGCCCGGGCGACAATCGAAAAACCGATGCTCAGCTCAGAAATCTCGGGAATGGCCACGATAGGTCCCACATTGCGGTAATCCAGGCCGTGTCCCGCATGGACTTCCAATCCCAGTTTGCGCCCGAGCCGGGCGGACTTTCTGACCGCTTCAAGAGCTCGCTCCCGCGCCGGGCCCGGCTTGAGTTCGGTGTATTTTCCGGTGTTGATCTCGATGAGCGGCACGCCGAGCGCCCGGCACGTTCTGATCTGCTCGAGATCGGGATCGACAAAGATGCTGACTTTGATCTTCGCCCTCAGGAGTTCCCGGATGAAAGGCGCCAGGTCCTTTCGGCCGGCGATGACGTTCAAGCCTCCTTCCGTCGTCAGCTCCTCCCGCTTCTCCGGGACGAGAGAAACCACGTCGGGCTTGACCTCGAGGGCGATTTTCTTCATTTCCTCGCTCGCCGCCATCTCCAAGTTGAGTTTTGTTTTGACGACCTGGCGCAGCAGCCTGAGGTCGCGCTCCTGGATATGACGACGGTCGCCGCGCAGATGGACGACGATCCCTTCGGCGCCGGCCAGTTCGGCCAGCAGAGCGGCGAAGACGGGATCGGGCTCATCGCCTTTCCGCGCCTGGCGGATGGTGGCAAAATGATCGACATTGACGGCGAGCCTCATTTTTCCTCTCCTTCGCGACGCGTTTTGCTTCCCTGAATCTATTCTCCGAGATGCCTGGCGATTGCCTCGGCCATCCGGCCGGCCAGGGCTTCAATTCGCTCCTGATCTTCGCCCTCGATCATCACCCTGGCCACCGGTTCCGTGCCCGAATACCGGACATCGATCCGTCCGCATCCGGCGAGCTCCGCTCTGATTTCTTCCATAACCCGGAGTATCTCCGGAAAGCTGCGGAAATCGGCTTTCTCCTTGACCCGGACGTTGTGGAGAACCTGAGGGAATTCTCTGTAATCGGCGGTCAGGTCGGCGAGCGATTCTCCAGAAGACATCATCGCCTCGATCATCTTCAAGCTCGTCAGAATTCCGTCGCCCGTCGGACAGTCGTCGAGAAAAATCGTGTGACCGGACCTCTCGCCGCCCAGATTGGCTCCGAGCTCGAGCATCTTTTCGAGAACATATCTGTCGCCGACCTTTGTCCGGACAAGCTGAATCCCCATGTCATGCAAAGACTTTTCCAGGCCCATATTGCTCATCGTCGTGGCGACGACGGCTCCGGCTTTCAGACGTTCCTGTTGCCGCATGAATCGCGACTGGACAAAGAGCGTGTGGTCGCCGCTCAGGATCCGGCCCTTCGAGTCGGCCCAGAGCGCCCGGTCGGCATCCCCGTCATAAGCCACGCCGAGGTCGGCTCGGGCATCGACGACCATCCGGGCCAGGCTCTCGGGATGGAGCGAGCCGCAGCGGCGATTGATGTTTTTTCCGTCCGGCTCGTTGAAGACGGTGATCGTCCTGATCCCGAGATTGAAGAAGACAAGGGGAGCGATGGTCGAGCTCGCCCCGTTCGAGCAATCGACGACGATCGTCGGTTGTTTTGCCCGGTCCGGAATCCTGATCCGGCTGAGGAGGAAATCTTTATAGTCCTCGGCCAGGTCTTCCCGAAAGATCAGCCGCGGTTTTTTCCTTGCGACCCGGGGATTTTTTTTCGCCATGGCCTTTTCGATTTCGAGCTCCCAGTCGTCCGAGATTTTTCTGCCCTCGGAGGAGAAAATTTTGATTCCGTTGTCGCGGTAAGGATTATGGGAGGCGGAGATGACGATGCCGGCCGAGAAACCGTGTTTCCGGGTGAGGAAAGAGACGGCCGCCGTGGGGACGATCCCCGCCGAGACGGCTTCTCCTCCCGCCGCCTGAATTCCCTGGACAAGCAATTCCTCGATCCGGGGACCCGATTCCCTGGTGTCCCGGCCGATGAGGATGCGCGGCTCGATACCTTTCGCTTCCATCAAATCGACCAGGGCCTCGGCCAGAGCGACGATCGTCGGCGGATCGAGCGGGCAGCGGCCCGCGACCGCCCGGATGCCGTCCGTTCCGAAGAGCCTTTTCATTTCCTGCGCTTGGCTTCGCTCTTGGCCGACGGCGCCGCGGCTTCGAGGAGAACCCTGACCTTGACCCGGTTGGGTCCCGAGACCAGCCTCAACTCGGGACGCGGCAAGATCAGGTCGGCGTCGAACTCCGCCGGTCCCCTGAGCCCGGAAATGTTGATCGGGCTCGTCGTCACCCGGTCCTTTTCGCGGAGCTTGCTTTCCGGCCCTTTGACCGTTACCCGAGGCGGCGCCACCTCGACCCGGACGAGGCGGAAATCTTCCTGGACCTCACCGATGATGTTGGGGACGACATCGAGCATCATTTCTTTGGTCCGTTCCAGCCGTAGCCTCACTTTATTGGGCGATATCCGAACGACCTCGGTTCCCGGCGGAACGCTGATCATCGTCTCGTTTAACGGATATTCCTGTTGAAAGACGGTAGCCTGGGCCAGGTTGAGTTTGGCCAGGACGTTCGCCGAACTGAGTTCGTCGATCAGCCGGTTCGGCGCCCGGACGGTGACGTCAACCGTGGGGTCGGGTTTTTCCACGAGCTCAAGGTCGGACGGGATGTTCAGGGTCTCGAGCGGAATGTTCAAGGTTTTTTCCGAGAAAGTCTTTTCCTCCGGGATCAAAGAGATCCAGAGAATAAAGGCCAGGACCAGAGCGAGAATTTTGAGCTCCCAGTTGCGGAGGAGAAGATTTCTGAGGAATCTCATCATGCCTTCTCCATATAGCGAAGCAGTCGATCCTTCAATTCATCCCGGCTCTCCACCCGGGTGAGCCGGCCCTTGACGGCCAGCGAAATCTGGCCCGTTTCTTCGCTGACCACGATCACCGCGGCGTCGGTTTCCTGACTCAGACCAAGGGCGGCCAGGTGCCTGGTCCGGGTCAAGAATTCCTCCCCCAAATTGTGAGTTGCCGGGAGGGGGAGGAGACAACCGGCCGCCAGGATTTTATTTCCCTGGACAATGGCGGCTCCGTCGTGAAGGGGGGAGTGAGGGAAGAAAATGTTGACCAGCAGGTCTTTGGAGAGCTGCGCATCGAGCCGCGTTCCCCGGTCGGCGAACACTTTGAGGGAAATTTCCTTTTCCACCGCGATGAGGGCTCCGATTTTCCTGTGCGAAAGATACTCGACCGCCAGAAACAAATCTTCCAGGCGCTCGCCCAGGGAACGGAGGCTGAAAGGCCGACGGAACGACCGCGATCCCAGCCCGATCAGAAACCGACGGATTTCCGCCTGGAAGAGGACGATGATCCCGATGATCAGATAGGTCGTGAAGCTGCGGATCAGGCGGTGCGAAACAGCGAGCTTGGCCCACTGGGTGAGCAAATACAAGAGTCCGATGATGGCGATTCCGATGGCCATCTGGTAGGCGCGCGTGTCCTTGATCAAACGGAGAAGCGAATAGAGGATGAGGGTGACGAGAAGGATGTCGACGAGGTCGGCGATAGTGAAATGAGCCAGCGCGTTCAGGATCTCAGTGAACATGGGCTTTCTCTTTTTTCTTCGGGTCCGTACCCGCCGCCTCCCGGCCGAGAATGCTTTCCGCCACGATGATCGCCCTCCGGACGGCTTGGAGATCGTGAACGCGCAGGATCGACGCGCCGTTCAACCGGCTGATGATGGCCGCGGCGATCGTCCCCTCCAAACGGTCCTGGGGATCGAGGTTCAGGATTTTTCCGATGAACGATTTTCGGGAGATGCCGACGAGGATGGGGCGCCCAAGAGCGGCGAACTCGTCGAGGCTCCTGAGAAGGGCAAGGTTATGTTCCAGGTTTTTGCCGAAGCCGATCCCGGGATCGATGATCAGGCTGTCTCTTCGAACTCCGCCCGCTTCGGCCGCTTCGATTCTTTCAGCCAGGAAATCCCGGACCTCGGCTACGACATCCTCATAGCTCGGCGCGTTCTGCATCGTCCGCGGCGTTCCCTTCATGTGCATCAGCACGAGCCCTGCGCCGCGCTCGGCGGCCAGACGAATGATTTCCGGGTCGAACCGGCCGGCGCTGATGTCGTTGATGATATCCGCTCCCGCGTCGAGGGCGGCTTCAGCGACCGAGGCTTTGGTCGTGTCGACCGAAATCAGGACATCCTTTTTCTCCCGCAGGACTTCGATGACCGGCAAAACGCGCTTTTTCTCTTCCCTTGCCGTTATCGGATGAGATCCCGGTCGCGAGCTTTCCCCCCCGATATCGACGATGTCCGCCCCTTCGGCCGCAAGCTTGAGAGCCCGCTCGATGGCCCGGGCGGGTTCAAAATACAGGCCGCCGTCGAAAAACGAGTCCGGGGTGACGTTGACCACTCCCATCAACCAGGTGCGGCGGCCCAGGTCGAATGTTTTGCCTCTGACTTGGAATCGAACCGTCTCTCCCAACGTCCGCGCTTTCACCGGCCCGGATCACGCCGGCGGTTGATTTCCTCCCCCGTCCTTGCCTTCCTCCGCCTTATCCTCCGCCGCCGGCACCGGCGGACGGGCGGCCTTGGCTTCCGGCTTCGCCGGGGGGAGTTTTTTGACTCCGGCAATTTTTTCGATTTCTTCCGAGTCCAAGACTTCTTTCTCCAGCAGAGCGGTGGCGATCTCCAGCAGCTTATCTTTATTGGACTCAAGGATTTTCTGAGCTCGAACATAGCTCGCGTCGATGATCTTCTTGACTTCGGCGTCGATGAGCTCGGCCGTTTTCTCGCTGAAATTTTTGTTCATCGCCAGGTCGCGGCCGAGGAAAATCAGGTCGTCGCGTTCTCCGTAGGTCAGCGGCCCGAGATCGGACATGCCCCACTGGCAGACCATCTTCCGGGCGATCTCGGTGGCCTTCTCAAAGTCGTTGGCGCCGCCCGTCGTCGTCGCGCCGAGGAGAATCAGCTCGGCCACCCGTCCCGCCAGGAGGACCGAAAGCTGGGCCTCGAGGTAACTCTTGCTGTAGGTGTAGCGGTCGTCGAGCGGCAATTGCTGGGTAATGCCGAGCGCCATGCCGCGCGGAATGATGGTCACCTTGTGAATCGGATCGGCTTCAGGGATCAGGGCCGCGACGAGCGCGTGCCCGGCTTCGTGATAGGCCGTGCTCTTTTTCTCCTCTTCGGAGATGATCATGCTCTTGCGCTCGACTCCCATCAGGACTTTGTCCTTGGCCGCCTCCATGTCTTTCATCGTCACGCTTGTCTGGCCGGAGCGGGCGGCGAGAAGAGCGGCTTCATTGACCATGTTGGCCAGGTCGGCGCCTGAAAATCCCGGGGTCGAGCGGGCCAGGACGGAAAGGTCCACGTCCTTGTCGAGGGGAATCTTCCGGACGTGAACGCGGAGAATCTCCTCTCGACCCTTGACGTCGGGCATGTTGACGACGATGCGACGATCGAACCGCCCCGGCCGGAGAAGGGCGCTGTCGAGGATGTCCGGCCGGTTCGTCGCGGCGATGAGGATGATGCCTTCGTTGGAATCGAAGCCGTCCATTTCGACGAGCAGCTGATTGAGCGTCTGTTCGCGCTCGTCGTGGCCGCCGCCCAGGCCGGCGCCGCGCTGCCGGCCGACGGCGTCGATCTCGTCGATGAAGATCAGGCAGGGAGCGTGTTTCTTGCCTTGATCGAAAAGATCCCGAACTCGGGAGGCGCCGACGCCGACAAACATCTCGACGAAGTCCGAGCCGCTGATCGAGAAAAAGGGGACATCGGCCTCGCCGGCCACGGCCCGGGCGAGAAGGGTCTTTCCCGTCCCGGGTGCGCCGACGAGCAGAACTCCTTTGGGGATCCGTCCGCCGAGTTTCTGGAAACGCTGGGGATCCTTGAGAAAATCGATGATCTCCTTGAGTTCTTCTTTGGCCTCGGTGACGCCGGCGACGTCCTTGAAGGTCAGCCTTTTCTGAGTGCCGGAGAAGAGCTTGGCCCGGCTTTTGCCGAAAGACAGGGCCTTGTTTCCTCCGGCCTGCATCTGTCTCATGAAAAAAACCCAGAAGAGGACGAGGAGGAGAATGGGAAAGAACCAGCTGAAAATGTAGGAAAACCAGGGGCTGCGGGAACTGTCCTTGACGATGATCGTTACCTGATGCTCGCGCAGGATCTTGACCAGATCGCTGAACTGATCGGGAGTGACGGTCTTGAAGGTCTCACCGTCGCGATATTTTCCCCTGACCTGATTGCCGGTGATCGTCACCGACTCCACCCGGTTGGCCTCGATATCGTCGAGGAAATCGCTGAAATTGACCTCGCGCTTGATGAGGGTCGGGGACTGCAGGAGGCTCCAGAGAAGGATGATGATGATTCCGGCGGAAAGCCAGAAAAGAATGTTTTTGTATGATCTATTTTTTCTTAACGGCATCTGTTTCGTCCTTTTGGCACCCTCATTCTAACATGTTTTTGCGGGGTTGTTAAGATTCCAGGAGGCGATATTTAGAATCTTGACATCGGCCGAGCGTTGGGATAAACGGAAGGGACAAAGGATGACGATGAGCCTTCATCCGGCCGATCTGGCGATCATCGCCGTTTACCTTGTTTTCATGGCGCTCATCGGATTCCTCATCCGGCGGCGGGCGACAAAGCGACTGGATTCCTATTTCCTCGGCGACCGCAGCGTCCCCTGGTGGATGCTCGGCTTGGCGGGCTGTTCGAGCTACATCGACATCGGCGGCACGATGTCCATGGTCGGGGTCCTCTTTTACCTCGGCTTGAAATCCCTCTGGGCGACCCATGTCTACTGGGGCTGGTTCATCATCTGTTTCTACATGGCGTTTCAGGCGAAGTGGATCCGCCGCTCCGGAGTCATGACCTTCGCCGAGTGGAACGAGACCCGCTTCGGCCCCGGCCCGGAGAGCGAAGCGGCCCGGTTTGCCTCGGCGGCTTTCGTCTTCGTCCTGATGATCTTCAACCTGATGTTCATTGCCGTCGGGACGGGAAAGTTCGCCGAGGAATTCCTGCCCTTCAGCCGCTCCCAGTCGGCTCTGATCGTCTTCGCCGTGGTCGGCGTCTATGTCATCCTCGGCGGGATTTTCGGCGTTCTCCTGACCGATCTTCTGCAAACAGCGCTGATCGCCCTGGGCGCGGTCGTCCTGGCGGTCATGGTCTTCCGGAGCGGCGCTCCCGAGGCTTTCCTCGCCGGGAAAGACGCCGCCTGGACGTCTCTCCTTCCCAGCTGGCGGCTCTGGCCGTCCTATCTGGAGTCCACTCCCGCGAGCTATCAGCATTTCAATGATTTCGGCCCGATTCTTCTGGCCGGCTTTTCCTGGCTGATCTTTCGTGTCCTCGCCGGACCGAACGTCTGGGATTTCCAGTTTTTCCTCAGCACCCGCTCGAGCCGCGACGCGGCGCTCTCGGGAGGTCTGTGGACCGCCGGGTTTACCCTGCGCTGGATCATCGGCTGCGCCTTCATGGTTCTCGGCATCCTCTATCTCGGGTCGGAGGCCGGGTTCGACGCCGAGAAAATCATGCCCCTGGTCCTCAAACGTCTGCCCGTCGGGATGCGCGGCCTGTTCATGGCCGTCCTTCTGGCGGCGCTGATGTCGACGATCTCCGCCATGGTCAATGTGACGAGTTCGGTCGTGACCAACGATTTCATCAAGCGCTATGTCAGGCGGGAGTTTACCCAGAAGCAGCTCGTCCGTCTGGGTCAGCTCGCTTCGGCCGCCGCGCTCGTCATCGGGTTCGTCTTCAGCCTTTCTTTTTCCCATGTCATCACGGCCTGGGAAACCATGGTCTTCATCTGGGTCACGGTCATTCTCGTCCCGGCCACGCTGCGCTGGCATTACTGGCGGTTCAGCGCCCGGGCGTTTGTCTGGAGCATGGGAGTTTCGGTCGTTTTGGTCCTCGGCCGGGTGATGGCGCTTCCGCATCTCAAAGCTCACCAGGCTCTCGGACTCGACGTCGGACTCTGCCTGG
The DNA here is from genome assembly GCA_964576265.1 of uncultured Eubacteriales bacterium. Taxonomy (GTDB): domain Bacteria; phylum Acidobacteriota; class Aminicenantia; order Aminicenantales; family UBA8522; genus CAZNVB01. The sequence goes on along the minus strand of CAZNVB010000072.1, from coordinate 1,346 downwards.
CGGCCACGATCATCATCGCGGCGCTCACCGGGCCTTCGGACCGGGAGGTCCTGGTGAAGTTTTATTCCCGCGTCAGGCCCTGGGGTTTCTGGGGCCCGATCCGAAGGGAAGCGGTCCGGCGCGGGCTGGTGCCGGCGGGAGACAGGGAGCCGGCGACGGACGCCTTGAACGGTCTGCTGACCGCGGCTTTTCAGTTCTCCCTGGCCCTTCTTCCTTTTTATTTGTTTTTACGACGCTGGAGAACGTTTGGGTTCATTCTCGCTCTCACCGGGCTTCTCGCGGCCGTCCTGTTTTTCACCTGGTATAAGAACCTGCCGGCGAAAGACGAGGTTTAGCCGTGCGGCGGCCGCGCGTCCATCTCATCTGCAACGCCCATCTCGACCCCGTCTGGCAGTGGCGGTGGGAGGAGGGCGCCGCCGAGGCGGTGGCGACGTTCCGGACGGCCGTCGAGCTCCTGCGCGAGCACCGAAGCTTCATCTTTAACCATAACGAGGCCGTCCTCTACCGCTTCGTCGAACGGCTGGACCCGGCGCTCTTCAGGGAGATCCAGGCGCTCGCGGCGGCGGGTCGCTGGGCGACGAGCGGCGGCTGGTATCTCCAGCCCGATACGAACCTCCCGGGACTTGAATCCCTCATCCGGCAAATCGCCGAAGGCCGGAGGTATTTCTGGGAGAAATTCAGGGCCAGGCCGCGCGTCGCCTATAATTTCGACTCCTTCGGTCAGAGCGGCGGCCTGCCTCAAATCCTGCGCCTCTCAGGCTACAGGATGTATATCCATATGCGGCCTCAACCGGAGGATCTCGCTCTTCCCTCCGACCTCTACCGATGGCGGGGGGTGGACGGAAGCGAGATCTTATGCCTGCGCATCGAACCCGGCCTCTACCATTCCGAGCGGGACAATATCGAAGAAAAAATCGCGGCCGGCGTGGCCCGGGCCCTCGAGCTCGGAAGGGACACGGCCGTTTTCTGGGGATTGGGAAATCACGGCGGCGGAGCGACCCGGGAGGATCTGCAAACGATCGACCGCCTGATCCGCCGGGAAAAAAGAGTCGAGATCATCCACTCGACCACTGACCGGCTCTTCGACGCCCTCAAAGGAGCGGGCCGGAAGGCGCCTGTCTTCGAGGGCGACCTGCAGAAGGTTTTCACCGGCTGCTACACTTCGCTCGCCCGCGTCAAAAGAAAAGCGGAGGAAAGCCTGGGTGCGCTCGTCCAGGCCGAAACGCTCCGGGCGGCCACCTGGTGGACCATCGGCCAGGATTATCCCGAAGCCGAGCTGGCCGAGGTCTGGCGCGCTCATCTCTTCAACGACTTTCACGATATCCTGCCCGGCTCCTGTATCGAGT
>CAZNVB010000071.1:0-2471 GCA_964576265.1 uncultured Eubacteriales bacterium | reverse complement strand
GGATGGTGCTGCTTGTGCCAGGACTGTGGGTGATTGCGCCCGCCTGCGCTGAGCCTGCCACAGAACACACAGCGGCTATAGCCGAAACGCACAGTGACTCAGCACCCGCGTTGCCGCCACCTGCAGCCGGAAGCGCGCAGAACGCGCCGGACGATCAGTTTTTGCGCCGGCCGCGGGCTGCCGTCCGGACGGCACAGGCCGCAGGAATGGATTTCCCGAGTCAATGGAGCGCTCCGGGAGAAATACAAAATCAAAAAAGATCTCGTCGCGGCCTTCTGGAACCCGAGCCTTTACTTCGATCTCAAAGCCCTAAAGCAGCTGGGTCTCTCCCAGGAAGAAGTCGAAAGAACGGTTGCCCAGGAAATGATGCACATCCCGGGAATCGCCCTGGCTATTTCGAGGTCGGATATCCTCGCCGGCAACGTTCCTGATACGGAGCTCGGCCGAAGGCTAGAAGGAGCCTTTCATCCCGAGCGTTCGGGAAATGTCCTGATCATCCAAAGCCCGAATTGGTATCTTTACCCTGATCCCGACGCCTATGCGGCCATGCACGGTTCTCCCTATAACTATGACACTCATGTTCCAATCATGATCGCCGGTCCACGCATCAGGCGCTTAATCGTCAACCGTCCGGTCAGTCCCGAAGACATTGCCCCCAGCTTGGCGGCCTACTTCGGACTGGCGGCTCTTTCCTTTTCCAGCGGAAACGTTCTCCCCGGGCTTTTAGACTGACCGCGGTCTTCCGCAGCGAGATTACCTCTTCCTTATATAGAAGACTTCTTCGATCATTCCATTCTGATGAGAGCAAAAAATCTGCGCTGGCTGAGTGGCTCCCCCGACGAACAACGCCCGGGGCTCAAGCTTCGAGAAGAGCGTTCCTGAAAGGGGGCCCTATTTGTGGCGATAATACGCGGGCGGAGTCTTGGTGACGATATATTCGACCGCCTTCTGAATGCAGACCCGGATGGCCTGTTCCGTCGGAGTTTTCGAGAATCCGCCCAGGGCGAGGGGGAGACGCCCGCCGATATTGGTACCTCCCGCAGCTCCGAAGCTCGACGCGCTCCCCGTCACGGTGGCGGCCGCCACGATCTGGGAAGTCCTGGCGTCAATGATTCGGAGGTCGATGGCCATATGGGCTTTTTTCAAACCTCCACCAACCGTTACGCCGAGGACGCGTGTTCCCGCGCCTGCGCCCTTGGCGCTTCCTTCGAACTCGGTCACTGCGGCCGTGATGATGAGATCAGCTCCATAGATCTCCCCAGTCGGTGCAGCGGTCTCCTTCTTGACCCGCCCGGCAGCCGCCAAATCTTGTTCTGCCAACACCTCATTGAGCTGTTCTCTCTCCAGGACGATAAAGCGATTGGTGTTAAAGAGGGCCGTCGTCAGCATGTCCCTCATGCCTTCACCGATTTCCTTGAAATGGAAACCATAAAGTCCGAACCAGCCAGACGCACCCTCTCCTTTTGCCGTTTTGTCTTTGAACTCCCCTACGGCCAGACGGGCTTTGGGACCGTCATAACGTTCGGCCTGGGCTTCGGCGATCGACGGCCCCTCGCCCGAGGTTACAGTGGCGGTGGGGGCGCACGATATCAAACCGATCAGACCAATGGCCAATCCAGAGAGAATCAAAGCTTTTTTCATCGTTTCCTCCTCATTTCAAGGGGCATTATATTGTCGGCCGAATCGCCTTGTCAAGACAATGGAAAGACCGTTCTTGAGTGCCTCAAAACCGGCGCGGACAACCTCGCCCGAACCTCTCGGCGCTTCGGTATCGATCGGCCTGTCGTTCGTGAGAACCGGCGCAAAGAACGAGAAGGGATTTTTGGGGATCGACTCAAAACCCGTTCGGAGATCACCGATCTTCAATGCCGGGCTTCGCTGATGACATCCGCCATGTTGATTTAACACCGTTATCCTCATGATGTCTCCTTTAAGCAGAGCTTCTGGAGTGAATTTCATGCGCTGGCGTAGAATAAACTCAGCCTTGTTCCCTCCCGTCCAGGATGGCTACGGCCCGATCGATGCTTTTATGGTCTCCCATGAGGATCAGGATGTCGTGGACTTGGAGGACGAAATCCGCGCCCGGAGCCGCAAAAGTCTTGTCGTCGCGGATAACCGTCACCACCGTGGCCCCCGATCTCCTTCGGAGGTCGATTTCCCCCAGGCTCTTTTCGGCGAGCCAGGTGCCCTGAGGGACAAGATAGGACTCAACCAAGCCGGCCGCCAGGAGGTCGGAGATGCGGTCCATGGTCGGCCGGGCGGCCGTGCAGGTTCCCCGGAGCATGCCGTAGCATTCGCTACGCACAAGCTGGACCTGGAGATTGATAATGTTGCGGGGGACATGGTACTTCTCGAGAACGCGGACGAAGATTTCAAGGGAGGTCTCGAATTCCTCCGGGATGACGTCGTTGGCGCCGAGTTCGAACAGGCCTTCGATTTCGGACGCATAGCGGGTCCTGACGATGATGAAC
>CAZNVB010000070.1:0-2656 GCA_964576265.1 uncultured Eubacteriales bacterium | reverse complement strand
AGCGAATCGTCCATTGCAGCTCCGCCGGGGTGCTGGGCAAAGTCAGACAGGGAGCGATCGCCGACGAATCCTATCCGCCGCGGCCGCTTCTGGATTATGACCGGGCAAAGCTCCAGGCGGAGCTGACCGCGCTGAGCTTCGCCGGTTCAGGGATGGATATCGTCGTCGCCCGGCCCGGCTGGGCCTACGGACCCGGCGACCGGAGGACTTTCAAGCTCATCAAATCGATATATGACCGGCGCTTCATCCTGCCGGGCACAGGAAAGGGCCTCCAGACGCCGGTCTTCATCGACGATCTCGTCGCCGGACTTATCGCCGCCTCAGAAAAGGGCGCCGGAGGGGCAATTTACCATCTGGCGGGCGCGGAAATCCTTCCTGTCCGGGAAATGGTCCGGATGATCGCCGCGGCCTGCGGCCGAAAGATCCCCCGCCTCCGCCTGCCGCTTTTCGCCGCTTCGACGGCGGCCTTTTTTCTTGAAAAAACGTTTCGGTTGTTCGGCCAGGAGCCGCCGCTCAGCCGGGCAAAATTGGGCTTTTTCACTCATTCCAAGCCGCTCTCCATCGCCCGGGCTCGAGCCGAACTCGGTTTTCAGCCGGCGACCGATTTCCGCGCCGGTATCGGCCGGACCGTGGCCTGGTACAGAAATCAGGGCTGGCTTTAGTCCGACCGGCGAAGAGACAGCCCAAATTCCCCTTCTCCGATCGATTTTATAGATTTAATAGATAATAAAGAATTGACATTGTCCGGGGGACTGGCTACGATGGGAAGACTTGGCCATGATCAAGCTCAAGCTCCCCACGAGAATCCTCATCGGGCTTGTCCTCGGAGTCGCCGCCGGTCTCGTCCTCGGCGATAAGGCGGCTCTCTTCGACCCGATCGGAAAAATCTTCATCCGCTTGATCACCATGGTCGTCGTGCCGCTCGTCCTCGTTTCGCTGATGCTCGGGACGGCCAGCGTCGGGGACATCAAGAAGGTCGGGCGGATAGGTGCCAAAACCCTGGCCTACTTCATCGCCACGACGGTGATCGCCATCAGCGTCGGCCTTCTCTTCGCCAACCTCACCCGTCCCGGCCTCGGACTTAACAAAGAAACGCAGGAAACGCTATACAAGAGCTATCAGGACAAAGCCCGGGTCGGATTGGAGCGACTCAAAGAAAAGCCCTCGGCGATCGACATCCTGGTCAATATCGTGCCCACCAACCCCGTCCAGGCTCTCGCCGAGGGGAACATGCTCCAGGTCATCTTTCTGGCCCTCGTCCTGGGGACCGCCCTGACCATGATCAAGAAGGAAAAATCGGAGGCGCTCGTCGGAATTCTGGACGCGGTGAACGACGCCGTCATCCAGGTGGTTCACATCGCCATGAAACTCGCGCCCTTCGGCGTTTTCGCCTTAATTGCCGGAGTCGTCGGCCAGTTCGGCCTGAACATCCTGACGACGCTGCTGCGGTATGCTCTGGCGGTCATCGGCGGCCTGGCGATCTACACATTCACCCTGAACACGCTTTCGGTCGCCTTCCTCGGCCGGATGAGCCCGCGCCGATTCTACCGCGGCGCCAAGGAAGCGATGATTATCGCCTTCTCCACCTCGAGCTCGAACGCGACCCTGCCGGTGGCCATGGAAAGCCTGGAGCACATGGGCGTCGAGCGCCGGTTTGCCAGCTTTGTGATGCCCCTCGGCGCGACCATCAACATGGACGGCACGGCTCTTTATCAGGGAGTTTCGGCCGTTTTCATCGCCCAGATCTACGGCCTCCAGCTCTCGGTCGGTGATCAGCTGATGATCGTCCTGATGGCTACCCTGGCCTCGATCGGCACGGCGGGCGTTCCGGCCGCCGGAATCATCATGCTCGTCATGGTCCTCAAGCAAATCGGCATTCCCCTCGAAGGGATCGCTCTGATTTTGGGGGTGGAGCGAATCCTCGACATGTGCCGGACGACGACGAACGTCGTCGGCAACATGGCGGCCTCCGTGGTCATTCAGGAGTGGGAGAAGAATAAAGGCTGATCGCCGCCGGAGGTCTACTTCGGCGGCCCGGCCTGCCGCCGGTCATAAATCTTGAGGGTCGGCCGGCCCACCGCCACCGAGTATTCAGGCAGCGAACCGATGACCACCGCGCCCGCCCCGACCACGCTTCCCTTGCCGATCCGAACGCCGTCGAGCACGATGACCCCCGCTCCGAGCCAGACGTCGTCGCCGACGTGAATCCCGCCTTTCGAAACCGACGGCTGAAACATCATCGGAATATTGAGGTCGTCGAAACGGTGATTTCCTCCCGCCACCAGATAGCAGTGCCCGGCAAGAAAACAGTACTTCCCCAGGCGGATTTCGGTCTCCGAAAGAAGGCTGCAGTTGGCCGAGATGTTTCCGTAATCGCCGATGAAGATCGACCCTTCCTTGCAGCTCAGGATCGTGTTGCGTCCGACATAAACGTTGTCGCCCAAACGGAGTCCCTCGTTCGCCTCGCCCTTGGCGTCGAGGACGGCATAATCGTCGATAAAGCAGTTGGTTCCGAGCGAAATCTTGTGGGGATGACGAAGCGTGATGTTCCGGCCGAAAACGACGCCCGGCCCGACTTGTTTAAACAGGCAAGGATAAAACACCTTCCGGAGAGCTAGGCCGAGAGCGCCGGGAATCCAGGAAAAAAGCAGGGTGA
>CAZNVB010000069.1:0-5791 GCA_964576265.1 uncultured Eubacteriales bacterium | reverse complement strand
GAAGGTCGCCCGGCAGACTCGATTCCAGAAAGGCCGTGACATTTACCGCCGCTGGCTGACCTGGGCTCTGCAACATCGCCGCCTCGTCCTCGGTGGGGTGGCCGTGATTTTTGTCCTGTCCCTCGGCTTGGCCCGCTTTCTCGGCACCGAGTTCATGCCCGCCCAGGACCGAAACATGATTTTATTGAAAGTCAAGATGCCGATCGGGACAGCGCTTGAAGAAACGGACCGCGTCGTCTCGATGGTCGAGAAACTGATGTCCCAGCAGCCGGAGATTAAAATCATCACCGCCCAGACGGGTTCAGGGGCCGAAGAAGATGCCAGCGACGCCGGGAGCGCGATGAGCAATGCCGGTCCTCATGAAGGATTGCTCTGGGTGGGACTGGTGAAGAAAAGCCAGAGAAAATACAGTGACGTCCAACTCCTGGAAATCATCCGCGGCAAGCTGCCCAAGCTCGAGAACGTGAAGTTCGAAGCCGTCGACATGAGCCAGATGATGATGGGTGGGGCCAGCGCACCGGTGGAGGTCAAGGTCTTCGGCAAAGATCTCGACCGGCTTAAGGAAATCGCCGACGGCATCACCGCCCGGATTCAGGATATCCCCGGCCTACGGGATGTTTCCCATTCTTTGAGTCAGGGGAAGCCCGAATACCAGATCCGCGTGGACCGGGAGCGGGCCGCCAAGCTCGGCCTGATGGTCAGCCAGGTGGCGAGCACCGTTCAGGCGGCGACCCTCGGCCGGGTGGCGACGCGCTACCGCGAGGAAAGCGAAGAGATCGATCTTCGCGTCCGCTTCCAGAAGAAATACCGGGACAATATCCGCGAGATCGAAAGCATTCCGATCGTCACGCCGCGGAACAAAGTCGTCTATCTCGACCAGGTGGCTGAAATTGAAAAAGGGGAGGGTCCGATCCAGATCAACCGCGAGAACCAGGCCCGTGTGGTCACCGTGCGGGGAAACATCGCCGGCCGTGACCTGGGAAGCGTGGTTAGAGATATTCGGCAGAGGCTTGTCCCTGTCCAGAGGCAGCTTCCTCCCGGATATTTCATGGAATTCGGAGGCTCTTATGACGACATGCAGGATGCGTTCAAGACATTGGCCATCGCCTTTGCTTTAGCCACCCTTTTGGTTTTCATGGTCATGGCCTCGCAGTTCGAGTCGGTCAAGCATCCCTTCATCATCATGTTCACTGTTCCTCTCGGGTTGATCGGTGTGGTTGTCGGACTGCTGGTCAGTGGGCGGCCGATCAGCCTCCCCGTTTTGATCGGCTTCATTCTCCTCGCCGGGATCGCCGTCAATAACGGAATCGTCATGATCGATTATATCAACCAGCTTCGGCGGAGCGGGATGGACAAGAGCGAGGCCATCGTCACGGGCGCCGTCACCCGTCTGCGCGCCGTACTGTTGACGGCCCTGACGACCATCCTTGGGATGATGCCGATGGCCCTCAGTCGATCCGAAGGAGCCGAGTTCCGAGCGCCCATGGCGACTACTGTCCTCAGCGGACTGATCGCCACAACCCTTCTGACTCTGTTTATCGTCCCGATCATCTACAGTTTATTTGAGAAGGCGTCGTTCAGAAGGGCGAAGGCCGATTGAATTGATTGGAACAGAGACCTGAGAAGCCTGGGCAGGCGGACCACCTTTCGGCCGCTCTGGGATTGAAGGCCGCTGTTTCTCTTAATACCGCAGGAAAGCGCCGATCTTGCCGTAGCGGTCAAGCCTGGAGGGAGGCGTCACGTAACGAACTTTCGCCTTCTTATCCATCGCCGCGTGGACGCTTTCGTGGACGATATCCGCGATCTTATCGGTCTTGACCTGGCACACCGGACAGCGGACTTCGTCGAGATAAAGAAAACGGCACTTCGGGCAGAGGCGACCTTCGCGCGAGAAATTGCGCGTCAGGACGAGCGTCTGGACTTCGGTGGCGTTGAGTCGGCGCAGGACATCCTTCAGCCCCGTGACGGCCCGGCCGCCCTTTTCGACCTCGGCGACCAGTGTCTTTGCCAGATCCTCTTCCTCTTCTTTTTTCAATTTTCTTTCAATCTCCACAGCCTGTTTCAGGATCCGTTCCGCCGAATCCCCGGAATTCGTCTTCAGCCAGCCTTTGAATCTCTCTTTCAGGTAAGGATGAAGGAGGGGCTCGATATCGGAGCGGTACTCCTCTTTGCAGCCGATCAGGAGCCAGTCGAATTGATTCTTTTGGAAAAGGTCAAAGGTCTTTTTTGCCGCTTTTTTGAGATGATCCCGGAGGTGAGTGTCGATGTGCCTTTCGATTCTTTTGGACTCGTATCCCTGCCAGCCGCCTTCCCGGACACGGCTGGGGACATCGCCCGTCATCCGATCGAGCTCGATAATTTCCTCCATAAAAATATGGTACCAGCGGGCCTCCTGGCGCTCGACAATGGCCGCGCCAATGGAATGGTATTCGTCGAGAATCGAGGTCAAGGGTCGGACATAAGGACTGCGATCAAAAATGATATGGTTGCGGGGAGGCCGGGGTAAAGTGAGCTCTTGCCAGAAATCTGCGCCCGAGCAGGAAAAAATCGCCAGCCCCGGAGCGGTATGGAGAGGCAAAGACTGGCTCCCGAATCGGGCGATGCGCTCAAGGTCTCGGCCGAGCGACTCTTTGATCGCCCGGCTCGCGTCCAGGTTCTCGAGACGATTTCGGCCTTCATTCAGCAGGTTCTTAAAAGCGAGGGCGATCTCCTTTTTGCTCAGCCGGCTCTTATCTGTATCGAGGTAAAACGATGCGGTCCATAAGTCGTCGTTCCTCTGTCGGGCCAGATTCTGGACCTGTTGCGGCGAATGGAATTTCATTGAACCTCCTTTGGGGATCTTTGTGACGAGAAGAAAAAAATTGCGCGTTCAATGGATCAATCGTTTTCGTTTCCCGCGATCGACTTGAACGGCGCTTTTCGGAGTGCCACGCATTATAATAAATAAACGCGGGGACAGGCTTTGTCAAGTGCGAATGAAGCGTCGGGAGCATCTCCAGAGGGGTGATGAGTCGACTTGGCAACCGGGGAACGGTCTCTTTCCCAAATCGTCATTTCGTGCTCGGATGGTCCTTGCGCCGGCCTTTTCCTCTTTACTGGATTTCTGCAGGGCGCTATAATAAGGGCCGCTTATGCGGAAGTGGCGGAATCGGTAGACGCGTAAGCCTCAGGAGTTTATGGCCGCAAGGCCGTGAGGGTTCGAGTCCCTCCTTCCGCATTTTCCGGGGACGGGTCCGAAGAGAGGCCCGTCCCCGCCCCGCATGTCCCGCCGATGAAGGACCTTCTGCTCGTCAATCCCTGGATCACGGATTTCACGGCCTATGATTTCTGGTTGAAGCCGCTCGGGCTCCTCTCGGTGGCGGCGCTGATCAGAGAGAACTCCGACTGCCGCCTCCATTGGATCGACTGTCTGGACCGCTTTCATCCCGGCCTGAAACCCTGGAGAAAAAGCAAGCCTGACGGTCGAGGGCATTTCCCCAAGATCGAGATTCCCAAGCCCGATCCAATACGGGATATTCCGAGACGGTTCTCCAGGTACGGAATTCCGGTCGAGTTGTTTCTCGAGGAGCTCGACAGAATCCCTCGACCGGAGGCGGTCCTGATGACTTCCGGAATGACATACTGGTATCCCGGCGTTTGCCTGACGGTCGAGCTCATTCGGAGGCGATGGGGCCGAGTGCCGATCATCCTCGGCGGCCTCTATCCCACGCTTCTGCCGGAGCATGCTCGCCGCGTCTCGGGAGCGGACGCGATTGTGGAGGGCCCGGCCGAAAACTCCCTTCTGCCCTTACTCCGGAATATCCTGGGGGATCGGTCTATCCGGGAATGCGACCCCCAGGCTTTTTCCCACCTCCCGCCTCCCGCCTTTGATCTGCTGCGCGACCGGCGGGCTCTTCCCCTCCTGACGTCGCGCGGCTGTCCGTTCCGTTGTTCCTTCTGCGCGGTTCCGCTCCTTTACCGGCGTTTCGAGCAGCGAACGGCCGCCGCTGTCGTCGTCGAGATCGAGCGTTCTATTGAGCGGTGGGGGACACGGAATTTCGCTTTTTATGATGACGCCCTCCTCCTGAATAAGGAGGAGCATCTTATTCCCATTCTTGAAGCCCTCGGAGCGAAAAACCTCGGCGTCTCGTTCCACACCCCCAACGGCCTCCACGTCCGGGAAATTGATGAGCGGCTGGCCCGTCTTTTCCGCCGCACCGGGTTCGCTTCGCTCTATCTCAGCCAGGAATCCGTCGACCCGGAACTGCTGGTCTCTTCCTGCCCAAAGGTTATGCCGGAAGACCTGGAAAGAGCTCTCTGTTCCCTTGAAAAGGCCGGCTACTCCCGCCGGGAGATCCATGTCTATTTGATCGTCGGGCTGCCCGGACAGCAAATCTCGTGGGTCCGGGAGAGCATCCTGCGGGTCCGCCGTCTTGGGGCCCGGCCGCACCTCGCGTTTTTTTCGCCCGTTCCGGGAACTCCGGAATTCCTGAAACTCATCGAGCGGGGAATCCTTTCCCCCGATGCCGACCCGCTTCTCCAAAACAAGATGGCCTTCGCCTTTGCCCGGAGCGGGATTTCGCCCCGCGAGTTTGACGATCTCAGAAGCCTGGCGACCGAACCCGCCTGAGCGGACCCGAAGGATCTGCGACTGCGCTCGCGGCTGATCGCACCCTCCTCTTGTCGCCGCGGCCGCGCTTTTCGTCGCCGAGCCCTTTCCGACTTGACATTTGATCGAAATGTGATTTAGCATTTTCACACAAGAATAGCGGGAGGAATGATTCAGCGATGATCGCCCGTCGCCGGCCTTTAAGGCAGATATTTCTCTCCATTTCCTTGGAGGCGTCCGGACGATAAAACCGGGGATGAAAGCAAGGAAGAATCCAGCAAGAGGAGGCATGATGAAGAATAAAATTTCGCAATGGTCGATGATCCTGCTGCTGTCCTTCGGGCTGGCAAGCATCGGCTTTGCCCAGGCCGGGAGACAGACGGGGTCGGTGAGCGGCACGGTCTCGGACGAAGAGGGGAACCTTCTTCCCGGCGCGACGGTTACTCTCACCGGGACCGGAATCATGGGCAGTCTGACCTACGTCACCTCGGAGACGGGAAGATTTCGTTTTCCTTCTCTGATTCCGGGAGAATGCGAGCTCAAAGTGGAGATGCCCGGGTTCAAGACCCAGGTCAGAAAAGGGCTGCGCGTCGAAGTCGGAAAGACCACCGATGTGGACATCGTCCTCGCAGTCACGACCATCGAAGAGGAAGTCACGGTCACGGCGGCAAGCCCCGTCGTTGATGTGGAAACCTCGAAAATCAGCGTCCGCTACACCAGCGAATTCCTGGCCAGCCTCCCGATGAACCGCGACCTCTACGGCCTTCAGAATTCCATTCCGGGCGCCATTTCGGAGGGAGTCGATTACCGGCGGACCTCCTCCATCCTCGGCGGGACGGTCCGGAGCCAGCTCTATCAGCTCGACGGCGTCCCGATGAACGATCCCGCCACCTTCTACCCGATGGCCAACATCAACGTCGATGTCTACGAGGAGATTGAATTCGGAGTCGGCTCCCTGCCCGCCGAAGTGGGGCAGACCGACTCGGTGCTCGTCAACATCGTCACCAAGGCCGGCGGGAACAGGTTTTCGGGGAGCGCTTCCGCCTATTACACCGGAAAAAGTTTCAACGAGAATCTGCTAACTCGGGAGCAGATGCAGGCTCTCGCCGTCAACCCTCCTGAGTCCTACACGGATTATAAGGACTTTTCTCTGAACTTGGGCGGCCCAATCGTCAAGGACAAAATCTGGTTCTTCCTGAGCGG
>CAZNVB010000068.1:0-11224 GCA_964576265.1 uncultured Eubacteriales bacterium | reverse complement strand
TGCGGTCGGAGACGAAGGCGATCTCCCGTCCGGTCGGCGACCAGGACGGCGAAGAATCGATGGCTTCATTGTAGGTCAGGCGCTTGAGGTTTTTCCCGTCGGCCGAGGCGACGTAGATTTCGGCGTTGCCGTCCATGGTCGAACAAAAAGCGATTTTTTTTCCGTCGGGAGAGAAGTCGGCGGCGAAGTTCGTCCCCCGGCTGAAGAGCGGAGTGACCTTGCCCGCTTCGAGGTCGAGGAGGCTGAGCCCGGCGACGCCGAGAGTCTTGTACGATGTGTAAGCGATCTTTTTTCCGTCCGGCGACCAGGCGGGCATGTAATCGATGAACTTATTGAACGTCAGGCGGGTCTGATTCTCGCCGTCGTAATCCATGAGATAAAGCTCGTCCGAGCCGTCCCGGTCGGAGACGAAGACGATCTTCGTCGAAAAAATCGGCTTTTCGCCGGACAGCACCCGGACGATCTCGTCGGCCATCCGATGGGCGGCCAGGCGGTAAAGATTTTTCGCCGCCTGGTATCTTTTTCCGGCGATGAAGCGGGCTCCTTTGACATCGTAGAGCTTGCCCTCGAAGACGATGTTGTCCGCCTCGCTGTCGGAGATTTCGCCCACGAAGAGGATCCCGGCCTGGATGGATTCCCATTCTTTGAAAACGATGTTCTTGGGGTCGAGCTTCCCGATGTAGTCGTAATATTTTTGCGGCAGAAGCTGGATGATGCGGCTGTAGGCGAGGTCGGCGGAAAGGACGGAATAAATTTCCTTTGCCCCCGCGCCGGCTTTCTCCGGGCTGCCGTGGACGATGAACGGGGGGAGAGCCAGGCTGATGGCCGGGACTCCCTCCTTCAGCGTGATGTAAACCTCCTGCTGGCCGAAGAGCCCGGCCGCGAAAAGGAAGATGGAGAGAAAGGCAACGATGAGAGGATGTTTTTTCATTTGGAGTGCTCGAAAATGAGATGGATGCCGAGATAGGCGTCCTGGTAATCGCGAGGCAGGGGCGGGAAGGGAGCCGAGGCTTTGACCGCCCGCAGCGCCGAGAGATCGAGAGGAGTGATGCCGCTCGATTGCTCGATGAAAATGTCGGTGACCTGCCCGTTTTTCTGGATTTTGAAGAAAATAATCGTCTGAAAATTCCCCGCGACCCCGGGGTCGACGAGGGAGCTGAACCAGTTGGCCGAGACCCGGTCGGTGATGATGTTGAGATAATAGGTGTAAGGGAAGTTCGCCAGGCCGGAACCGTAGCCGGGCCCGCCCGGTCCGAAGCCGCCGCCTCCGCCGCCGGTTCCGGAGCCGATGCGCAGGCCGGTGCCCATGCCGGTCCCGCTTTCGCCGCTCCCGGCCGTCTCGGACGGGGCGGTTTTCGGCGCCGGCTCGGCCTGGCTGATCGAGGCCTTTTTTTCGGCCTTCTTCGGTTCCGTTTTTTTCGGCTTGTCGACAGGGTAGCTCATTTCCGGCTTGGTCTCGGGCACGGCCTTCTGGGGAGTCGTCAGGTCGCGGAGCGTTTCTTTTTTGGCCGGCGGGGGACCCGGTTTTCCGGCGGTCCCGAGCCCGCCTCCTCCGCCTCCGCCGCCGGCAAGGAGGTCGATCGGAACATAGTGGATCATCCCTTTTCTTGTCGGCCGGGGGAGGGACGGCGAGACGAGGATAAAAATGAACAGGGCGATATGGGCGATGAGCGACGTGTAAACGGCCTTCTTGAAGGCCTCGTCCCGGATTCCGAAGGTCATTTTCTCTTTGCCCGGGCCGGGGGCTCGACTTGCTCGGTGAGGAGGCCGATTTTCTCCACCCCGGCCTTGCGGATGGTGTCGACGACATCGACGAAAAATCCGTAGGTGATCCCTTCGTCCCCGGCGATAAAGACGATCTTCTTGTTCTTCCCGGCGAAGTATTCCCGGAGTCTTTTCTCCAGGAGGTTGATGTTGATGACGCTGTTCTCGACATGGATGAACCGGTCTTTGGTGATGGTGATGGTCAGGCCTTCTTCGGCCGGGGCGGATTCGGTTTCCGCCTGGGGGAGGTTCACCCCGATGCCGGACTGCATGAGCGGCGCCGTGACCATGAAAATGACGAGAAGCACGAGCATGACGTCGATAAAGGGCGTGACGTTGATCTCGGAGAGCGAGGTGCCGATCCGGTCTCTTTTGGTCAGACGCAGGGAGGGGGACTTAATCGCCATAGAGCTTGTCTGCGATGTTGAGGAATTCGAGGGAGAAGTCCTCCATGTCGGTGATCAGGTCCTTGATCCGGTGAAGAAAATGGTTGTAGGCGATGACGGCCGGGATGGCGGCGAAAAGGCCGAGAGCCGTCGCGATCAGGGCCTCGGCGATCCCCGGCGCGACCGTGACCAGGCTGGCCGAGCGGACGATCCCGATCTTGAGGAAGGCGTCCATGATGCCCCAGACCGTGCCGAACAGGCCGATGAACGGCGTCACGCTTCCCGTCGTCGCCAGGAAGCCCATCATCTTTTCCAGCCTGGAGATCTCGGCGTTCGAGGCCCTGGTCAAGACGCGGCTCAGGCTTTCGATATTGGGCGGATTTTCGGAGGCCTGAGGGTTCGAGCGGGACCAGAGGGAAATCTCCTTAAACCCCGATTGGAAAAGCGTCGCTAGGGGGCTGGAGCGGTATTTTTTGGCTGCTTCGCTGACGTCGGCCAGGTTCTTGCTCCGGCGGAAGGCCCGGAGGAATTTCTGCGAGTGAGCGGCGGCCTGACGGATCGTTTTTCGCTTGTAAATAATGATCGCCCAGGAGAAAACGGAGAAAAAGAGAAGGATGAGCAGGACGCATTGAACGATCAGGCTGGCTTCGGCGACCAGACGGAAAATATTCATGGCGGCAGTTTCCAAACTAACATAGAGGATGGAGGTTGTCAAATAAGCGGACGCTGCCTGCTCGGCGCCCGCCCGACATTGACAAAGCGCCCCTAAAAGAATACATTTCTCCCGACTGAAAAGGAGAGCGCCGATCCCGAAAGAGAAGCTCTTCCAGCCGGCACAGGTTCTGGCCGTCAGCTTCCTGGTCGGAATCCTTGTCGGTTCGCTGCTCCTTTCGCTTCCCTGGAGCACGACCTCCGGCCGGATTTCCTACATCGACGCCCTGTTCACCTCGACCTCGGCCCTTTGCGTCACCGGTCTGATCGTCAAAGACACGCCGAAGGATTTCACTCCCGTCGGACAGCTGATCATCCTCCTCCTGGTCCAGATCGGCGGCCTGGGGATCATGACCTTTTCCACCATGGTCCTTCTGGTCGCCGGCCGGTCGATCGGCATCCGCGACCGGATCCTCGTTCAGGAGGGATTTCATCCCGGCTCGCCCCGCGACTTCCGCTCCCTCATCCGGAACGTCTTTATCTTTACTTTTTCGATCGAATTTATAGGATTTATTTTGCTCTTTCTCGGCTTTGCCGCGAGCCATCCCCTGTCCCGGGCGGCCGCCTCGGCGTTTTTCCATTCGGTTTCCGCCTTCTGCAACGCCGGTTTCTCGGTCTATTCCGACAGCCTGATGTCCTTCCGGGGAAACATCCTGGTCAACCTGACGGTCATCGGCCTCGTTGTCCTGGGCGGACTCGGGTTTCTCGTCATTCAGGAAGTCCTGAAGGTCGTCCGGGCGGCGCTGAAAAAAGAAAAAACCCGGCTCTCTCTCCACACCAAGCTGGTCCTTTTGGCGACGCTTTTTCTGATCGCCGGCGGCTTTCTCCTCTTTTTCTTTCTCGAAGCCCGGGGCTCGCTTGACGGTCTGACCGGGAAGGAGAAAATTCTCGCCTGTCTCTTCCAGGTGGTGACGCCGAGAACGGCGGGTTTCAACACCCTCGACCTGACCTCTCTCGGGACGGCGACCGTCATGCTCATGATGATGCTGATGTTCATCGGCGCCTCGCCGGGATCGACGGGAGGCGGCGTCAAAACGAGCACCTTCGGGGTAATCCTGGCCTTCATCCGTTCCCGGATCGCCGGGCGGGACTCAGTTCATCTCTTCTACCGGAATGTCCCGGCCGAAAACATCACCCGGGCGTTCAGCGTCGTTTTGCTCGCCCTGAGCCTGATTTTCGTCGTCTCCTTTGTCGTCCTCCTCAATCAACCGGGAACGCAGATGAGGGAGGTCGTTTTCGAGGTCGTTTCCGCGTTCGGGACGGTCGGCCTTTCCTTAGGCATTACTCCCGAGTTGAGCCCGTTGAGCAAACTGATGCTCATCCTGACCATGTACGCCGGCCGGGTCGGCCCGCTGACGCTTCTTTACGCTTTCAGCCGCCGGCGGGCGGCCGGGAAATTCGAGTATGTTGAGGAAAACGTGATGATCGGATAGAATGAATCGGGGTTCAAAATGAGCAAATTCGCCATCATCGGCCTTGGGAGCTTCGGCTCGAACGTGGCCAGGACGCTCTATGAGCGGGGCTACGAGGTCCTGGCCATCGATAAGGACAAGGATAAAATTGAAGAGGCCAAATCGTTTTCTTCCCACGCCGTCCTGATGGACTCGGCCGACAGAGAGAACCTCGAGGCCATCGGCGTCAAAGACATGGATGTCGTCGTCGTCAGCCTCGGACCGGAGATGGAAGCTTCGATCCTCACCGTCCTCCACCTCCATGAAATCGGGGTCAAGCGCATCGTGGCCAAAGCCCTGACCGAGGACCATGCGAAGATTTTGGAGGCCGTCGGGGCGAACGAAGTCATCTATCCCGAGAAGGACATGGCCGTTCGGACCGCCCTGAGGCTGACCAGCCCGAACATTCTCGAATGCCTGCCGCTTGTTTCGGGGATCAGCATTCAAGAAATCGCCCCGCCCGAAGAATTCATCGGCCGGAGCCTGAGAGAGCTCGACCTGAGAAACAAATACGGAATCCAGATCATTGCCGTGAGGGAGCTCATCCCGGAGCGGACGGTTTACGTCCCCGACGCGGGTTTCGTCATTAAAGACAGCGACATCCTCATCGTCATGGGGGACGAGAAAAATCTGGAGAAGCTGGGCTCGCTCTGAGATTCCGGCGCGGCTATTCCAATAATTTGACCAGAATCTCGCGGGCGACCTGCTTGGCCAGCTTGCCGGTCTCCCGCGCCGGGCCGACGCACGACGGGCAGCCCTCCTGACAGGGGCAGACGGCGATCGTCTCCAGGCCGTGCCGGAGGAGCTTTTTCTCCAGATCGAAGAGAGCCGGGCTCAAACCGATTCCGCCGGGGTAATTATCGTAGATGAAGATATTGGGCTCGAACTCCGGCACGACGAAGACCGGCTTTTCCTGCGGCCCGGCGGCTCGATGGGGGACCTCCCGCGGCGGAACCGAATCTCCCGTCATGTTGTCGCCGATCGAGACGCCGACGTCGTGGAGGTCGCACATCATGAAAAGCGGCGAGACATGATGGAGGAGGTAGGCGAGGCCGAAGAGGCCGTTGATTTTCTCTTCGGGAGAAAAGGGGAGGGATTGGAAGACGGACGCCGGGATGGTCAGCCAGTAGGCCGTCGTGCTCATCTCGTTCTGGGGGAGGCTGAGGTCTCCGGAGCCGACGTTCTCCATCGTGAACAGCTTAATCTTCTTGAACCCGACGACCTGGGTGGCGACGTGGACCTCGCCGTGGGAGATCCGCAGTCGGTCGATCGTTTTCCGGTCGAAGACGTCGAGGATTTTGATCTTGGTATAATCGATGGCGTCGGTGAAGTAATCGACATCCGTCTTTTTGACGTAGGCCTTCCGCTCCTCGAAGTCGAGTTTTTCCACGAAGTACTGCTCCCCCTCGCAGAGGTAGATCGCTTTGGGGTGGAGGGTCGTCAGGGCGGAGGAGAAGTCGACCTCGGCGATGGCCCGGGTTTCGTCGGTCGAGTCGACGACGACGAAGTTGTCCGAGCTGATGCTCCGCAGGCTGACGCCGTCGGCGGGGTAGGCGTCCGACGTCCAGTACCATTTGTCCTTGGAATGATGGAGGAGCTTTTCCTCTTCCAGCAGCTTGAGAAGATCGCCGATTTCGCGCCTGCCGAAGCGCTCTCCGTCGATGAACGGCAGCTCGAAGGCGGCGCATTCGATGTGGCTGAAGAGAATCGTCAGGTTGTCGGGGTTGATCAGAGCTCTCTCCGGGCTGCGGGTGAAGAAATAATCCGGATGGTGGACGATGAACTGATCGAGGGGCGAGCTCGAGGCGACGAGCACGGCGGCCGACTTTCCGGTTTTGCGGCCGGCCCGGCCCGCCCTCTGCCAGGTGCTGGCGATCGTTCCCGGATAGCCGGCCAGGACGGCGACGTCGAGGCTGCCGATGTCGATCCCGAGCTCGAGGGCGTTCGTCGAAACCACGCCCAGAATCTTTCCCTCCCTCAGGCCCTTCTCGATCTCCCGCCGGCGGAGGGGAAGATACCCGCCGCGGTAGCCGCGGATCAGCCCTTCATCTTTGATCGTTTTTTCGATGTCCTCCTTGAGATAGGTGAGGAGGACTTCGGTGTTCAGGCGGCTCTGGGCGAAGACGATCGTCTGAAGGCCGTTCTTGAGAAACAGAGTCGCCACGTGCCGGGATTCGTTGATGTAGGAACGCCGGATGCCGAGGAATTTGTTGACCACCGGAGGAGTGTAAAAAATGAAAAACTTCTCTCCCCGGGGAGCTCCGTTGTCCTCGATGAGTTTGACCGGTTCTTCGAGCATGAGCTCGGCCATTTCGACGGGGTTGGCGATCGTCGCCGTGGAGAGGATGAAGCGGGGGGAAGCGCCGTAGAAAGCGGCGATTCTCTTCAGCCGCCGCAGGACGTTCGCCAGATGGCTGCCGAAGATGCCGCGGTAGTTGTGGAGCTCGTCGATGACGATGTACTTCAGGTTCTTGAAAAGATTGATCCATTTCGTGTGATGGGGGAGGATCCCGGCATGGAGCATGTCGGGGTTGGTCAGGACGATCTGCCCGACACTGCGGATCGCCTTTCTCGCGTCTTGGGGCGTGTCTCCGTCATAGGTGTAAACCCTGACCCCTTCGGGAAGCGCCTTGATGATCTCGTCGAGCTCGGCCCGCTGGTCCTGAGACAGGGCTTTCGTGGGGAAGAGGTAGATCGCCCGGCTTGACGGCTGCTTGAGGATCGTGTCGAGGACGGGAAGGTTATAGCAGAGGGTTTTCCCCGAGGCCGTGGGCGTGACGACGACGATGTGCGAGCCGGTCTTCAGGGCGTCCCACGAGGAACGCTGGTGGGAATAGAGCCGATCGTAGCCTTTTTGTTTAAGCGCCTCCAGAAGGTCGGGGTGAACCTCGGGAGGATAATCGGCGTAGCTCCCCGGCTGAGCCGGAATGTGCTTGATGGCCGTGATCGCGTCTTCCCGGAAACCGATTTCCTGGAGGGTTTGAAGGGCTTTGAGGAGATTCGCTTCGCGGGATGCGGGCATGGCCGGAACCACGAACCATCCTACATCATTCATCCGGGGCGGTCAATTCTCCGGTTGGGCTTCCTTGTGCCCGGACCGGCGACAGGCTAAAATAGAAACATGCTCGAAGAAATCCGGGTTAAGAAAGCGGCCCAGCACAACCTCAAGCGGATCGACGTCAACCTGCCGCGCAACCGGCTGATCGTCGTGACCGGGCCGAGCGGCTCCGGCAAGAGCTCGCTCGCTTTCGAGACTCTCTACGCCGAAGGCCAGCGCCGCTACATCGAATGCCTTTCGGCCTATGCCCGGCAGTATATCGAGCTCATGGAAAAGCCGGAAATCGAGTCCATCGAGGGCATTTCGCCGTCGATTTCCATCGACCAGAAGACGATCGTTGCCAATCCCCGTTCGACGGTCGGGACGGTCACCGAAGTCTATGATCTCCTCCGCCTGCTCTTCGCCCGGGTCGGGACACCGCACTGCCCGAAGTGCGGCCGCCGGGCGAGCTCCCAGACGAGAGAGCAAATCGGCCGGAAAATCCTCGAATCCTTCGCCGGACAGAAAGTGAAGGTTCTGGCGCCTCTTGTCCGCGGGCGGAAGGGAGAGCACTCCCGGCTATTCGAAAAATTCAGAAAAAAAGGCTACCTCCGCTTCCGCGTCGACGGGAATTTCCAGGAAATCGAGGCCGAGGTCCGCCTTTCGAAAATGAGAAAGCACGATATCGAGGTGCTGGTCGATGACCTCGTCGTCCGCGAGGCGGACGCCGGACGTCTCGACGAAGCGGTGGAGCGGGCCCTCGAGATTTCCCGGGGCGACCTTCTGCTTCTCAAGGAGGACGGCGAGGAAGCCTTTTTTTCGCTCAAGCTTCTCTGTCCGTCGTGCGGCGTCAATTTGCCCGAGCTCGAGCCGCGGAGCTTTTCCTTCAACAGCCCTCACGGGGCCTGTCCCCGCTGCCACGGCCTGGGATACAAGACCGCTCTCGACGAGTGGGGGGAGGTCGAGCTGACCGACGAAGTCTGTCCCGCCTGCCGGGGCGCGAGATTGAGACCGGAAAGCCTTTCCGTCCGGATCGGGCGCTGGAATATCCACGAGCTGAGCTCGCTTCCGGTCGACCGGCTGATGGACGAAGTCCGGGCCTTCGAGCTCAGCCCGTCGGCCGCCCTCGTCGCCGAGCGGATTCAAAAAGAAATTTGTTCCCGGCTTGAAATTATGGTCGAACTCGGGATGTCCTACCTTCAGCTCAGCCGGACGACGGCGTCTCTTTCCGGGGGAGAAGCCCAGAGAGTCAGGCTGGCGGCCCAGGTCGGAGCCCGGCTGCGGGGAGTCCTCTATGTCCTCGACGAGCCGACCGTCGGCCTTCATCAGCGGGACAACCGACGGCTGATCAGGCTGCTGCGAAAAATCAGGGACGAGGGCAACACCGTCGTCGTCGTCGAGCACGACGAACAGACGATCCGCTCGGCCGATCACATCCTCGATCTCGGCCCCGGCGCGGGAGAGGAAGGGGGATACAAAGTCGCCGAGGGAGACCTCGACCGGATCCTTCTCAGCCCGGATTCCCTGACGGCTCAATACCTGCGGGGAGAAAAGGAAATTCCCCTTCCCCGGGTTCGGAGGAAGCCGACCGGCTGGCTGACCATCGTCCGTCCCAGAGAACACAACCTCAAAGGGGTCGACATATCGATTCCCCTCGGCACGATGACGGCGGTGACGGGCGTTTCGGGATCCGGAAAAAGCACTCTCGTCTGCGATATCCTCCACAAGAGCCTGCTCAATCATTTTCACAACGCCAGGCAGAAAGCCGGCGAGCACGAGGGCATCCTGGGCCTCGAACGGATCGACAAAGTCGTCTTCGTCGACCAGAAGCCGATCGGCCGGACGCCCCGCTCGAACCCGGCGACTTACACCGGCCTCATGACGCCGCTGCGGGAGCTTTTCGCCCGGACGCCCGAGGCGCGGATGCGGGGGTACACCTCGAGCCGGTTCAGCTTCAACCTCAGCGGCGGGCGATGCGAGGAATGCCAGGGAGCGGGCGCGAAAAAAATCGAGATGCACTTTCTTCCCGATGTCATGGTCACCTGCGACCGCTGCGGCGGAAAACGGTACAATCGGGAGACGCTCGCCGTTCGCTACAAGGGAAAGAATATCGCCGATTTCCTCTCCCTGACGGTGGACGAGGCCTACGAGCATCTCAAGTCGCACCCGGAGCTCAAGCGGAAATTGGGGACGCTCCGGTCGGTCGGGCTCGGCTATCTCCGCCTCGGTCAGCCGGCGCCGACTCTTTCGGGAGGGGAGGCGCAGCGCATCAAGCTGACAAAGGAGCTCGGCCGCCGGAGCACCGGCCGGACTCTCTTCCTGCTCGACGAGCCGACCACCGGTCTTCATTTCGATGACGTCCGCAAGCTGATCGAACTCTTATCCGAGCTGGTCAACCGGGGAAACACGGTCGTCGTCATCGAGCACAACCTCGATGTCGTCAAATCGTGCGATCAGGTCATCGATCTCGGGCCGGAAAGCGGCGAACAGGGCGGCTGGGTCGTGGCTCAAGGAACGCCGGAGGAGGTCGCGGCCGTCGAAGCCTCCCACACGGGGCGGTTCCTGAAAAAGTTCGTTTTCAAAGGGGACGGCGATCGGCGGGAGAAAGACCGTGAATTTTGACGACATCTTCGGCCACCACCGGGTGAAAAAGGTCCTCCGGCTTGCTCTGCAGAGAAACCGGGTCCCTCATTCGCTGATTTTCGACGGGCCGGAAGGTGTGGGGAAAAAAAGCCTGGCCCGCGTTTTCGCCGCGGCGCTGAATTGCGAGCGACGAACCGATGACGCCTGCGGGGAGTGCCCGAACTGCCGGGCCATCGCCGCCGGCAAATTCCTCGATGTCTGGGAGATCGCGCCGGATGGACAGGAGATCAAACTTGACCAGATGAAAACTCTGCGTCAGGCCGCTTACCTGCGTCCGATGACCGGAAAAAAGCGGGTCTTTATCGTCGATGAAGCGGAGAAAATGAACGAAGAGGCTTCGAATGCCGTCCTCAAGGTCCTTGAGGAGCCGCCGCTTTTTTCGCTGATCATCCTGGTGACTTCGAACTCCCATCTGTTGTTGCCGACGATCCGGTCTCGCTGCCAGGTCATCCATTTCGCCCCCATTCCGGGAGATGACATCCGAAGAATTCTTCAGAAAAAGGGATATCCGGAGGATCAAGCCCGAACGATCTCGCTCCTCGCCCGCGGAAACCTCAGCCGGGCGCTGCGCGGCGATTGGGAAGAGCTGAAGCGAGAGAGACAGGAGGCCTGGGCGGTCTTCCGGTCTTGGTTGACCCGAGAAGAGCCTTCTCCTTTTTGGGGCCGATACTCTTTTGCCCGGCGCGACGTCGTCCGTCAGGAATTCGCGCGGCTGATGGAGCTCCTGGCCTCCTTCTGCCGGGATCTCATCCTGGCCAAGGAGAGGGGAGAGCCGACCCTGTTTCTCAATCCCGATTTCGCCGCCGAAATCGAGGCTGAGAAAGGAAAGTGGAGTTTGGAAAGGGCGCTGGCCTGTCTCGACCGGATCGACCGGGCGATCGCGGGTCTTGACCAGCACCTGAACATGAGTCTGATGGTCGGGTCCTTTTATTCCCTGCTTGGAGATGAGGTCTATGACTGAAATCGTTTGTCTCGTTTCTCAAAGCACCGGCAGGATTATCCGGGCGTTCAAAGGAGAAGAAACCGTCAAGCCGGGGGATCTTTTCCTTGTCCAGTCCGAGCTCGGTGGCGATCTGGCCAAGGCGGTCGACCTTCCGGCCGAAGTCTGCCGACCGCGTCGGGATGAGTCCGGGACGGTCAAGATCATCCGCCGGGCGACCGAGGAAGACGTCCGCAAGTTTAACTGGCTGAGGGAGCGAGAAAAAAGGGCGTATGAGATCTGCCTTCAGAGG
>CAZNVB010000067.1:0-18408 GCA_964576265.1 uncultured Eubacteriales bacterium | reverse complement strand
AAGCCCAACATCGAGTGGCGGCAAAGTTCGGCCTGGAAAAGGTTGGAGAGGGAGGTTATATCGATTTGCTATTCTTCAAGAAGTTCATCTGGAAAGGAAAAATTATCGATCATGGTGGCCTAGGAATCGAAATCGGCCGCTGGATTCCGGAAGAGGATCCCGGGGCAAATAAATACTGAAAATTTGCGCGGCAGGCGCTGCCTCCGCCTACCATGATTTACCGACTCCATCGGAGGGAACGGAGATCGTCGCCCACCTGATTCACAGGGAGGACTTTCAACCCGGCCCAATTTTTCCCTCCGATATGATATACTACGATGTTTCACCGGCGTTCTGAGGTCCAAAATCATGGCCATTTTGAGAACCGGCGTCTTCATTTCTCTTCTGGCCTCTCTTTTTTTACTCACCCTCCAGGTTTTCCGGACGCTCAATTTCGGCCGCCGCCGCCTCCACTCCGAAGCGCACGGAAATCGCTGGAAGGGCGTGGCCTACGCTTTCGGCCGGGGCATGATGCCCTGGGAAAAAGAAAGTGCGGCCAGACACCTGCCGACTTATATCGCGGGCATCCTTTACCACGGGGGGATTTTCGCCGCCATCTTCTGGGCCCTTGTCCTTGCCGCAACGATTCACCTGCCCAGAGCCTGGCTCTTTTTTCTTCAGGTTGCGTTAGCGGCCGGATTTTCGGCCGGTGTCGGACTTCTGGCCAAACGAGCGATCAAACCAGAAATGCGTCACCTCAGCTGCCCCGACGATTTTATCGCCAATTCTCTGGCCGATCTTTTCATTCTGTCCGGCCTTCTCGCCTCCCGAATCGAGGCGGTTATTCCCGTTTTCCTCACGGTGGCGATCATCACTTTCCTCTCGATGCCTCTGGGCAAAATCCGTCATTGTTTTTTCTTCTTTTACAGCCGGTTCCTGTTCGGTTCCTATTTTGGAAGGCGAGGCGTTCTCCCCGGCACACGCCCGGCCAAACCGTGAGGATCGACGATGACGATGCCGCCGAATTCTTCCGATCCCCTCTTTGAAAGGATCCGCGGCCTCAGCGAAAAAGATCGGCAGAAAATCTTCAAAGTTTTCCGGGAAAAACTCGATGCCGATGCCGTGGCCTATCTGAACTCCTGCGTCCACTGCGGCCTGTGCGCCGATTCCTGCCATTACTATCTGGCGACGGGCGAGCCGGAAGCCGCGCCGGCGGCAAAGCTCGACCTGGTCAACAAAATTTTTAAAAAACGCTACACCCTTTTAGGCAGAACGCTGCCTCAACTCGTCGGGGCCCGGGAGCTGAGCCGAGAAACGGTCGGGGAATGGGTGGATTCGCTTTTCGGGCGCTGCACCCTCTGCGGCCGCTGTTCCTTGAGCTGCACCATGGGCATCAATATTTTCTCGTTGATCCGTGCCGCCCGTTCTGCCCTGGCCGCCGTCGGACTTGTTCCTCCTGGGCTTCAGTCGACGGTTGACACGGCCATCCGAACCGGAAACAACATGGGAATTTCTAAGGAAAACTGGCTGGAAACGGTCGCCTGGCTGGAAGAAGAGCTGCGAAATGAAGTCGGGGATGGCCGAGTTCGCCTGCCTGTCGACCGCGAAGGAGCGCGGATCCTTTACGCCATCAATCCTCGAGAAGCGATGTTTTTTCCTCTGTCGATTTCCGCCGTCGGCAAGATTTTCCATGCCGCCGGCGAAGACTGGACGTTTTCCAGCACCAATTTCGACGTCACCAACTACGGCCTTTATAATGGAGACGACGAAGCTGCGGGGATCATGTCAGGCCGGCTCCTCCAGGCCGCAAAGAAACTGGGCTGCTCGGAGCTCGTCCTGGCCGAGTGCGGTCACGGCTTCAATTCCAACCGCTGGCAAGCCCCGGAATGGCTGGGAAAAAAATCCGGGGTCAAAGTCCGCAGCATTCTTCAGGTGGTCGCGGAATATATCCGTGATGGTCGTCTCCGGCTCGATTCCTCAAGAAATATGAAAATCCACACCCTCCACGACCCCTGCAATTTGGTTCGGCTCGGGGGCATCATCGGGGAGCAACGATATATCCTCAAGCATGCGGTCCGGAATTTCATCGAAATGACTCCCCACGGGGAGAAAAATTATTGTTGCGGCGGAGGGGGTGGTCAATTGGCCATGACGAACTTCGCCAAACGGAGGATCGAAGCGGGGAAAATCAAAGCCGATCAAATCCAGAAAACGGGAGCCGCCGTCGTGGTCACTCCCTGCCACAACTGCATCGATCAGCTTATGGAGCTCAATAAACACTATAAGCTGGGAGTCGAGATCAAGAGCGTCTGCGAGATCGTAGCCGATGCTCTGGTCATCGAGCCGATGAAAACAAATTCGGCTTTGCCGGCAATCTGATTCTCGATCGCTCGGCGATCGGTACGCCGCCGGAACCTGCAGTGCGTCCCCGCCGCTGGTCAGGATTCCAGGGCGAAATCGACAGCGGCTTCGGCGTGAATCCTTGTCGTGTCAAATAACGGGACCGGGCTGTCCGCTTGTTTGACCAGGAGGCCGATTTCCGTGCACCCCAGGATGACCCCCTCGGCGCCCTCCTCCGCCAGACGTTCGATGACCGTGACGAACTGCCGCCGCGAGGCGAATTCGATCCGCCCGTCCACCAGCTCATGATAGATCACTCGGTGAATCGTCTCGCGGTCCGCAGGTTCCGGAACGAGGACGCTCAGGCCGTGCTTCTCCGTCAGCCGACCTTTGTAGAAATCCTCCTCCATGGTGAAGCGGGTACCGAGCAATCCGATCGTCTTCAAGCCGCGGGCGATGATGACTCGCGCTGTAGCGTCGGCGATATGAAGAAGCGGAAGGTGGACCGCCGCCTCGATTTCGGGGGCGACTTTATGCATGGTGTTGGTGCAGAGAACGATGAAATCGGCCCCGGCCGCTTCAAGGCTTCTGGCGGCCCGGCACAAGATCTGAGCCGTCTCGGTCCATTTCCCCTGATGCTGCAGAGTTTCAATCTCGGCAAAATCCACGGAATACATGACGCTTTGGGCCGAATGAAATCCGCCCAGCCTGGCTTTTGCCCGTTGATTGATGATTCGGTAATATTCGAGAGACGATTCCCAGCTCATCCCGCCGATCAAGCCGATGGTCTTCATTTTTTTTCGAGGAGTTCTTCGACCTCTTCCTCGCCTTCTTTCAGCTCTTCCTTCTGCTCCTCGTCCTCCATTAACAGAAGCGCCTGGAATTCGCCCAGGTGCGTCTTTTCCTCTTTGGCGATGTCGAGAAGGACCTTGCGGATATTCTCGTTCTCCGTCAGGGCGGCCATCTGCTCGTAGAAGTTGATCGCATCCAGCTCGGCGATCATCCCCGCCCGCAGGATTTCGCGGTCCCGGTCCTCTTTCTTGACTTTCGCCAGGTCGATCGGCATTTGAGATAACATATTTCCTCCTCGTCGAGTTGGTTTCAGAGGCATTCTATTATACCTTCTTCTTTAATCCATATAAACCCAGCCGAAACCCGGCGGCAATGAAAGCCGAAAACATCGGCGTTACTCAATCGTCCGATCCCTTTGATTTTCTTAATCCTTTAAAGGCGTTCCCCATCGGAACGTTTTTGATATATTCCTTATATTTAACTCCGAATTTCCTGGTGTTGAATTCATCTTCTTTTTTAGACGCCATCCAAAAACAACAGATCGCTAGGCCTCCTCAAATCAGTGAAAAAATCGTCTGGAAGACGAATATCAAAGCAACCGACCAAAGAGCGGCTCCAAGATAGAGGGAGTGTCGGACAATTCTGAATATCCCCCGATCAAGCATAATCGTAGCATTGGAAGGCGCAAAAATCGGACTCGCGCTCGTTTTTGATTTCCCCTTGCCGATAAAAAGCTGCCGCGGACAAATTGGGCGAAGGTGCGAAGCTCCGAGCCTGGCTTTTTTAGAATTTCAGGGCGGTTACACATCTAGAACGCGCAAGGGACTGTCCCGCGTGAAAAGCTTGATGATCTTCGCCACGGTATAGGCATTTCCCCTCAACATCAATTGGCAGTTCTTGAAGACACATCCCGAAACGTCTGTTTCTCCTCTCTCCAGGACGATCAAACAGTCCTCAAATTGACAATGGCTGAAGGATTTCCCGTCGAGTTCAATCTTCTGGCTGACAAACTTGGAGTTTTTATATTGGATCGTCGGATCGTCCATCCATCCTCCTCAATCTCCACCGAGTCCAACATCATGACTTAAAGAGATTATCAAGGACCATCATGATGATAAAGCCGAGAATGACTCCGAACGTCGCTTCCCGGTCATTTCCCCGCGAATGGGTCTCGGGGATGATCTCCTCGCTGATGACGAAAAGCATCGCTCCCGCGGCAAAAGCCAGGCCGTAGGGAAGCAGGAATTTCGCTGCGGAGACAACAGAAATCCCCAGGAATCCCCCCACGGGCTCCACCAAGCCCGTCAGCAGGGCCACCAGAAAAGCCTTCAACTTGGTGTTGCTTTCTCTTAACAAGGGCAGGGCTACCGCCAGACCTTCGGGCACGTTTTGAAGCCCGATGCCGATGGCCAATACGGCTCCTGTGTTGAGGTCTCCTTCGCCGAAGCCCACTCCGACCGCGAGTCCCTCGGGAAAATTATGAAGAGTGATGGCCAGAACGAACAACCACAGTCTGCTTAAGTGCGTCGAGGGCCCTTTGGCTCCGGCGATCCGATGGAAATGCGGGGTGAATCGTTCGGCATAAACAAGGAAAAGTGTTCCCATGACGATGCCCAAAACGGTCTTCCAGATCCCGCCAATCTCTATGGCGGGAACGATCAAACTGAAGGCGCTCGCCGCCAGCATGACCCCCGCGGCAAAACCGAGCGAAGCATCAAGGAACTTGTCGGAGACTCGCCTGACAAAAAAGACAAGCGCTCCACCCAGGCCCGTCGCCAGGCCGGCCAGCAGGCTGGCCAAACTCCCTGCTAGGACTGCGTTCATCTGACGAAAACCCGGGGATGTTTGATTATCGTCACCAGATCAGAGTCCGGGAACTTTTCTGATATTGGCCAATTCTCTTAGATAAAATACCTTGTTTCCGGTTGCGATCTCAACCAATTTTTTCCCCTTGATCAAGTTCTCAATAACGTTCCACTCAGCGTTCGCCTTTTTTAAAAAGGCGCGAACAGCGTGATCTTTCATGGGGTGCACCGCCGTAATGCTCAGCAAATCCTCCTTCACATTACCCGTGAAGGCAAAAGCATTTCCCTCGGCTCCTCTTGGAAGCTGATGTCCGGCGGAGGTTGATACAGAGTCTGGAAAGCCTCCTGAAACTCCATCCCAATTTTCTTTAGAATATTCAAAATTTTTTTCGAAGAAGGCGGATGGAAATGCACTCGATAGGATGGGCGTGCGGCATAATATCGTCCCCACTCGCTATCCTTATCAATGAAACCCAGAATCAACGCTCCGTGTTTCTTGAGAGTTCTCGCTGCCTCTCTTAGAAACCTGATGCTCGTCATACCATTGGTCATGCTCCTGCCAAGTCTGATCGAAATGGCCGACGATTTCTCTGTTCATTTTGGGCGTCGCCCCGGGCATCGGACCGATCGAGCACTCGGCAGTGGCCGGGCGAACCAACGAGCCTAGAGGCCGGGGACCTCGATGATCCTCCCCGTCCCCATAGGCACATAATTCTCGCCGAAGACGTTCTTGAACATGGCGATGGGCCCGTCACCGGTGCAGTGGGTCGCCCCGCATTTCTCCACCTTCAGTTCCTTGAATGCGGAGATGATCTCCTGCCTTTCGGCCTCCGACTTCTGGCCCAGGTGAAACCCGCCGAAGACGAGGTAGATGGGCTTGTCCAGAATGACCTTTGCCCGCCTGAGGATATTGACGATGCCCTGATGCGAGCAACCGGTGACGACGATCAGCCCTTTGGACGAATCAATGACCAGGGATTGCTCCTTGATCTCATCCCCCATCTCGCCGGTGAGAAAAACACCCTTGCATATTTCCAACGGTTTGTCGACGGTTTGAGCCTTGGCCTTCAGGTTCTCCACGCGGCGCCGGAATTCCGCCGGAAAGGAAACGGGGAAAAAGACCGTGACGTTCGGATTCCGCTCCAGTACGGCCGGTAACCCCCCGGTGTGATCTTGATGAATATGGCTGAGGACAATCTGGTTCACCCTATTCAGGTCGACATTCAGGACTTTGACCTTATGCATCAGAATGCGGGGATCGGTTCCGGTGTCAAATAAGATCGTCTTTTCTGTGCCCTCAATCAGGCAGGAGAACCCCCAATCCGTCTTGGTCCCTTCCTTACAGAGATAATGATCGTAAAGAATGGTGAAACGGATGGGCTGTTCTGCTCGACTGGAAAGAGACTCCCTATAACAAGGCTCAGCCCTTTCCAAGGAGGCCCCGCATAAAAGGATACCCAAAAAAACAGGAATCAATTTAGCGGGCGACAAATCCTTTCCCATGAGAATGGCCTCTTTCGTTTATTACATCCAGGTCCATCCTGGAGACCCGGCCTCAAGCACTTTTATGGAACGAGTACGTCTTTCGGCCTTTTTCGGCAAGCCGGAAAAATCCTTGTTTTGTTATTCCCGAGACAATTTCCTGCTCACGGAGGTGATGATCGCTCACAGAAAGCACCCCGCTCGGCTTCAATACCCTGTGTAACTCCTTCAGGACAATCCCCGGCTGACCGAGGTGATGAAAGACATCGTACAGCAGGACAACATCTAAACTGCCGTCAGGAAGTCCGGTCCGGCAATCCGATTGGATGGTCGTGATGTTCGTCAACCCACGTTTAAGGGCGAGTCGCTCGACCATCTGAATAGCCAGGGGGTGGACGTCTAAAGCATAAACCCTCCCCGTCGGCCCGACCAGTCCGGCGAGTGGGACGATATAGCTCCCGGGGCCGCAGCCGTAATCGAGAACATGAAATCCATTTTGAATCCCCGTCTCTTTTGGGATTTGAATTCGCGGCCGCAGAAAATCACGCAGCTTATAGGCCAAGGCCAGCCACTGGAAATGAAAATTTTGTCTCCGACCTTTCGTCTTCATCGCTCCTCTTCGTCCGTCGCCTTCCGGTAGGCTTTCTTCCAGGACTCCTTTCTTTGATAAAGATAATCGGCCAGGGCCCGACGCAGCGTTTCGGCGGCCAGCTGGGCGCAATGAACGCTATCTTCAGGAAGCCCGCCTAAGGTCCTCAAGATCTCGGCAGCGCTGACGGCGCCCAAAGCCTCGATCAGAGTTTTGCCGGTCGCCAGCTCCGTGGCGACGCTTCCGCAGACGATGGTCGTTCCGCAACCGTCCGTCTGAAACGTGCACTTGAAGATGTTATTGTCCTTAACGCGGAGAAACATCTCCATGGTGTCTCCGCAGATGCCCTTGACCTTGGCATATCCGTCGGGATTTTCCAGGGCATGGAAATTCCTCGGATTCTGCCAGTGGTCGATTACTGTCGGGCTGTAGGTTTGCCGGAGCTGCTCCATGATTTGCTCTTGGAGCTCCCGGGCGAATTTTTCGGCTTCGTCGTTTTTTTCCTCAGTCACGGCACGACCTCCTTGTTAGGTGATCAGGCTCAAGAGGAAGAGCCACATCCTTCGAATCTCCTCCGACGAGGAGTTCGATATGTATTCCACGTAGGGAAGGCCTCGAACGACCGACTCCGTCACGGCCGGGTCAAAAGGGATCTTTCCCGCTACAGGAATCGACCGCTCCCGACAAAACCTCTCAATTCGATCGGAATTCTCAAGATTGAGATCGCATTTATTGATGCCACACGCCGCCCGGATCTTGAAATGATCCGCCAGCTCGACGATTCTCTCCATGTCGTGCCGGCCGGAGGGAGTCGGTTCGGTCACGATAAGGGCCAGGTCCGTCCCGGTCAGGGAGGCAATCACGGGACAGCCGATCCCTGGAGATCCGTCCATGATCAGGAGATCGCGCCCCTCAGTCTCGACAATCTCCCTGGCTTTTTTCCTCACCTCGGTGACCAGCTTGCCCGAATTTTCCTCGGCGACTCCCAGCCGGGCGTGAACGAACGGGCCATATCTGGTTTTAGAGACGTACCATTCGCCGGACGTCGGGACCTCCAGAGTGAAGGCCTGAACCGGACAGACATGGAAACAGAGTCCGCACCCTTCGCAGGAAAGCGGGTCGACACGGACTTTGCCGGTCTCGTCTTCCACCAGGGCGTTGAACCGGCACAACGGGAGGCAAGTCCCGCAAGCGGTGCATTTCTTCACGTCGATCCGGGCTTTCTGGCCGCTCTTGAAAACGTGCCGCTCCTGGATTTCCGGCTGGAGAAGCAAATGGAGGTTGGAGGCGTCCACATCGACATCGGCCAGGACGGCGTTCCGGGAGAGGGCGGCGAAGCAGGCCGAAAGGACGGTCTTGCCGGTGCCTCCTTTCCCGCTGATGACGACGATTTGTTTCATTGCCCAACCTGCCCGATTTTCTCGAACAACTCGAGAAATTTCTCCCGGTAAGCGGGAAACGCCTCGAGAATGGTCTGTCCCCGCGAGTAGGCCTCGGCGATTTTCCGGTCAAAGGGGATGGCCATCAGAACGGGGATCTCCTCCAAATCGCAGAAATCCCGGATTTTTCCGTCTCCGTTTCCCAGTTTAGCTCTGTTGATCACCACTCCACAAGGGATTTTCATTTCCTTCGCCGCGGCCGCGGCAAGCTCGAGGTCGTGAAGCCCGAAGGGGGTGGGCTCGGTCACCAGAAGGCAGAAATCGCTGCGCTTGACCGATTCGATGACCGGACAGCTCGTTCCCGGAGGGGCGTCGATGATGACTGTCCGAGCGGGGTCAAGTCGCCTTTTCAGCGCCCTGATTAAAGGCGGCGACATCGCCTGACCGATGTCCAGCCGTCCCTGGGCAAAGGCGATCTCCCCGGCCCGGCCGGATTCGACGACGCCGATTCTTTTTCCGACCTCGCGGATCGCCTTTTCGGGACAGAGGAGAGCGCAGGCGCCGCAGCCGTGGCAGAGCTCGGAGAAGACCAGAACGGCGCCCTTGAGCACCGCCAGAGCATGATAGGCGCAGACCTGGGCGCATTTTCCGCAATAATTGCAGAGGCTTTCATCGATCTCGGGGATGAGCGTGAAGACTTCTTCGCTCTTCTCGATCTCGGGCTTCAGGAAAAAATGGGCGTTGGGCTCTTCCACATCGCAGTCCAGGAATTGCACCGGTTTATCCGCTTGAAGAGCCAGCGCCAGGTTGACAGCAATGGTCGTCTTGCCGGTGCCTCCTTTGCCGCTGGCCACCGCGATGATCATTTGAGCCTCATCACCTTACAATATGAATTATCCTGAACGTAATTCTTGTTTTGACGATGTCCTCTCGTTCTTCCTAAAGACCTCTCTCCTGCCTCAGCAGCCGTGCGGGTTGTCTTCAGCCGGCCTGCTCGATCGCCCTGGCGAGATCCTCCTTGATGTCTTCCAGGTCTTCACAACCGACGGAAAGGCGGATCAGGTCGTCCGTGATTCCGGCCTTTTTTCTTTCCTCTTCGGGAACTCCGGCATGCGTCATGCTCGCCGGGTGTTGGATTAAGCTTTCCACCCCTCCCAGGGAAACCGCCAACGTGCAGAGTCTGACCGAGTTGATCATCTTTCTTCCCGCCTCGAATCCCCCCTTCAACCCGAAACAGAGCATCGAGCCGAAGCCTTTCATTTGCCGCTTGGCCAGTTCATGTTGAGGATGGCCCGGGAGTCCCGGGTAATTCACCCAAGCAACTTTCGGATGACTCTCCAGAAACGGAGCCAGATCCATGGCGTTTTCCTGGCTCTTTTCGACCCGCAGAGCCAGGGTTTTCACGCCGCGGAGGACAAGCCATGCTTGATGCGGATCGATGGTCCCGCCCATCAGAGTCAGGACTTTGCGCAGCCGCCGGAAAAGGTGTTCGTTCTTGGCCACGATGATGCCGCCGACGACATCGCTGTGACCGTTGAGAAACTTGGTCAGGCTGTGGATCACGATATCCGCTCCCAAATCCAGTGGATTCTGAAGGACCGGGCTGCAGAACGTGTTGTCCACGACCAGAATCAGGTTGCGCTCTCTGGCCAGTGCCGCGCAGGCCCGGATATCGGTCAGAATCATCGTGGGATTAGCCGGAGTCTCGATGAAAAGGACTTTCGTGTTCGGGCGGAGGCATTTCTTGATCTGTTCAAGATCGGAAGTGTCGATAAAGTCGGATTGGACCCCGAAACGGGAGAATTCTTTTTCGATGACCGTCCGGGACGGACCATAAACAGCGTCCGTGCTGATGAGATGCGTGTCTCGCTCAAGAAGAGCAAAATAAACGGTGCTTATGGCCGCCATACCAGAGGCCGTGGCCATCGCTCCCCAGCCGTTCTCGAGGGCGGCCAGGCAATCTTCCAGCGCTTTGGTCGTCGGGTTGCCGATCCGGGTGTAGATATAACCATCTTCCGTCCCTTGGAAAAGCGACGCGCCGTGCTCGGCACTTTTAAAGGCGAAAGTGGACGACTGATAAATGGGCACGGACACACCGCCGAATAAAGGATCGGGATGCTGCCCGGCATGGATCACCGCGGTAAAGGGATTACGGCTCTTCTTCTCCGTCACGGTTTCCTCCTCTATCAAATCATCTAACCTGAGCTATTCACAATAAAGTAAAAAAACGCCCCTCTCCCCTTGCGCCAGGGAAGCGGGACGAATCGATATCCTCTCCCCTCGGTGGGAGAGGGAATTTTTTCTCTGCGTTTCTTGAATCATTTCTCATGACGGGATGACACCCTCGAAGAATGAAAATAAAGGCCATTTTTAACTCACCCCGGATAGATAAGAACCCGCACCCATGTTTATTGAGTTGATTCAATCCCGTCGGCAAGTTCCGCCCGACGAACAGGGCGGCGCATCACAGCGTTCATCCTGACCGCAGCAAGTCTTTCCCTTGATGGAAGACGTCCCCATCCGAACGGCCGCGGGCGACGAGATCATCTTGATCAGATTCCGGCCCTGGCAGTTCCCGCAGGCGAAATTTGGCTCGGGTTGGGTCGATCGGACCAGAATTTCAGTGACTTTTCCGCAGTCCAAGCACCTGTATTCGTAAATGGGCATGGGTCGCTGGGAGCTAAACGGACCGTGTCATCTTGGCGCCGCATTTGGGACACGAAATCTGGACACAAGGCACGCCCCTTTCATGCGCGACTTTCGCTCCACACGAGGGGCAAACGCACGAGCCGCCCAGCCCGAGCCCCTGACCGCCCATCCGGCCGAGCCCGCCGCCTCGTCCCAATCCTCGTCCTTGTCCCCGTCCCAAACCTCGTCCCTGACCTCGTCCTTGTCCCGGCATTTTGACCTCCTTCAATTATAGGCTTCCATAATCGCTTTATCTTCCTTCATCAGGTCGCCGGCCAGCTCCTCCATCTTCGTATTTTTCCAGAAGGGCAGCTTCTGATGGACTTCCATGTATTTGAGCGGGATCGGGTGAGTACCGACGACGACGGGAAGACCGTATCGTTCCTCAATGAATTCCTTAAATTGGCGGACGCGGGGGCAGGGAGGATATCCGACGACCAGCCCTGTGGCCAGATGGATCACCTCGGCCCCGTTCTTTTTCATTTCTTCAGGGACGTACTCGATATTTCCTCCGGGGCATCCGCCGCAATAAGAATAGCCCACCACCTCGACGGGCTCGTCCTTGGGATAACGGGCAAAACCGCCCACTCGCTCTCGAACGGCGCGGAAACATTTGCCCCCGCCACAGGTCTGATACCGTCCGCAGATGATGATGCCGATTCTTTTCATTGACTCCTCCGGTTGTTGAATTCAGATTTCCTGCCGTTTAGGATCTTCTCGACAATCTGCCCAAAGGCTCGGGCGGCCTCCGAATCCGTACCCTTATCGGCGAACGGCTTCCCCGCGTCCCCTGAAGTGACGATTTGAGGATCGATGGGAATGCGGCCTAGGAAGGGAACTCCCAGGTCGGCCGCGGCCATGGCTCCTCCCCCGACCTTGAATAAGTCAATCCGGCGGCCGCAATGGGGACAGATCAGGCCGCTCATGTTTTCAATGATGCCCAAGATTTTCAGGTTGAGCTTCATGGCAAAGACGACGGCTTTCCGCGAATCCAGGACAGACACTTCCTGGGGCGTGGTCACGATGACGGCGCCCGTGGCGGGAATGAGCTGAGCCACCGAAAGAGGCTCGTCGCCGGTGCCCGGCGGGGAGTCGATGATCAACCAATCGAGGTCCCCCCAGTCCACATCGCCGAGAAACTGCTGGATGACCTTCATCTTCATCGGACCCCGCCAGATCACCGGCAGGTCCGGGTGCTGGATCAGAAACGACATGGAAACGAGTTTCAGATTTTCGTTGACCTGGACGGGCGTGATCCCCTCGCCCGAAATCTCCATTTTCTTGTCGTCGACACCCAGCATTTTGGCCAGATTGGGCCCGTGAATGTCCACGTCGAGGGCACCGACCTTCTGATCTCGGAGCGATAGGGCCAGGGCCCTAGAAATCTTGAGCTCTTCTTCTTTCGCGGCCACGACGATCAACTCTGGAGCCGGGAGAGGGCTTCCCGGACGGTGCATTTATCCGTGCTGATAACACGGATGCCGGCGGATTCGAGAACCCGCCAGGCATTCGGCCCGACCTGGCCGGTCAGGACGGTCGCAATTCCCCGGCTCGCCACCAGTTGGGCGGATTGGATTCCCGCACCGTGGCCGGCCTGGGAGTGAGGATTGGCCAAAGCTTCAAATTTCTGGGTTTCCGGGTCGATGATCAGAAAATAACGAGCCCGGCCGAAATTAGGGTCGATTTCAGCGTCCAGGTTCGGCGCTTTGGCGCTCACGCAGAGTTTCCCCTCCAGGGCCATTCTGGGCCCCGTTTCCCCGGCGGATTCTCCATGGCGGCAGGGCTCATCATGACGACTCCCGTGATCGCACAAATCCTGGCCGGATTTAAGCTCCTGCCGCAGGAATAGGTCGATCACTTCATCGATCGGCCCCTGGACCCCGGTGATCGTCTGGATCTTCTTTTCGGCGAAGAGGCCCTGGGCGCGGGGCCCCATGCCTCCGGCGATAATAACACTGACTCCTCTTTCCGACAAATAGTTCGGGAGAAAACCGGGCTGATGTCCAGGGTTGGGAATTTCCCTGCGGTCAACAACGCGCCCAGCCTCAATATCAACAATGGTGTAAGACGGGCAGCGTCCGAAATGGGCGGAGACATACCCGTTTTCCGTGGAAATGGCGATCTTCATCTCTTCTCTCTTTCGAGTTCTTGAATTCTCTTCTCGATCGCCTCGAGCTCGTCCCGGACTTGCCGGGCCTCCGCCTTTAAGAAATCCAATTCCTGTTCCGGGGTGAGTTCGACCGCTCCCCAAGGATCATAGGGGGAGGCAAATCCCGGCATCGGGAAGCCGGGCGCGGGCGAAAAGGGGACCTGGCCCCGCTGCCAGGCGAGATTCATCTGCGGCGTCGGCCACGTTCCATGCATCAGGTATTGAGCGCAGGGGCCGAGGCCGGAAGGGCTTCGGCCCACCCAGCCCGGCGAATAGCCGAACCGCATCCAGCCCGGAAGGCCGGTCAGTTCGTACATTCTCCTGTATCTATTTCTCATTGTCCCTCTCTTTTTCTCTCTCCTTGTCCCTCTCCTTGTCCGCTTTCTTCAGTTCCTTCAATCGCGCCCTGATTTGATCGAGCTGTTCCTCCAAAATCCTGGCCTGCTCTTCGAGCATGGCCTTTTCCTCTTCCCGGCTCGGCGGGTAAAAGGACGGCCAATAAGGAGAAAGGAATCCGGGATGCCATCCTGTCCAGTAAGCCCAATGCGGCCAGCCGAACCAGCCGCCGCGTCCCCTTCCGTATGGCATGTCAATCACCTCCTTTTCCCGCGAGTGCGGGAGATTTCAGTCTTTTTGTTCCTCTGCGGGAAAAGGCCGGCTGCCGGGATAAGCCGAGCCGTAAGGCCAGCCGAAAACCGGCGCATAGGGGGAATAGGGCATGGCTCCATAGGGGTACGGAAAGGGAGCCATCGCAGAATAAGGATAGCCATAGAAGCCCCCGAACCCGCGGCGCCAAAATCCGCGGCCGCGGCCAAGGCCCATCCCCCGGCCAAAACCTCCCCCGAAGCCGAAGCCCCTGCCAAAGCCCATACCGGGTCCGGGATACATGAACCCGGGAGCCGGATAACCTGAGCCATAGCCGAGGCCTCGCCCTGTCCTGGGTCCAAGTTCCCAGGGTCCAGTACGATCACCTGCTGGCATGATGTTCACCTCCTTTTTATCAATCTGACAGAAGACTCAGCGGCATTTTTCGCACAGACCCAGGAATTCGATGTTGTGATCCTGGATTAGAAAATTGTGCTTTTTGGCCAACGTCTCTTCTGTTTTTTTCACCAGTTCCAGCTCTTCCTGGACGAAGTCGCGGTAATCGATGATTTTTCCGCAGCGCGTGCAGATGAGATGATGGTGATGGCTTTCCCGGTCCTCGCTCTTTAGCTCGTAACGTCCCTGTCCGTCGCCCGAACTGATTTTTTGAACAAACCCGAGACGGTGGAGCAATTCCAGAGTGCGGTAGACCGTGGTCAAACCGATTCCCGGATACATGGCATACAAAGCCCCGTAGATTTCCTTGGCGCTCATGTGTCGGGAAGAGCGGCTCAGAAGGTTAAGGATGACCTCCCGAGGCAAAGTCCAACGGCAAACGTTTTCCCGAAATCGATGCTGCCAATGATGACGTCCGGGCAATGCGCTCACCTCTTAGAGATAATGATAATCATTTCCATTTACAAGATACGCCGGCGGGCGGGTTTTGTCAAGAAAAATTTTCTTCCGGGTTGTTTTCTGCGGGCCGGCCGCTCGGACACGGCAAACGGCTTCCGCCGAATTCACCGACCCGTCAAGGCGAGAAATGACCTTGACGGAACAAAGGGCCGAGGCCCGAAGTTTTCTGGTCCCCGACCCCGACCGGAGAGATCCTCAGACTGCGGCCGCCCTTCTCTTCCCTTCTTCGGAAGCCTGGTACCTGTCTCCCTGGACGACGACTAGGCCGGCTTCGACCATCTCCCGCAGGCTGCTTCGGACGCGAAAAAGGGGAAGCCCGAGTTTTCCGGCGATTTCCTCGGCACTCAACGGCGTCTCGAGGCTCTTAAGCAAGGCCCTGGCCGTCGCCGTGACCGTCCCATCCGCATTGACACAGGGCATTGGACGGCTCCCTACTTCAAATCCTTCTTGCTGAAGTACCAATCCGCGCGCTCGATGCCTTTCTCTTTCATCCTCTCTTCGGCCATCTCCTGAGTCTTGGGCGGAGGAACGATGACTTTGTCGCCGGGACGCCAATTGGCCGGAGTGGCGACGCCATACTTATCCGTCGTCTGGAGCGCCTGAATGAGGCGCAGGATTTCGTCCATGTTCCGGCCGGTCGACAGCGGATAGTAGATGATCGCCCGGACGATCTGCTTATCGTCGATGACGAAGACGGCCCGCGAAGTTTCGGTCTTGCTCTCGCCCGGCATGATCATCCCGTAAAGCATGGCGACTTCTTTGTTCAGATCGGCGATGACCGGGAAGGTGATTTTCTTGCCGAACTTCTCCTCAATGTTCCGGATCCAGGCGATGTGAGAGTAAACGCTGTCGATGCTCAAGCCCATGAGCTCGACGTTCATTTCCCGCAGCTTGGGGTGGATCTCGGCGAAGCCCATGAACTCCGTGGTGCAGACCGGTGTGAAATCAGCCGGATGGGAGAACAGGACCAGCCAGCTTCCCTTGAAGTCCTCGAGTTTGAGGACGCCGTGGGTGGTGACGGCCTCGAATGGAGGCGCCGGCGAGCCGATTCGCGGCAGACCCGTCGGGGTTTGAGTTGCGGATACGTTTTCCATGTCGATCTATACCTCCAGATCAATTCTTTTGCGCTGGCGATCTTCGGCTCTGGCACTGCGGACAGAGCCCATAAAATTCAACCTGACTGCGGAGGATGCGGAATCCTTTCCTTTCCTCCTCATTCAGGACCGGATGAAACTTTTCCGGAAGATCAATGATCTTTTTACATCGAATGCAGATAAGATGATGATGCGCGCCGACAGCCGGATCATACCGCTTCTTGGTTGAATCGACGTTAATTTCGACGATCTTGCCCATTCGTTCGAGAGCTTCCAGCGTGTGATAGACGGTGGCCAGGGAAAGAGTCGGGAATTGCCTTTTCAGGCCGAAATACACTTCTTCGGCTGAGGGATGAGACGAATTTCCCTCCAGAAATTTCATGATCGCCAGCCGCTGAGGCGTCCGCCTGAATTTTTCCTCTCTCAT
This sequence comes from uncultured Eubacteriales bacterium, assembly GCA_964576265.1. GTDB lineage: Bacteria > Acidobacteriota > Aminicenantia > Aminicenantales > UBA8522 > CAZNVB01. The sequence continues at coordinate 2,184 of CAZNVB010000067.1, read as the reverse complement.
GATCAATAATCTCTTTAAATTAAAATAATTATTTTAAGATAAATATTACAATATAACGACAAGTCTGTCAAGTCCCTTCGGGCTCTGGGGCTCAGGCGGCCGAACTCCGGGAATGAACGAGCGTTTCCCTCTCCAAGTTGACCCGCGGTCAGTAAAAATGATCTCCCCTCGCCTTAAGAAGATGCCTTTCCTCTTTGCCGGCGATCGAAAAACCGATCCGCCGTCTTTATTTTTTCCGTCCGGCAAAAGTCTCGTAGAGCACGGGGACGATGAACAACCGCAAAAGGATGGCGAAAAAGAAGCCGCCGATATAGACAACGGCCAGCGGCCGGTGAAGCTCGGATCCTGTAGTGACGACGAGTGCTAGGGGGAGAACGCCGACGATCATGACCATGTCGGTCATGAAGATCGGCCGGAACTTGGTCAAGGCTCCCTTGACCACGGCCTCATGGAGCCCCAGACCTTCCTGTCTGAAATCATTGATCTTGGCGACCAGGATCATGTCATTCTGGACGCAAATCCCGAAAAGAGCGATCAGCCCGATCGTCGAGGAAACGTTGATCGTCTGACCGGCGACAAGAAGTCCCAGAATTCCTCCGATGAGAGTCGACGGGATGTTTAGGACGACAAGCAGGGCCTGCCACACCGACCCAAAGGAGGAGAACAGCACGACGAAAATAACCAAAATGACGACGGCCATGAGCGTGGTAAGATCTCTCAGGGCCCGCTGCTGGCTCTCGAATTGCCCGCCGAACGTCACATAATATCCCTGGGGCAGCTCGACGGAGTCGCGGATTCTCTCCCTGGCCTCCTCGACAAAGCTCCCAATGTCCCGTTTGACGACATTGCAGAGGATGATTTTGCGACGCATCAGGTTCTCTCGAAAGATGGTCTGAGGCCCTTCGCTTCTGGTTATTTCCGCCAATTCCGAAAGCGGAATCCGCTCGCCGTTCGGAGCGTCAATCAACAGATTCTTAACCGCCTCCTCATCGTTGCGGTATTTCTCCGGCAGCCGGATGAGAACAGAAGTCACCCGGTCCGGCTCATAAACGTCCGTGGCTTCGAGTCCATTGAGGGCCGTCTCGATGGTTTCGGCAATTCGGGCCACGGCAATCCCGAAAAGGGCCAGATTCTCTCTCCTCAGCCGGATCACGAGTTGGGGGACGCCCGTCGTCTGCTCAATCTGCAGATCGGCCACTCCTCGGACATCCGCCAGGACGTTCCGGATTTCTCCGATTTTTTCATTCAAAATGTCCAAATCCGGCCCGAAGAGCTTCACCGAGAGCTGGCCTTCGGTTCCGGTCAGCATCTCGGCCAGCTTATTGGCGATCGGCTGCTCGAAAATATAGGCCACGCCGGGAAGTTTATCCAGCTCTTCGCGCATCGCCTGGGTAATCTCTTTAAACCCCCTTTTTCTCTTCTCCCGGGGCAAAAGCTCGATATTGTAATGACTGTGGTTGACCGGATGGAGATGCTCCGAGGCCTCCGCCGTTCCTGTCGTCCGGGAAACGGAGACGACTTCCGGAAAAGAAAGAAAAATTTTCTCAATCCGCGTTGCCATCTTGATCGATTCTTCGAGCGAAGTCTCGGGCAACATGACCGAAGAGACCATGATCGCCCCCTCATCCAGAGGGGGGACGAACTCTTTGCCCAGGAAATGATAGGCCACTCCGGCCCCAATGATCAGAGCGACAAACACGGCGATCAGTCCTCGTTTGTTTTTCAGGGCGCTTTCCAGGAGGCGATGATACTTGAGCTCCAGAAACTCCGTCACCGGGTTTTTGGCGACCCTTTGTTCTTCCTTTCGCAGAAAATAAGAAGCCAGGACGGGCTGCAGGGTGATGTTCAGGATCATGGCGCCGAAAAGAGCTGCGGCCACGGCAAAGGCGGTCGGACGAAACATGGCCCCTTCCAGCCCCTGGAGGGTCAAAAGAGGCAGAAAGACAAGAATGATGATCAGGCTGGCCGAAAAAAGATACTTGCCGACATCCTTGGCCGCTTCGGCGATCAGCTCCTGGGCCGGCGCCCGGCCTCCCTTCTCCTTGAGAAGGCGACAGATATTTTCGACCATGATGATCGAACCGTTGGCCATTTTCCCGATGCCGATGGCCAGCCCGCCGATGGACATCACGGTCAAGTTGATCTTAAAAAAGCTCATCAGGATCAAGGCAATGAGAATCGAAA
>CAZNVB010000066.1:0-7363 GCA_964576265.1 uncultured Eubacteriales bacterium | reverse complement strand
AAGTTTAAAGGAGGTTTCCATATGAAAATCACAAAACTCTTATTGGTCAGTCTCATCAGCTTAGGCTTGCTGGCTGCGCCGCAGATCGGCCTGTCTCAAAAGGGTAAAATGATCCAGATCAAAGGATCCGATACCCTGGTCAACCTCGTCCAGATTCTGGCTGAAGAATACATGGCCAAAAATCCCGGAACGGCAATCGCCGTGCTGGGAGGCGGCTCCGGGACGGGCATCTCGGCCATCATCAACCAGACCTGCGACATCGCCAACCATTCCCGGGAGTGGAGGCAGAGAGAGATCGATCAGGCCTGGGAAAAAGGCGTCAAACCCCGGTTTTTTGTCATCGCCGTCGACGGGCTGAGCATCATCGTCAATGAGAAGAACACCCTGGAAAAGCTGACCATGGCCGAACTCGGGGCGATCTATCGGGGAGAGATTAAGAATTGGAAAGCCGTGGGTGGTCCGGACAAGGCGATCTCGCTTTACGGCCGCCAGTCCAATTCCGGCACTTATGTTTTCATGCAGGAGCATGTCCTGGGGAATAAAAACTATTCGACCGACATGAAAGAGATGAACGGCAACGCCCAGATCATCGAGGGTGTTCTCCAGGACGAGGGGGGCGTCGGGTATGTCGGCGTCGGTTATCTTTTTGACAAAGACGGGAAAGTCCGTCGGGGCATTAAAGTTTTGAACATCGCCAAAGACGCCAAATCTCCCGCTTATTCGCCTCTCGACAAGGCTGCGGTGGATAGTGGAAATTATCCTGTTGCCCGGCCGCTCTATCAGGCGACCAACGGCAAGCCGAATGCCGCCATTGCCGCTTTTATTGCCTTTGAAACGGGACCTGAGGGTCAGAAAATCGTCGAACGCGAAGGCTTTTTTACCATCGGTGAGAAACACAAGGTGGAGAACGAAAAGAACTTGAGGTAACTCCCCCACATAGATTGCAGGAAGAAAGCGGGAGAAGCCGGCCGGCACAGGAATGGCCGTCTTCTCCCCCCATTCCTGTAATCGTGAGGGGAACTGCAAGAATATCTATGTAAGGGGAGTGAGAAATGATCCGGCTGAACAAGGGACGAGGGGGAAAGTCCACAGGCCTGATGTTGCGGCTGATCGAAGCTTTCTGGGGAGGAGCAAAGGAACAGCCCGAAGAAAACCCGCTCCAGCTTGATCAAAAGCGTCCCAGTCGATCTTTGAAGCGAAAAAACAGGCTCGGAAACTGGAAGGATTCGGCGATCCAGAGTTTCTTTTTCGCCAACGGCATCCTGGCGGTCATTGTCCTTTTTGGGATCTTCGGCTTTCTTCTTTATACGTCCATCCCCGCTTTTCGGGAGATCCCCGTCTCTGAGTTTTTGACCAAAAAAATCTGGGATCCGACTTCGCCGGAAAAGAGCCAATACGGACTTCTTTCCATGATGGTCAGCACCTTGATGTGCACCGCAGGAGCGCTGATTATCGCGATTCCTGTTGGACTCGGAGTCGCCGCCTATCTTTCTGATGTCGCCCACTGGAGAGTCCGGGAAATCGTCAAGCCGATCGTCGAAATCTTGGCGGGAATCCCGTCGGTCGTCACCGGTTTCTTGGGCATCGTTTTGATCGGTCCTCTCATCGCCAAAATTTTCCATACCGGTCATGGGCTTAACGCTCTCAATGGCAGCCTTCTTCTGGCTATCATGGCTCTGCCGACGATCATCAGCATCTCCGAGGATTCGTTGAACGCCGTCCCGTCAGCCTATGCCGAGGCTTCCTTGGCTCTCGGCGCATCGAGATGGCAAACCCTGATCCGGGTTCGAATTCCGGCTGCTCTATCCGGAATCATCGCGGCCTTTATGCTGGGGATGGGAAGGGCGATCGGGGAAACGATGACCGTTCTCATGGCCACGGGGAACGCTCGTTCCTTTCCTCATGGTTTTCTTCAGTCTGTCCGGACGATGACGGCCAACATCGCCATCGAGCTCGGTGAAGTTCCCTACTATACGACCCATTATTACGCTCTTTTTGCCATCGGATTGGTTCTCTTTATCATGACCTTTGTCGTCAACATGACGGCCGACATTATTCTGAACAAATATCAGCAGAGAGAGCAATGAAAAAGAAGGTCATTCAGTTCGTCGGGTTCATGGCGCTGCGAGTCTGCCTTTATGCCGTCCTCGCCGTCCTCCTTATTTTTCTCTATGATATCGGGCGGAAAGGCGGCGGGGCGATTTCATGGGAGTTTCTCAGCCAGCCGCCCCGGCGCGGCATGACCGAGGGAGGGATCTTCCCGGCCATCATGGGGACGTTCATCGTCACCATCGTCACCGCCGTCCTGGCTGTCCCGCTGGGCATGTTTGCCGCCATTTATCTTCAGGAGTATGCCAAGCAGAGCCGGCTGACCAGGATCATCCGGCTGTCGATTCGCAACCTCAGCGGCGTCCCGTCCATCGTCTACGGGCTTTTCGGCGTCATCCTCTTTGTCAACGTGATGAAATTTGGAACGTCCATTCTTTCCGCCGGACTGACCCTCGGACTGTTGACCCTGCCCTGGACGATCACGGCGAGCGAAGAAGCCCTCAAGGCGATTCCGAATTCCTACCGGGAAGGCGCTCTTGCTCTCGGAGCGACGAAATGGCAGGCCGTCCGGACAAATGTCCTGCCTTACGCGATTCCGGGAATGCTGACGGGCACGGTTCTCGGGCTCGCCAGGGCCGCCGGCGAGACGGCGCCGATCATGTTCACCGGCGCCGCATTCTATCTTCCCTTCCTTCCGCGATCGCTGAGCGACCAGTTCATGGCCCTGCCGTATCATCTTTATATCATGGCCACCCAGCACCATGCCATCCAGCAGGTCCGACCTCTGGCCTACGGGACGGCCTTGGTCTTGATCGTCTTAGTCCTGGGTCTGAACATGACGGCGATCATTATTCGTTACCGAATGAGGAGAAAGCAAAGATGGTGAACGGAGGCGGGCGAACTAAAATCGAAACCAGGAAGCTAAATTTTTTCTACGGAAATAAGCAGGCCTTGAGGGACATCAGCCTGTCCTGTGCCGAACGGCAGGTGACGGCGATCATCGGGCCTTCGGGCTGCGGCAAGTCGACCTTTATCCGGACGCTCAACCGGATGAACGACGTCATCCCCGGCATCCGGATGGAGGGGGAAATCCTCATCGATGGCGAAAACATCAATGCCCCGGGAATCGATGTCGTCGAGCTGAGAAAGAAGGTCGGGATGGTTTTTCAGAAGCCGAACCCTTTTCCCAAATCGATTTATGACAATGTCGCCTACGGATTAAGGATCAATAACGGCAAATCGCGATCAAGAATCGATGAGATCGTCGAAAGGAGCCTCCGCGAGGCCGCCCTTTGGGATGAAGTCAAAGATCGACTCAAGGAGAACGCTTTCTCCCTCTCGGGGGGCCAGCAACAGCGTCTCTGTATTGCCCGGGCTCTGGCCGTCGAGCCGGAGGTCATTCTTTTTGACGAGCCTTGCTCGGCCATTGATCCGATCGCCACGGCCAAAATCGAAGACTTGATCATGAAGCTGAAGAAAGATTACACCGTCGTCATTGTCACCCACAATATGCAGCAGGCCGCCCGGGTTTCCGATTTCACGGCCTTCATGATGTTGGGGGACTTGATTGAGTTCGATAAAACAGAGAAAATATTCACCAACCCGTCGAGCAAGCTGACCGAGGATTACATCACCGGCCGATTCGGGTAAAATAGGGACGATCCGGGAGGCAAGGATGGAAAGACACTTCGATGCGGAATTGAATGCTTTGAACGAACGGCTTCTGGACATGGCCCGCCTGTCCGAAGAATCAGTCGCTATGGCGGTAAAGAGTTTGAAAGACAGGAGCGAGAACCTGGCCCAAGAGGTTTTAGAGAGGGAAACTCGGATCAACCTCCTGGAAATCGAAATTGATGAGATGGGCATGAAGCTCTTGGCCTTGCGCCAGCCGGTGGCCAGCGACTTGAGATTCATCACTTCGGCGATGAAAATAGGCAGTGACCTGGAGAGGGTGGGCGACCTGGCCGTCAACATTGCCGAAGTTTCCCTCGACTTGATCAAAAAGCCGCCTCTCAAGCCGTTGATCGATATCCCGCGCATGACCGAGGTGGTCCAGAGCATGGTGCGGGATGCCCTCAACGCTTTTGTCAACCGGGATGAAAAGCTTGCTCGCGCGGTCTGCGAGCGGGACGACGAGGTCGATTTGCTGAACGATCAGGTCTTCCGCGAGCTCCTGACTTACATGATGAACGATCCTTCGACCATCAACAGAGCCGTCGGCTTGATCCTGATCGGCCGCCATCTGGAGCGCATCGCCGACCATGCGACAAACATCGCCGAGGACGTCATCTATCTTGTTCTGGGAAAGACGATCAAACATCATATCGAAGAGATCCGGCGCGAATCCGATTCCAAAAGGTATTGAATAAGACCCGCAAGGAGGTCAGCGATGATCTGGTGGGTTTTGGGCCTGACCGTCTTGAGCATTCTGTCCTATCTCGCCGATGTCGGTATGATCAGGTTCCAGGGGCTCAGAGTCCCGGGTTTGAACGCTTCGCCGCTCAGCCTCCTCATTCTCCTCGCTGCCGCCGGGCTGCTGGTGCGGATGCTCTGGCTGAGAAAACAGGCTCGGCGGGAGATGCTGGAAAAGAAGATTCGGGAACTTGAGGGGAAGCTGGCCGGCCTCGCCGGCCCGAAAACGGGAGGTTGATTCCTCAGCGCTCGTCTTGCCCGGACGCCGATTTTCGCCGAGGGGGAGAATTTATGCCCTCGAATGGTCTTTTTCTTTTTTCTCCGGGACAGTATAATGAGTTCCGAAAACGCCGATGAATGAGCTCATTGCAGTCGTCGATGACGAACCCGACCTTGTCGACCTGATTCGACACCATCTTCAAAAAGCCGGTTTCCGGTCGGAGGGTTATCCGGACGGCAGAAAGTTCTTGGCGGCGCTCGAAAAAAAAGCGCCCGACCTCATCCTTCTCGACCTGATGCTTCCCGATCTTGACGGCCTCGAAATCTGCCGCCTGCTTCGAGCCAAGGAGGAGTGGGCTTCAATTCCCGTGATCATGATCACGGCAAAAGGCGCGGAATCCGACCGAGTTCTGGGGCTCGAACTCGGCGCCGACGATTACGTCACCAAGCCGTTCTCGACCAAAGAGCTGGTGGCAAGAGTGAAATCCGTGCTCAGGCGGACAAAGGGAATGGCCGCCGCAGGGCGAGTGGAGATCGGCGGGATTCTGGTCGTCGATTTTGAGCGATACCGGGTCTCGGCTGGCGGAAGGGAAGTCGACCTGACCACTACCGAATTCAAGATCCTTCGGCTTCTGGCGGAAAAAAAAGGCCGAGTCTTCACTCGCCACCAGATTCTTGATCACCTCTGGGGTCAGGAAAAAATCGTCCTCGATCGGACAATTGACGTCCACATCCGAAACCTGAGAGAAAAACTCGGCCCCGAAGCCGGAGCCATGATCAAAAACATCCGGGGAGTGGGATATAAACTGGAAGAATGAAAAAATCGATTCTGATCAAAATATTCGGCGGCTATGTCGTCCTTCTGGTCTTGTTTTCCGTCATCTTTTCCGTCCTTTCTTTTCGCACCATGAAGAAGCATCATCTCGATACCCTGGCTCAGGATCTCGAAAATCTCGGCCACGTCCTGGAAAACCGCCTGGTCACCGATCTTCAAGAAAACAGAAGGTCAGAGCTCGCGTTTTATCTGCAGGAATTGGGGAAAAAGACCAATGTTCGTTTTACGGTCGTCGACGCCGACGGCGTTGTCTTAGCCGAATCCGAGCTCGACCCGTCGAAAATGGACAGCCATCGCTTCCGACCCGAAATCCAGGAAGCTCTTCAGGGCCGAAGAGGCCGCGCTCTCAGATTCAGCAGCACGATCAAGGAAGAGATGCTCTATGTCGCCCTCCCTCTTTGGCTGAACGGCCGTATCATCGGCGCGATTCGGCTGAGCCTTTTTGTCCCAGAGATCAAAGCGCTTCTAACCGAAGTTCAGGCGGACATCCTGCGAGCGGTCGTCTTTTTAATGGCCGCCTCCCTTCTGGCTGCATTTCTCTTCTCTCGGCACCTCACCCGGCCTCTAAAGTCGCTGGTGCAGGCATCGGAACGGGTCGCGTCAGGTGATTTCGAGACTGCCGTCAGGCTCAGGGAGACGGATGAATGGCAGGAGCTCGGGCGAAGTTTTAACGCCATGACAACCGAGCTCAAGGCGGTCTTTGCCGATCTGAAGCGGAGAAAGGAGGAGCTCGATCTGATCATCGCCTCGATGCAGGAAGGAGTCCTCTTCCTTGATCGGCAGGGAAAAATCGTCCTGGCCAACGAAAGCATGAAAAAGCTTCTCGGTCAGGAAGCTCCTCAAGGAAAGTATTTTTGGGAAGTCATACGCTTGACGCCCTTTGTCGAGCTTGTCCGAAACGTTAGAGAAGGGAAGCGAGGCCTGACCGCCGATCTGAACTGGGGAGCGAAACGCATCCTCTGTCAGGCGTCCTACCTTCCTCTTCAAGATGGAGTCGTGGTTACGTTTTCCGATGTCAGCGAGGCGTATCGGCTGGCTCAGATCAAAAAGGACTTCGTCCTTAACGTCTCGCATGAGCTGCGGACTCCGCTCACCGCCATCCGCGGTTATGCCGAGACCTTAGAGGCGGAGGTTTCTGCAGAGCAAAAAACCTACGTCGAGACGATCCTCCGCCACACCGATCGGCTGAACAAAATTGTCGCCGACCTGCTCACTCTTTCGTCCTTAGAAGAAAAAGGCGCGGAGCTCGAGGTACAGGAGGTCCGTCTTCCGGAGCTCGCGGAGGCGATCCTTAAAATCTTCGAATCGAAAGCGAAAGATAAGAATCTGACGTTGCGGTTGACGGCGGACCAAAGCCTGCCCGCCATTCAGGCCGATCCCTTTCGCCTAGAGCAGGTTCTGGTCAACCTCGTCGATAATGCCGTGAAATATACGGAAAAAGGGAGCGTCGAAGTCCGCTTGAAAAAGGCGGCCGGCGAAGTGGTGATTGAAGTCGCGGACACCGGCATCGGGATTCCGGCCGAAGCCCGGGAGCGAGTCTTTGAGCGCTTCTATGTGGTGGATAAATCGCGCTCTCGGAATCTCGGCGGCACGGGTCTTGGCCTCTCGATCGTCAAGCACATCGTCGTTCAGCACGGGGGACGAATTGAGCTTGACAGCACGCCGGGCGCAGGATCCGTCTTCCGGGTTTTTTTGCCCGTCAAGAGAGCTTGAAAAGCCAAGAAAGCCGAGAAGCCGAGTTTGGCTCAGTGGATGATCGCCGAAGGCTGGGAAGCGAAGGGATTAACGCGATAGGCCAGAGAGAAGAGAAACGGATAATTCTCCTTTAGGTGCTGGGTATAAGCGATC
>CAZNVB010000065.1:0-39085 GCA_964576265.1 uncultured Eubacteriales bacterium | reverse complement strand
GTTCGAGCCGTATGAAACGCCGACCTTCATCCGCCGGAGCAAGCAGACTCCTTTGAGAAAGCATCCCCATGATCTCGGCTGATCTCGTCGTCGAGAACTGCCGTCAGCTCCTGACCTGCGCCGGGCCGATTCCGAAGAGGAAAGGAGCCCTTCAGGATGTCGGGCTGATGAAGACGGCCTGGATTGCCTCCTCCCGGGGAAAAATCGTCTTCGTCGGCCGAGAAAAAGACTTCCGGGCTCGGGTCAAGATGGAAAGGCGGGCGGTCCAGATCGAAGGCAGCGGCCTGGTCGGGATCCCGGGGTTTGTCGATTCTCACACCCACCTTCCCTTCGCCGGAAACCGGGTCGAGGAGTTCCGGCTACGCCTGCAGGGAGCGACCTATCAGGAGCTTGCCGCCAAAGGGATGGGAATCCAAACAACGGTCCGGGCCACGCGCCGGACGAGTAGGCGCGACCTCCTCTCTCTCTGCCTGGCGCGGCTCGACCGAATGCTCCTCCATGGAGCAACCACCGTCGAAGCAAAAAGCGGTTACGGACTCAACCTACGCGACGAAATCAAGCAGCTCGAGGCGCTGAAAGAAGCGTCCCGATGCCATCCGGCAGAAATCGTCCCCACCTTCTTGGGAGCGCATGACATTCCTACAGAATACAGAGACCGGAAGGGCGATTATATCGAGCTGCTCATCCGCAAAATCATGCCCGAGGTCAGGAAGCGCAATCTGGCGGAATTCTTTGACGTTTTCTGCGAGGAAGGGGTTTACTCGGTCGACGAAACGCGGCGCCTGGCAGAAGAGGCCAAACGCGCCGGGTTCAAGATTCGCCTTCACGCCGACGAATTCGCTGCCTTAGGAGGGGCCGCGCTGGCCGTCGAGCTCGGCGCGGCCTCCGCAGATCATCTCATCCATATCACGCCGGAAGGAATTCGGGCCCTGGCGAAAAGCGATACGGTCGCCACTCTTCTCCCCGGAGTCTCTTTTTTCCTGATGATGGACAGGCGCGCCCCGGCGAGGTCTTTGATCGAGGAAGGGGCGATCGTCGCCCTCGCCTCGGACTTCAACCCGGGAAGCTCCCACATCGGCTCCATGCTCTTCGTCCTCCAGCTCGGCGTGTTTTTGCTCAAAATGAGCGTCGAGGAGGCGGTCAACGCCGTGACGGCCAACGCGGCCTATGCCCTCGGCCGCCACGAGAGCGTCGGCAGCCTCGAGGTCGGGAAAAAAATGGACGTCCTGCTCTGCGATATTCCTGATTACCCTTCCCTCGCCTACGAGCCCGCCTGGAATCCCATCCGCCACGTTATTAAGAACGGCCGAGTCGTCGTCCGCGACGGTCTCCGCGTCTGAAAAAATTCAAGGTCAGATTGGCGGAACAGAAACCAACTCAATGCGTTCATCTGGTTTTGAGAATCGGCGGAATTTCCGCCTGTTGACAATATTTTCAAAATCGCAAAAATTGGGGATGAGACACCATGGCGAAGCTGAAGCGGACGATTGAAATCGCCTTTGTCGCCGCGGTGACGGTCCTTGTTCTGATCCAGGCGGCAACCCTGTATCTCCGCTGGCGGGAGGGAAAGCGGATCCGCGAGGATATCTGGAGGGGCGCCCGGGTGGCGGTGGTGAAAACCGATCCGCATTTTCCGCCTGCTCTCCTCGTCGAATACGAAAACACGAGCCGTTATGCGGTAGGGAAAACCCATTTCCGGCTGACTTTTTCCATGAACCAGGTCGAAGTCGCCAGGGCGGATCGGGACTACTTGAAAGAGCTGAAGCCGGGGCAGAAGGAACACATTCTGCTCCAGTCTGTATCGACGGCAACCTCTGATCAAAAGTGGGGTCCGCCGACGAAATTGGCCTATGTCCTGACTGTTTTTCCCGATATGAAAAAACCGCTCCCGACGATCAGCGGTGAAATCGAACTGCGTTAGGTCCGCCGACCTTATTTTCGGGCTGAGAGATAATCGAGGATCAGGGCCGACATCACCTTGACCCCGATGGGGATGCAGCTTTCATCAGCGATAAATGTCGGCGAATGGACCTGAGTGCTTTCGACATCGGCGGGAACGCAGCCAAGCCAGAGCATGACGGACGGCACCTGGCGCGAGAAATAGCTGAAATCCTCCCCTCCCATTTCCGGCCGGACCTCCCTGACGAATTCCTTTCCGCCAAGGATCCTCTCGACCGTCGGCAGAATTTCTCGAAGAAGCCGCGGATCGTTATAAACGGAGGGCGTCCCGATCCGATAATCGAGCTTGTAAGGAGCTCCGGCCGCCTGACAGATGTTCTTGATCAATCGCTCGACTTTCCCTTTGATCAACGTTCTCTGTTCTTCGCCGTAGTTCCGGACTGTCGCCTTGAGCTCGGCGCGGTTGGGGATAATATTGGGCGCCGTCCCGGCGTGGAATGTTCCCACGGTGATGACCGTAGGGTGATCGACATCGATCTCCCGCGCCACCATGACCTGAAGGGCGGTGACGATCTGAGCCCCGACGACAATCGGATCGACGCACGACCAGGGCGAAGAACCGTGACAGCCCGCCGATTCGACGATCAAGTCGAATCCGTCCACGTTGGCGGTCATGTCGCCCGGACAATAGGCGATGATTCCGGCCTTGAACCTGTCATCCACATGATAGGCGAACATCGCCTGCGGAGTGATCTCTTTGAAAAGACCGTCCTTGAGCATCTCGTTCGCACCGTCGCCGTACTCTTCGGCCGGCTGAGCCACAAAGAGGACCGTGCCGCGGAGATCCTTTTCGAGCTCCGCGAGCACACGGGCAACGCCGATGAGCACGGTGGTGTGAATGTCGTGGCCGCAGGCATGCATGACACCGACCTCCCGGCCGTCGCGAATTCCCTTGACCTTCGAAGCGAACGGCAAGTCGGTCTCTTCCGTGATCGGCAGGGCATCCATGTCGCCCCTCATTCCGACGACCGGTCCTGGCTTTGCGCCCCGGAGGATGCCCAGCACGCCCGTTCCGCCGATTCCGGAGCGGACTTCGAGCCCGAGCCGGGTGAATTCCTCGGACACAAGCGCGGCCGTGCGCGTCTCCTCCATCGACAGCTCCGGATGGGCATGGATATCGCGCCGGATGTCAATGAGGGACGGGGTAATCCGGTTGACGATCGCGTTGATTTTAGCGTCCACCCCTTTCTCTGCGGCCGAAGCTGAAAAAAAGGCGGCCACACAGACGATCAGGATCAAATTTCGCCTTTTTTCCCCTCTGTCAATTCTTTTTCTCATTCTCAATCCTCATGGAATTCCGGTGAAGGAGACTCCTTCCCTTCGTCTCAAGAAAATCCATCCGTCAACCCGCCTCGCCGTCTCCTTTTCTTTTTCGACCCGCGGGCGGATTAACCCGGATCATTTGCAGACGAATCTATCGCCGATTCGGCCCGATGTCAAGCGGACAGGAAATCGTTTTCGCCGGGCCGATTCGAGGCTCGTCAGGAAAGGAACGGAACCCGATTTTTCCTCTCCAGATTCTTGCGGCGGACGTAAGAAAAAAGATCGAGGAGCTCGGCGCGGCTCAGACCGGGCGTCTCGACGGCAAAGGCGGAGGAACGGTAGAGGTTCCAGTCGTTGGCCACAGCGGCCGGAACCTCGATCTCTTCATAGAGGCGGCTTCCCGGATCAAGATAGAAGACCGACGGGCCGACAAGCACGCCCATGGCAAGGAGCTCATCAATGCTTTCCTTGACCTCGGCACGAGATTGGCCGGGCAGGCCGAGGATGACATAGACCGTGACGAAGAGGTCGAGGTGTTGAGCCGCTCGGATCAGGTCGTAAAATTTATCGATTTTATCGGAATAGTAGGGACGACGGTACCGTTTCCGGAGCTCCCCGCTCCGCGTGACGAGCGAGAGGTTGATTCGGCGGAACCCCGCCCGCCGCATCGCCGCCAAAACGTCCTCGTCCAGCGTGTCGGCGCAGAGACCGTTCATCGCCGTAAGCTCGATTCCCTCGAGCTCCGGTTCCGCCTCCACGGCCGCAAGAAAATCCAGAAACCAGCGTCTGTCGTAGGACAGGTTGTCGTCTTCAAAATTGAACAATCGCGTCCCCTTTTGGCCGTAATTCAGTCGCATCTCGGAGAGGACGGAATCGATCGTCCGGTAGCGTATGGTCCGGCCGAACATCCGGTGAACGCTGCAGAAAAGGCAATCGTACGGACAGCCGCGGCTGGCGCTGAGAGAGATCATCCGTTTGCGCCCGATCCGGTAATCTTCGCCGCGGAGAAGATGATGGGCGGGAAGAATTCTGCGCCAATCCGGCCGGGCCGGGCGTAGAACCCGATCTTTGGTCTCCGCCCTGCGCTTGTCCCTGCGAAGCCCGCTCCGCTCCCAGCCGATCTTTTCCAAAAACGTCGGCAAACATTCTTCCGCCGGTCCTTCGAGCACGAAATCGATCTCCGGCGTCCGGCGCCGGATTTCGGCCGCCAAAACGGTGGCGTGATTGCCGCCGATGAAAACGGGAAGGCCGATCTCGCGCTTGATCAGCCGGGCGAGATCTTCCACATTTTTGTAGTAGGCCGTAAACTGCGAGGAGATGCCGATAAATTCCGGCGAGAATTCCCTTATCCGGGCGAGAATTTCCTCATCGGACAGCCCGAAACGGTAATACGATCTGAAAAAAAACGGGACTTCAGCCAGCGGGGGCAGATCCTTGAAGCTCACGGGCAGGGGGATCTTTCTTTTCTCGAGCGGCGTCAGACAGTCGAGGACGCCGACCTCCGCGCCTGCCTCCTCCAGGACTTTCGCCGCATAAAGCAAGCCCAGAGGATAGAGACGAATGGGCGTAGTGTAAAAATCCTCGATCGGAGGCTGAAGAAGCAGAACTCTCATCTCTTTCTCTCGGCGCCGAAGCCTCGGCTCGGAGGATTCAAATGATTCCTCGGGATCTAGGGCGATCCATGTCCTTTAATCAAGAAATCGCTCCCAAAGGCGGATGAGCCGAAAAAATAAATTCAGGCGAGCGGACTCAGCGCCTCCACAGGATTCCTCAGAATTGGGCGAATCATGTAGGCTGTCCCCTTTGCCCTTCTTTTCTCAGCCGACTCTTGCGGATGCCGTAAAAGAAATAGATGACCAAGCCGAGCGCCATCCAGCCGAGCAACCGCATCCAGGTATCCCGGGGAAGTCCGATCATCAAGTAAAGACAGGACAAAATTCCGAGAACCGGGACGAACGGCACTCCCGGAGTCTTGAACGGCCGCTTGATCTCGGGATGAGCGTAGCGAAGAATGAGCACCCCGCTGCAAACGATGATGAAGGCAAAAAGCGTTCCGATGCTCACCAGCTCACCGACGATGCCGATGGGAAGAAACGCCGCAGCCAGGGCGACGACGCAGCCCGTGACGATCGTCGTGATATAAGGCGTCCGGAACTTGGGGTGGACTCTCGAGGCCGCCCGCGGCAACAGACCGTCGGTCGCCATGGAGAAGAAAATGCGCGGCTGGCCCATGAGCTGGACGATCATGACCGAGATCAAGCCGACCACGGCCGCCACCTTGATCAAAGGCGAAAGCCAGAAAAGCCGCATGGCGTCGATGGCCACGGCCACGGGCGCAGCGACATTCAGCTTGGTATAATGAACGACTCCGGTCAGAACGAGCGAAAAAGCAATGTAGATCACCGTGCAGATGGCCAGGCTGCCCAGGATTCCCTTGGGCATATCTTTTTGGGGATTCCTCGCCTCCTGGGCAACCGTCGAGACGGCGTCAAAGCCCAGGTAAGCAAAGAACATAACCCCTGCTCCGCGCAGGATCCCGCTCAGTCCGAAGAATCCGAACTGGCCTTGGTTCGGCGGGATGAACGGCTGCCAGAGGGAGGGCTTGACGAAAAATATACCGGCGCCGATGAAAACGAGGATGACGGTGATCTTGAGAAAAACGATCACGACATTGACCGTGGCCGACTCTTTGATTCCGATCACCAGCAAGATCGTGATCAGGACGATGATCAAGAAGGCCGGCAGGTTGAACACGGCTCCGGTCGGCGTCCAAGCGTGCAGCTGCGGGTCGAAAGAAAAAGGCGCGGACGCCAGCGCCGCCGGAAAACGAATTCCCAGATCCTTGAGGAAGCTCACCATGTAGCCCGACCAGCCGATGGAGACCGCGGTCGCGCCCAGGGAATACTCAAGGATCAGGTCCCAACCGATCACCCAGGCGAAAAACTCGCCCAGCGTCGCATAGGCATAGGTATAGGCGCTCCCCGCGATGGGGATGAGCGAAGCGAATTCCGCATAACAGAGTCCGGCAAAAGAGCAGGTCAGCGCCGCCAGAATAAAGGACAGGGTAACGGCGGGTCCGGCATACTGAGCGGCGGCGTGGCCCGTGATGACAAAAATGCCCGCTCCGACGATCGCCCCGATCCCGATAAAAATGAGATGCCAGGGGCCGAGCACTCGCTTCAGCCCGTGGACTGTAGAGGAGGCTTCCCGGGACAGAACCTCCATGCTTTTCCTGGCCAGAAGCTTGTCGATCATCAGAACAATCCTCTATTTTCTCGGGCCGACCCGGGGTCGAAGATCCGGCGGTAGAGGCGACTTGTATTCGCGGCCTTTTTTTCTCGCCGTCCATTCTTCTCTCATTTTCTGAATCGTCTGGGGCTCGGTCAGAAAATCCAGGCACGACGCTGCCATGACCTTGGCCGCAACGGCGGCCGCCTTGTGGCCGATAGACATTCCCGCGCAGGCGACGGCCGACCAGTGATGGCCGGGCGTGCCCAGCGGCTTGAAGGCAACCCCCAGGCTTGTCGTCGGCGCCAGCCAGCTCACTTCCGCAACGTCTGTCGATCCGCCGCCCCAGCTCTTCTCGGGAAGAGTGAAGGGTTCGATTTTCACGCTCAAACCCTTCGCTTCGACTCCGACGTTTTTCTGGATCTCTTTGGCGAACGCCTGCTCCTCCTCCGTGAAGGGAGGCGGCCCGACAAGGAGCAAGTTGGAATAGACAATTTCATTTCCAGCCCGGTTCGTCAGCATCTCGTGGACTCCGCTCTTGAAGTGAATTTTGTACGTTGTCTCGGTCATTCTTGAAGCGCCGTCGATCACCTTGAGGACTCTCTCGTAATCTTTCTCCACGCTTTCCCGGTCGATGTCACGCACATAGTACCAGGCGCGGGCGTAATCGGGAACAACATTTGGTGCCCCTCCCCCATCGAGAATGACATAGTGAATCCGGGCCGTCGGTGGAAGGTGCTCGCGGAGGAAATTCAAACCGATGTCGGCGAGTTCCACCGCGTCGAGGGCACTGCGGCCATGCCAGGGGTCGCCGGCGCTGTGAGCCGACTTGCCGAAGAACTCCACTTCGAACTGGTTAAGAGCATTGCTCGAAGCAAGAGAGACGTTGTTGTCATCGCTCGGATGCCACTGGATGCAGCAGGCGAGGCCGTCAAAGATTCCTTCGCGGGCCATGAAAACTTTGCCTTCGACGGTTTCTTCGGCCGGGCAACCGAAGACCTTGAGCGTCCCCTTCAGGCCGTTTTTTTCCATCGCCTCTTTGGCGGCGATTGCTGCGGCAACGCTTCCGACACCGAAGACGTTATGACCGCAGCCGTGCCCGGGCGCTCCTTCCTTGACGGGTTTTTTGACGGTCGCGGCTTCCTGCGACAGCCCGGGCAGAGCATCATATTCGGCGAGAAAGCCGATCACCGGGTCGCCTGTGCCATAAATCCCGATAAAAGCCGTCGGAAGGCTGGCGACGCCTCGCTCGACCCGGAAGCCCATTTTTTCGAGATAGGAGGCCAGGAGCTCGGCCGACCGGTATTCTTCCATGGCGACCTCGGCCGCCTGCCAGATCTCGTCATTCAGCCTGCTGAGATCAGCCATATGAGCATCCACCCAGTCGATGGCCGCTTTTTTAAGCGCAGTCAGCTTGGCCGGCTTGACCGGAATCTGGAGGGGATTGTCCTTTTCTTGGGAATGCAAAAAGCCGGCGACGGAATACAAAAAAAGCAAAATGAAAACTTGCGGTTTTTTCATCTCTCCTCCTTTCCTAGGCGAAACATTTGCCCGGTCCAGGCAGCGTCGGGAATTTCGCTCTTCTCTGGTCTTCTAAACCTGATCTCCGCCAGAAACCGATGAACTCGAAGGGACCGATCGCGGCGGAGATTCGCGTCCATAGAAACGACCGGACATGATGAAGAATTCTCATGCCGGTTTCAGGCTGAAAATCGGATTGAGCTCGGCGGCCAGCCGCTTCAACCTGGCGTCTTCCTCCGCGCTCAGGGGTGTGAACCGGTGGGCGAGCTCAAGGGCCTTCTTGAACAGCCGGACGTCTCCCGGCGGAACCGCTGCTGTCACGGGCTGGGAGAGCGTAAACCGGAGCGAGAGGTCGGCCTCTTCCGGGTCAAGAATCGGCTGATACCAGCACTTAGGCCAATCCTTCCTCATCTCCTTATCCGGCCAGGCCTGACGGGCCAGGGCCTTAAGCGCCAGAATGCCCATCTTTTTCTCTTTCGCCGCAGCCATGACCTGAGGGCCGAAACCGGACTTGTGAAAACAGGCGAAATTGACGGGAAACAGGATGGTATCGAAATCGAACCGCCGGATTGCCAGAAGAGCGTCTTCGGCGGAGTGGGCGGAAAACCCGAGGAACCTCACCTTCCCTTCTTCTTTAGCTTTGAGAAAGGCCTCGATCGCACCGTCCGGCCCGAGGGCTTGTTCGACATCCTCCGTTTTCGAGATGGCATGGAGCTGGTAGAGATCAAAGTAATCGGTCTGAAGTTTGATCAGCGATTGGTTGAGCTCCGCCTCGGCTCCGGCCCTGTCCCGCTTTAATGTTTTACAGGCCAGGAAAACGTCCTGACGATAAGGCTTAAGGGCAGGGCCTAGGCGGTCCTCGGCATTTCCATAGCTCGGGGCGATATCAAAGTAATTGATTCCGTGCTCGATCGCCTCGCGGACAATCTGATTGGCGACCTCCTGCTCTTCGTTGGCCAGGACGAGCCCGCCGAGTCCGATGATCGAGAGCGACTCCCCGGTCCGGCCCAGAGGTCGTCGGGGGAGCTTATCGCCGAAAGGCCCGCCGAGGATAGTCCGGCCGGAAGCTTTTTTCCGGAGGCCCAACGATATCCCCAGGGCTCCGGCCGAGACTCTCCGGATAAAAGCTCGTCTTTTCATGTTCGCTCCTCTATTCCGGGGCCGTAGAAAAGAATTCTATCAAAAGTCCCGCGATAAGGACAAGAAAAGGGCCGGCGCTTCCAAGGAGAATATCTTCTCGCCGGCTTTTCTCATTTTCCTTTCTTTTGTCACGCTTAGGTTCTGGGATTAAAGAAGCCGCTAATAATACCGATCCATCATCCGATACTGGACGGCTTCGGATATGTGAACCGGAGTGATAGCGTCTTCGCCCGACAGGTCGGCGATCGTCCGGGCGACCTTGAGGACGCGATCGCAGGCCCGGGCGCTGAGCCCCAGGCGCGTCACGGCCGTCTCCAAAAGCTTCTGGCATTCGGCGTCCACCGAACAGAACTTCTTGATCTCTTTTGTACCCATCTGGGCATTGGCGTAAATCTTGAGGCCACCGAACCGTTCGAGCTGTCGCTCCCGGGCACGCATCACCCGCTGGCGGATTTTTTCCGAGCTCTCCCCTTCCCCTTTCGAAACCATGTCTTTGAATTTCACCGCCGGCACTTCCACCTGAATGTCGATCCGGTCGAGGAGGGGTCCGGAGATCTTGGCATAGTATTTTTGTCTCTGGGCGTCTGAACAATCGTCCCCCTTCCCCGCCAGCCCCCGGAACACATCCTCGCAGGGGTTCATGGCCGCAACCAGCATGAACGATGAGGGAAAACCGACGCTCATCGACAGCCGGGAGACGACGACCCGCCCGTCCTCGAGGGGCTGCCTTAAATCTTCAAGGACCTGGCGGCGGAACTCGGGGAGCTCGTCCAAAAACAGGACACCGTTATGGGCATAGCTCACCTCGCCGGGCCGGGGAATCACCCCTCCTCCGACGAGACCGACATCGGTGATCGTGTGATGGGGCGAGCGAAACGGCCGCCTGCAAACCGCTGCCCGATCTCCGAGGAGGCCGGCCGCGCTGTAAATCTGCGTGACCTCGATGATCTCCTCAAAGGTCATCGGCGGAAGGATGGACGGCAGCCTTTTCGCCAGCATGGTTTTTCCCGCTCCCGGAGGCCCGATGAGAAGGATGTTGTGGGAGCCGGCGGCCGCCACTTCCAGGGCCCGTTTGGCGTGATGCTGCCCTTTGACTTCCGCAAAATCGCCTTCGTCAGGCGGCGCGACAAGAAGCTCGTCAAGCGAATATGGACAAGGAGAAAAAATCTCCGGTTCGTTGAGCAGCCGGTTGACGTCGACGAGATTTTCGAGTCCGAAGACTTCGACGCCCCGGACAAGAGCCGCCTCTTTTTCGTTTTCTTTGGGCACGACAATCGCCCTAAATCCCTTCCGCTGGGCCAGAAGTGCCGCCGGGAGAACTCCCCGGACCGGCTTCAGCCGCCCATCCAGAGCCACCTCGCCCATGAAGAGGTAATCCTTGAGCCTCTCCTGGGGGAGGGCGCCGAGAAAAGCGAGCAGCCCGAGGCTGATGGGAAGGTCGAACGAGGAACCCTCCTTGCGACGGTCGGCCGGAGCCAAGTTGATCGTCAGTTTCCGGGCCGGGAACTCGAAGCCGCAATTCTTAAGGGCGGCCCGGACGCGCTCCTTGCTTTCCCGGATTGCCGCGTCGGGGAGTCCCACCGTGATGAAGCCGGGCAGCCCGGCCGAAATATCGACCTCGACTTCGACAAGATAGGCATCGATCCCGAGCAGGGCGGCGCTTGAAATTTTGACCAGCATGTGCGGCACAGTATAAAGACGCTGCCGGCATCTTTTTTTATCACCGAGGAAAAAACTTGATCGCCGCGGCCGGTGAACAAAACCTAAGATATTTTCAGTTCCGCGCTTCGCGCGCACCTTTCATCTTCCAGGCCCCGTGGAAAACGATTTTCGCGGCTGGCAGATCCGTTTCGAGACAAAGTTTATTTGCGCTCCGGGTCGCCCGGAACCAAACCTTCCATTAGGGAAGCACCCAAAATTGCCGTTAGAGATTTTTAGGAAACATTTTTTTCTTGACATTGATCTTTTTTTTTCATAAGAAATAATCATCCCTCGTGGAGGGGCAAAATAAATAGAAAATAAGGCGCGGGTTCAAAAACCCCCTTTATGCCCTTGGGGATCGATTTATGAAAGGAGGCAGGAGATGAAAAAAATCGTCGGCATTTGTTCGGGGATCTTTCTTTTGGCGATTTTTTGGGGCCTCGGCAGTTTGAATTCCGGACAGCAAGTTCGGCGCATCGAGTCGACTGCAAGCCCGCTGACTTCCTCATTGAAATCCGGCGCCGAATATTTCCGCCTGCCGCTCTATTTCTGCCCCAATCAAGGACAACTCGACCCACGGGTGGCTTTTATCGTTCAGGGAAAAGAAAAAACTCTCTATTTCACTTCGGAAGGAATCACCTTCGTGCTGGCCGTTGGTAACAATGAAGATCCTTCTCAATCGTTTTCCCAGGCGCAGATTGCGCCGAATATGAAAAATCCCCCTCAGGAGAAGAAGAAAGCGGAGCGCTGGGTCGTGAAGCTCGATTTCGTCGACGCTGACAGAACCGTCAGGCCGGTGGGGGAAAACAAGACGGAAGCCGTCATTTCCTATTTTAAGGGAAAACGCGAGGAATGGCGGACCGGCCTTTCCACCTACTCAAGAATCGTCTACCACGACCTCTGGCCGGGAATCGACCTGGCATACTCGGGCACATGCGACCGGATGAAATATGAGTTCATTGTCCGGCCGGGAGCGGATCCGGCGAAAATTCGGCTCGCCTACCGAGGAACGGACCGGGTCGCTGTCGACAAGGAAGGGCGGCTTGAGATCGTAACCCCCCTGGGAAGCTTTCATGATGGAGAGCCGGAAGCTTATCAGGAAGCGGGAACGGAAAAAAGGCCGGTTTCCATCGCCTATAAGCTCGATGGTTTTTCCTACGGCTTCGAAATCGGTGAATACGATCATGCCCTGCCCTTAATCCTCGACCCCTTCATCAGGGTTTACTCAGGCTACATTGGAGGATCATCCACGGATTCCATTTGGGGAATGGCCCTCGATTCATCCGGAAACGCCTATGTTACGGGTTACACCGTTTCTTCGGAAACGACTTTTCCTGTAACGACGGGACCCGACCTGACCTATAACGCCGGAACCTCCGACGCCTTTGTCGCCAAGGTCAATTCTTCCGGGACGGCGCTGATTTACTGCGGCTACATCGGCGGGGACGGTGAAGACAAAGGCTGCGGGATCGCCGTCGATTCATCCGGAAATGCCTATGTCGGTGGTTATACCGCATCCGCCGAGACGAGCTTTCCCGTCATCACGGGACCGGACCTCTATTTTGGCGGAGGAACCTATGACGGCTTTGTGGCCAAGGTGAACGCTTCCGGGACGGCTCTCGACTACTGCGGCTATGTCGGAGGCTTGGCCAGTGACCAGGTCAGGGCTATCGCCGTGGACGGTTCGGGCAATGCCTATATGACGGGAAATACGGCCTCCACTCCACCCAACTTTCCCGTGAAAACCGGGCCGGACCTCAGCCATAACGGGGTCGCCGATGCCTTCGTGGGCAAACTCAATACCACCGGGACGGCTTTTGCTTATTTGGGCTATATCGGAGGCTTACTCGACGATTATGGAATGGGAATTGCTGTTGATCCGTCGGGAAATGCCTACGTTACCGGATATACTTTATCCACTCAGACGACCTTTCCCGTCACTGTCGGACCCGATCTCACCTTTAACACCAACGAGGACGCTTTTGTGGCCAAAGTGAATGCCGGAGGAACGGCTCTCGACTACTGCGGTTATATCGGGGGTTCATCCTATGATTACGGCCGAGCCATTGCCCTTGACCGCTGGGGATGTGTTTATATAACGGGAGATACCCAATCGACTCAGACCACTTTCCCGGAGGTCGTCGGGCCGGACCTGACTTATAACGGGAGTAACGACGCTTTCGTAGCCAAGGTGAACGCAACAGGGACAGGGCTTTCTTATTGCGGCTATATCGGCGGCTCCGGCTCAGATTACGGCTACGGAATCGCCGTCGATGACACCGGCACGGCCTGCATTGCAGGGCTGACCGGTTCGACCGAACCCAGTTTTCCGGTTAAGGTTGGGCCGGACCTGACACAGAACGGGAGTAACGACGCTTTTGTGGCCAAGGTTTCCCCTCAGGGAATCGATCTCTCGTTATGCGGTTTCATCGGCGGCTCCGGCGGCGAGGGCGGCTACTCCATCGCCCTGGACGGGTGGGGGAATCTTTTTATCGGCGGTTACACCACTTCCACCCAAACGACTTTCCCTGTTCTTGTCGGACCGGACCTGACTTATAATTCTAACACGGATGCTTTTGTCACCAGGTTTTACTCCTTTGATCTCCCGCCGAGCAAACATTGCGTGGGAGATTTTGACGGCGACGGATCCGATGAGCTGGCCATTGATTTCGGTTCTTCCGGATTATATCTGTGGGATAGCGGAGTTTGGACCATGCTGGTCGCGATCGACTCGGAAAGCGTTATTGCCGCCAACCTCGACGGAGACAGCGACGATGAGATTATCGCCGACTTGGGAACGAACGGTTTCTGGGTGTGGAACAGCGACAACTGGGGTCAATTGAGCGGTGCCAATGCGGATTTTATTTGTCCGGGAGAAGTCGACGGCGACGGGAACCTTGAGATCGTCGTCGACTTCGGGGCCTCCGGCCTATGGCTCTGGGACAATTATGTCTGGACTCAACTCAGCGGGGCGAACGCCGAGTTCATGATCACAGGAAATCTGGACGGAAGCGGAAGCGAAGAGATCATCGTTGATTTTGGCCCGGTCGGAATGTGGGTCTGGAGCGGCGGCGCCTGGACGCAGTTCAGCGCCGTCAACGCCGACTATATGCTGGCCGGAAATGCGGACGGGACTTCCGGGGAAGACCTGATCGGTGACTTCGGCCCGGTCGGGATGTGGCTGTCGAGCGCCGGGGCCTGGACACAGCTCAGCGGCGTCAACGCCGACTATCTTATCCTCGCCGATACCGATCATAGCGGCGATGAGGAGCTGATCGGAGATTTCGCTTTTACCGGCTTGTGGCGTTGGGACAGCGGGGCCTGGGAAAATCTCAGCGGGTTGAACCTGGATTATATGATCCCGGCCGATACGAACGGCGACGGTGCCATCGGGGTGGCCGGGGATTTCGCTTCGCTCGGTGTCTGGGTGTGGGATGGAGGGGCGTGGACCCAGATCTCTGGAGTCAATCCGGAACATCTGATGGCCGGAGATATCGATGGGGATGATGCCCAGGAAATCTTCGGCGATTTCGGTTCGCTGGGCCTGTGGATGTGGGACAACGGCACGTGGAGCAAGATCAGTGCGAGCAATCCGGATTAAGATCGACTTTAAACCGATCCCTAGGCGGCCGGAAAAGAGGCGAGGAGAGTGAATTCGAGCCTGAGATCGGGGCGACGAACGACCGTCTTTTTATTGATTCTGGTGGGTCTCTCTCTTTTCTCCTGTCGGACCAAAAGCGGGGATCCGCGGGCCGAAGGTGAGACAAATCCGGCCGACAAGCCATCCGGCTTCCCGATATTGAGCGGAGAAATCGTCTTTCAATCCGACCGAGACGGGGATGAAGAAATATTCGTCATGGATCCTCAGGGAAACAACCTGAGGCAGCTGACCGATAACGATGCTTTCGACGGTTACCCTGTCTGGTCGAAGGCCGGGGACAAAATCTGTTTTGAGTCAAATCGCCACGGCTCCTTTCAAATCTATATCATGGACAAGGACGGCCGGAACCCGGTCCGGGTGACCGACGGCCCGTTTGATAACAGGTATCCCACCTGGTCTCCGGACGGAAAAAGAATCGCCTACGAGTCCAAGCGCAAGAACCGCGAGCAAATCTACGAGATCGACCTGGAGACGAAAGAAGAACGGGCCGTCGCCACGACCTGGTACCGAAGCGGCCTGCCGAACTGGTCTCCCGACGGAAAGCACATCGCCTTCACGGCCAACAAGCTCCTTGGCTGGGGCGTCTATATTATGGACCGGAACGGAACGAACATCCGGGCTCTGGACACAGAGGGAGGAAGCTGCCGACCGCATTGGTCGAAAGACGGCCGGAAGATCGCTTATGTGTCCGCCAAAGCGGACGGGAAGGGCGACATCTGGATCATGAATCCGGACGGTTCAAATAAAATCCGGCTGACGACGGATTCGCTGAACTATGATTATTACCCGTCCTGGTCTCCGGACGGGAACTGGATCGTTTATTCCAGCACTTCGCATAAACAAAAGGGGAATTGGGAGATCCGGATCATCAACCTGCACACCGGGGAATCCAACCAGGTTACGGACCATCCGGCCCAGGATCAATATCCCGACTGGAAAGAATAAACCTCGACCGAACATTCGTCATGGGGAAGCGGCCGGAATTCATTGGCCGGCAGCTTTCGCTTTGGCGTGCAGTCTTTTATTCCGAAAGTATTCCTTCAGAATGCGGAAGAAAAATTGGCTTCCGTGCTTGATGATTTTAGCCTTGGCCTCTCCGGCCATGCGGGCTCTCTCGTGACTGGCGACTTCGCGGATTTGATAACCCCGCCGCATCGTGTTGGCGATGAGCTCAATTTCCAAGTCAAAGGAAGTAGCATGAAACTTGGATTGATCGAAAATTTCCCGGCGAAAGGCCTTGAACCCGTTGATGGCGTCGGAGAGGTACCGTTTTAAGAAAAGGCCGGTGAAATAAGTCAGGAAGACGTTTCCCAGAGCTTTGATATTCGTGTATTCATCGCTTCCTCCCATGATTCTCGAAGCGATGACCAAACCCACCTGCGGCTCGTTTTTCAGGACTTCGACCAGCTTGGGAGCGTCCTCCACCCGATGGGAGCCGTCTCCGTCGAGCATGACCAGGTATTTTCCCCGGGCTTGCGAAAATCCGAAGAGGAGGCTCGACCCCTTCCCTTTTTTATTGGGGTTGATGAACACCCGGGCTCCCTTGGCGGCGGCGATTTCCCGGGTGGAGTCCGGGGAATTGTCGTCGACAACGATGACCTCGATGGCATAGGTCTTTCTCAGCTCGTTCGCTTCATCGAGGACAAAGCCGATCGTCTGCTCTTCGCAATAGGTCGGGATCACCAGGCTGAACTCGATGTCTCTCTCTTCCATCTTAACCTCGGTGCGTATCTCACTTGGCTTGATTTCTCGTATATTCTATCGATATCTTCCCTGCTGTCAAGCATCGCTTCCGGCCGCGAGCCTGACGAGGTCAGGATTTGATGATCGTCACCAGGCAATAAAAAGACCAGGAACGGGGAAGAAAGGAGGGGAAATAGGAAATTTTGAGGCGGCGGAAAGACCTTCTCGCCGCCCGAATGATCTTGTTCTGGTCCGAGACGTGCTCCTCCTCGAGCTTGGCTTGGGGCAAGAACAAATAGGCGAGTCTGAGGACCAGGTCGGTCAGCGGATTCTTGACCGGAAAACCAAGGATGATTCGCGCTCCCTTTTTGGACACTCGGCCGATTTCGGCAAACGCCTGCTCCAGGTCCCGGACATGCTCCAGGACGCTCAGAGAAATCAGGCAATCGAAAACCTGGGGACGGTATGGCAAAGCCAGGACAGAGGCTTCCGCCAGGTGAGCCCTAATTCTTTCCCTGACCGTCATGTCTTTGACCAGATGCATTTTCCGGTGGACATCAATCGCATGCAAGGACCGGCATCGGCCCTCCAGCTCTTTGAGGAATATTCCGGAGCCGCAGCCGATATCGAGCAGGAGACCGCAACGATCAGGCGGGAGCTCGGCCGAAGCCATTTTCAACCTCTTGAGAAAGAAGGACCTGGCCAGGGGGAGATAATAAAACTTCAGGGGATCGGCGATTTCCGTCGGCCGGATGTTCTCTTTTCGGGGCAGCCGCATGGATGAAATCGTCCTCCCTCTAACGGATTTTGTACAACCGGACGGGCTTGGCCTTGATGAAATAAATTTTGATGAGCTCCGCGCGCTCCATGACCTGAGGATAGGCCGATTGAAAAAACCGCAGCTCCTCCTTATCGTTGCCGTCCCAAAGGAAGAGATGGGTCACGGGATAGCGCTCGAACGTCGATTCGAAATTGAACCAGTTTCTCCCGACATAGAGCGCCCGATGGCGATTTTCGATCGTCGCTAAAGGCGACCAGAGACCGGCGATATAGGCGTTGTCCAGGATTTTTCCCAGGTCTTTGGAAGTCTCGA
Source organism: uncultured Eubacteriales bacterium (assembly GCA_964576265.1). Lineage (GTDB taxonomy): Bacteria > Acidobacteriota > Aminicenantia > Aminicenantales > UBA8522 > CAZNVB01. The sequence continues at coordinate 21,836 of CAZNVB010000065.1, read as the reverse complement.
TGACCGTATATTTCGGATCCTTAAACCATTTCAGGTAAAACGAACCGTTGAGGTAGAGGCTGAAGGCGACGACGGAGACGACGGCGGATTGTAAAAAGACACGGAGCGCGGTCTTCCGGTCGACGGAGAATTCCTTCTCCCGGATTTTTCTCCGGACGAGCCAAAGCGACAAAATCAGAATGGTCAGCCCCAGGACAGAGCCGCCGATTTTGAGAAACCGAACAGGGTGGACGAGGCGCCGGAATAGGATCATGGCCCAAAGGATTTCAGCCGGTCCGAGGAAAAGAAGCCAAACGAGCTGGCCGCGACTCCATCTCCGTGGCCCCTGCTCGGCGAATTCCCATATCCTGTCGAGAGCAAAGGCACAGAGCAGCGCGAAGGCCGGAATCAATGGGACAAAGTACCTCAAAGGCCTGTAGCTCAGACCGTTTAGAGCGACATATCCCCCACCGAGCCAGAGAAGAGCGTAGATCTCCATGGGCCGAACTTTCTTCCACCATCGGAGAAGGCCGAAAATGAGGAGCGGGAGAAAAAGCCAGACGATCGTGAGCTCAAGAGCCGTGTTGGTCAGATAACGAGGAAAGGTCAGAGAGGCCAGGTTGGACCACAGTCGCGAGAGACGTGTGGGCATCGCCAGGTCGAACCACCGGTCGCTGATTTTGGCGAACTCCGCCCGGAGGGGCAAGAAAAAGAGGACATGCCACAGGAGATAGGAGAGGCCCACCCCCCCCAGATAGAGGGCCGGCGGACCGATGAGCGTCCGGATTCTCTTTTCCGCGGCGAATTTCTGGATCTGGGCGAAAATCAAGGCGAAGAGCGTGGCCAGAACAAAAAACAAGGATGAGGCCTTGGTGATGTAGCAGGCGAACGAACTCATCCCGGCGAGGAAAAGAACGGCCGGGCGATGGAGTCCGCGATGCCACAGGGATAAGGTCAGGATCATGGGGAGAACGAGGAAGGTGTCGTTCAACCCCAAGCGGTTATACATGATAAAAATATAGTTAAAGCCCAGCAGCAAAACGGCGAGGAGAGCGACTCTTCGACCGGAGCCTTTTTTCAGCACCGGCCAGAGCAGAAAAAAACTCAACCCGACGGCGATGACGTTGACCAGTCGGAGCTGTCTCAATCCAACGCCCAAAAGGGAGAAGGAGAGATATTCCAGAAGGCTTAAAATGGGATTATAAATGAAGGGATTCCAGTCATCGCTGATCCATTTCCCGAACAAAACCTTGTTCCTGGCGTTATGAGCGAGGGCGGATTCATCACCGAACAGGCCTCCGCTCGGACTCAGATAAACAGGAGGGTCCGCACCGAGGTGAACGAAGCGGATCCCGAGTAAAACAAGGAAGAGGAGAAGGATGAGCCAGCGCGGCCGGACCGCAGAAAGAAAACGGAACCGTCCTTTCATCTTCATCGGAAACAATCTGGACCATGATGGAATGAAAAAACAGGCTCTGTCAAGCTTTTTCCGGGCTGTTCACATCTTTCTTCGGCTTCCGCCTCGGCTTCCGCAGCTGACGAACGAAGTGGAACACGGCGGCATAAAAAACGAGCAGGATGAACGGCTCGACCGGGACGCGGAAGCGGAGGTTGTTGACCCCGGCGTTGGTCAGGATGACCGAAACGAGAAAGTTATAATGAATGACCCCCTCGAAGAGCAGGGCGAGGTGAGCCGCCTCACCCCCTTTCCGCCGGCTGATGATGAAGACGGCCGGGATGACGGCCACAAGAAAAATAAGGCTGTAGGGGTTCTGGAAAAGCCGGGCGTAAAAGTCGCGGAAAAACCGGAACGGAGCGGACACGAGCTTGCTCTTGCCGAGAAAGCTCCTTTGCCGTTGGCGCAGCCAGTACCAGGAATAATCATAATAGTACGCCGCCGCGCCCGGAACGAGCCGCGCGTATTCCCGAAAATTGTCCTCGATGAGCTTCCGGTTGAGCTTCAGCAGGACCTTCGATATTTCCGCCTCCGACATCTGACGATCCTCCCGCAGTCGCCAACGGAAATCATACGGCTGACCGTTGACCTCCTGGAGGATCCGGGCGTACTCGTTGAGCTCCTCATCACTTCCCGGCCTGTATTTCTCGACAAAATTCCAGGTGTAATAGCTCAGCTGGTAGGGCAGAATGGTGGAAATTCCGAAAAAATCGAAGCGGCGCTTGTTCCTCAAGGACCACCCGCCGATGCCGATAAGGTTGATCAGCAGGAAAATGAGGAGCGGACGGGCATAGCTTTGCCGGAAAAACCCCTTGACGAATTGCCGCCAGCGAAAGAGCAGAGTCAATGCGACCAGGATGAGAAAAAGCCAGGTGTATGTCGGCCGCGTCAAGAGCAGAGCGAACGACGCGAGTCCCGCCCAGTATGGGGCCGTCCTCACCCCCTCAAAAATTTTTCCATAGAACAGCATCGTCAGGCCGAGCAGGGTCAGGGTCAGCGTTTCCGTTAAAACGACGAATTCGAACCCGACGACGAAGAGATCCAGGTTGTAGAGAAGACCCATCGCTAAGGCAAAACCCTCTGAGAGGCTGATTTTTTTGGCCAGAGTAAAGATCAGGACGCTGTTGATCATGCCCAAGAGAAAAAGCTGGAAAAAAATAATCAGGCGAAGGTATTGAGAGGTGATGGCAAAGAGGTCGTTGAAGAAATGAACGGCTTCCATGAAAAAATAATAGCCGGGCGTCCGAACGGGCTCGCTTTCCTGAAGAAAAAAATAGCCGACCGAATCCGTCTGGAGGACGGGAGTGACATTCAGAAAAATAAAAATTCGCAGGCTGAGCGCCGAGGCGAGGACAAGAAGAAGAGCCCAGCGCCGCTGAAGAAAGCCCGGGATTTTCCACCTCACTTTCGGCTCTCTAAAGCGGCCGCCAGTGGCCGTCTTCAAAGAAAATGATTCCCTTCTGCAGGTCGGGGTTTCTCAGCGATGAGAACCTCAGGCTTAGAGGAAAGCGGGAGATCGTCCGACCTTCAGAAAGGAAAGAGGCCTCGGCTCTTCCCTGGACAAAATCGAGACGGAAGCCGGCGGGAGAGGTCTCGATGGAAGGAGCGTGGGCGATGGTGGAAACCTCCCGCCATTCGCTTTTCTCGCCGCGGTGCAAGGCGAAAATTTTAAAGCCGTTTTTCTGGAAATCGAAGCGAAAGCGGCTGCCGCGGTGAAGGGAGAGCTCCTCGTAAACCAGGATGCGAAGGCAGACTTGCCGGACGCTCCGGTTCAGGTCGTAGGAATCTTTTCGCCAAAGGAAAATCAGTCCCGTAATGACAAGAACCAAGAAGGCGGCGCCGATAAGGACTTGCCTTTTTGCCAGCGGGCTCATCGGCCATTTTTTAATCATTTTCGGCCGGCAAAGTCAACTTAGAGGGGAGAACCGCTCCGCGTTCCCACTTCCAACGGCCGGCCAATTTCATCGGCCTCCCCGTTTCCGACCTTATCGGAGACAGTGACCGCGTCCCCCCTTGACCGCCCAAGGGAAATGAACGGAATTGAACTCTTCAAGAAAACTTGCTCCGGTGTCGCATTTCCCGAGGAACTTGTCTTGGCAATAATGTTCTGCCCCCATGCTCAGAGGACGCACCACGAGGAAAGAGTTGGATTCAGGACGGCGTCGCGTCCCTCAAGGAAAGAGAGGAGCAGTGCAGAGTGCCGAGGGAGAAGCTTGACTCCAGCCTGGAAGCGTTCAGCCCAGGCGAAGGACTATGGGAAGGAATCAATGAGAAGGGACAAGCGGCGTCTCCGGAAAATAGGCGGGCCGGGCAAGAACCCATGCCCGGCGGCGGTGTGGGCTTGCTCCCTCGGCTCCCCCGACACGAATCTCCCGGCGGCAAGCCGCAGGCATATTCGCCACTTTCAAAAACCGGAGAGCCGACTTTCGGGGCGATCTGGCTCAAAGCCTCTCTTCTTCAGGATGAGGACCTCCGGATTGATCGTGTTGATTTGCTCGATGACCTTGCGGTTGCTGAGAGGCAGCCAGGAGAGAGGCGTTCGGTATCGAAAGACGATTTTGTATCCTGCTTTTTCCAGATAATCCTGCCTGAGGCGGCTTTTCATCTCAGCGGGAGGCAAGAATCTCCGGCTCCATTCCGCGGTCAGAATGAGATATTCGGGTTGAGAAGGAAGGCGAGTCAGGTCGACAAACGGATTATAGATCTTGAGAACATGGAATCCCGGCGTCCGGGGTCCGTAAACCGGAAGAACCGCAAGCCCGACGGAGGCGTCGGCCGGAATATTTTTCTTGATCCATTCCTCGGCCGCGTAGCGGGAATCCTTGAGCATGAGGAGATCCAGGGAAAAAGCGTATAAAGCCGAGTAGAGGAAGACAGCGGCCGCGGCCGCCCGGACAGGAACAGCCAGCTTGGTCGACCCCTTAAGAAGAGAAGCGAGAAGTCGACCGCCGAAGAAAGAGAGAACAAGGCAGCCGGGAAGATAGAACCGGGCATAGTTGTACATCACGACATGGAGGAGAAAGATCTCGAAGGAAAGAGGGAAAAAGAGAAGGGAGAGAAGAAGCGTATTCTTCTTTTTCGAGGCCAGCGCCTGCCCCAAGCCGGCGGCACAGACCACAAAAAGAGGCCAGCCGAGAGAAAAACGAATCTGATCGACAGCTCTCCCCAGGAGCCGGAGGTGGCCTCCCGGCGTGTGGGGAAAAAGCTGAGCGTCCTTGCTCAGCGGTCCGGTGATAGTTTTTAGATGGAGCAGAAATCCTTGAAAATTGAAGGCCAAATTGAAGATCAGAGCGAGGCTCGCCAGGCCCACGGCGGCGGCGTAAAGATAGGTCGGGTCGGTGATGAACCGGAAGAGCGTCAATCCCGGGGTTTCTTTCTTCCGCCATTTCCAATCGCGATAGAGGATGTAAAGGACGGGAAGAACATAAAGACCGTAAGCCTGATCCTTGGCGCCTACGGCCAGCGCTCCGGTCAGGGCGAAAAGAAGGTAGAATCTTCTTCGCCGGGTTTTCTGCAGGCGCAGAAAATAAAAGAGAGAAAGGGCGAACCAGAAGAGGTAAGGGATATCCAGGTTGGCCGTCTTGGAGTAATAAACGAAAGGAATAACGAGAGCCGTGATTAGGGCGGCGAGAAGCGATGCCCCCGCATCCAGGATTTCCAGACCGCATTTATAAACAAGGAGAACGATCCCCGCGGCCATGATCAAGCTCACCAGGCGCCCGAGGAGAATAAAAGCGGAATAGACGACGGGGTTGTCGGCATCGAATTTCAGGACTCGAGCAGAGGCCATGGCCGGACCCTCGACGAGGGCAAGGAGATAATAATGGAGAGGCGGATACTTGGTGTTCCAGCCGCGGGAAAAACGCTGTTCGATTCCCTGGCGGACATGATCAGGGAGAATTTCATCCGGACACCAGCCCTCATAGCTCGGGAGGCCGAACCAAATTCCGGCCGCGTTCAGGACGAGACTGAAAACGACGACGCCCAGAATTTTCGAATTTCTGGTGTTCAACGGGGTCATGTTTACTCCGTCATTTTTGTCTTTTCAAACCGACCTCGCTCCGCCGGACCGGCACGACGAGGACATCAAGCCGCGGATGAGATTCTAAACCTTTCGGCCTCGGATGCCAAGTTTTCTTGGAGAGGGAACCGCTCCGCGTTCTTCCTCTTCTTCTGGGCTGATGAAACTCAGCGGTCTTATCCTCGGCCCTGTTTAAAGGCGCCTTGAGCTACCCGGAATTTCATCTTTCCGGCGCGATGAAAGCAAGCCCTCGGACCGAATCAGGGGAGGAAAGGAACCGCCGACCGTCCGGAGAGGCGGACGAAGACGCCGAGCGGCCGCCTATCCTTACTATTCCGATCGATTTTATATGGAAAAAACTGGCCTTTTTCTTCAATCTCAAGAGCATAGAGGAGATGCCCATGCCAGCGGAGGCCGCGGGGCGAAGAGATGCGCAACGTGGTGGGCCGGCCGGCCGGGACGGTTCTCTCAACCCTTCTTTTCGCCGTTCCGATCCGGATCCCGGTCTCACCTTCTACCGGACTCGAAAGGGTCAGCTGGAACTCGGCCACCGGTTCGTCTGTCTGAAGAACGAGAAAACTCCGGCTTCGCCCCTTGATCCAAAACCCGCCGCCTTCTTCGCCGTGGCTGTTTTGATCCTGAGGAAAGACGGTCATTTTCCCCTGGTCCAGTTCAAATCCTCCGGCAAGACGGACATCGAAAATCCGGTGGACCGAAATCAGACCGCCGATGAGAAGAACCAGGGCGACCTCGGGAAAAAAATTCAAGCCGTTCGGCGTTCCTTTTCCGTCGGACCGTCTTTTTCTGAGCCAGAGAAGATTGATCCCAAAAACCGCGATCAGCCAAAAAACAAGCGGAGTCCAGTTTCGAAGCTCGGTCGCTCGCGAAGAAAGGGAAGGGACAAGCTTCGTCCAATCCACCAGAATATTGCTCAAACCCGCCAGAAGCTTGCTGCTCCTCTCGCCGCCGATATCTAAGGAGAGCGAGGACAGCCCTTCGTGGTAGAGCAGCCGGGGGGTTCGGACGGCAAGAAAAGTCATGACGAGCGTCAAGCCGATCAAAACTGCCCCGATCGTCCGAGCGGCTCGACCGGGCTGCAGGAAAAGCGCACAGGCAAGGAAAAGCCCAAGAACCCAGAGGACCGGCAGGAAAGGCCGGCCCGGCGGACAGTAGCCGCCCCAGTAGGGCGTGAGAGAGGAAAACAGCCAGAATACGACCGGGAAAGCGAGAAGAACGGCGGACTCCTTGGGCCTTTTCTTTCTGAGCGCCAGGAACCCCGCCAGACTGAGCGCATAAACAGGGGCCAAGACCATAAATCCGGCTCTCTGGTCGAAGAGAAGGCCAAAAAACCTCCGTCCGAAATCCACGCTGTTGACCGCCAGGATCCTGAAAAACGAGAAACCCTGGGTGGCCTCAAGACCAAGATAAATTTTTGCCGGCGAGAGGCTGCCGAAGGAGGACAGCAAAAAATGAACATAGAACCCCGCCGAGATAAGAATCGGTCCCAAGAGGGCCGGGGTCAGGCGAAATTTTCTCCTCCGATCTTGTAAAACGAGGCTGAGGACGACAAGAAAGGCGACGAGAGACAGAACGAGGTACTTCAGGGCGAACCAGGGCAGGAGCCCGATCCCGAGCCCGGCGAAAAAAAGGCTTCGCTCGGATCGCCGCCTCTTGAGGATAAGCTCCAACGTCATCCAGGCCAAAATCAAAGCCGCGGGAATCTCGGGGTAGATCAGATGGGAATAAAAGATCATCGGAGCGCTGAAGCTGAAGACGAGCCAAACGGCTATGGCGATCGATGCCCTTCCTGTGAGCTCCCGGGCACAGAGAAAAAAAACAAGGCCGAGAAGCGACGCCAAAAGACAAACCGGAAGCCGGAGAAAAAAGACAAGGACGTTTCTGCGCTCGAACGGCGGGTCGGCCAAGCGGGAAAAAATCCCGGCCGCTTTCTCGCCGGCGGCATAAAAGGGAGCCAGGAGGACCGGTAAGGCAGGAAAATGTCGGGAATAAAGAGAGGCCTCGCCTTTCTTTCCGGAAACGGCATGCGGATCGAGGAGACCGGCATAAAATGGCTCGTAATTCCGGTCGTGGTAGTCGTTATGCAAGTTGACATCGCCGTCCGTCAGCAGGCTCCTGGCGATCAGGGCATAATGGGGCTCGTCTCCGGTCAGCGGATGGGAGGGAAACACGAGACCGGAAAGATAGACGATATAGACACTCAAAGTGACAAGCAAGACGGCTAGGGAAAGCCGTGGATTTCTCGTTCTCCCGCCGTCGAGAGACTTGCTGAAGCGGTGGATCCAAGTCTGCCGGCTCGGCAGCCATTCGAGCCGCGCCAGAAAAACCGCCTGGAGGATAAGAAACCCGGCAGCGGAAAGAAGGATCAGGTAGCGGTCGATGTTTCTCAGCGCGACGAAGAATTGAAGAAAGGTCAGGAATAAAAAAAGAAGTGGTGTGAACGAAAGAGCGATCGATTTTCTGAGCTCCGTCTCTCGCGCGGCCGTTTTTGAAGCAAGAAAGCGGGCATAGAGCTTGACACCACTCAGGCCAAACGCCGCCGCGGCCAGAGCAATTCCTGCCCAGATGACCCAGGTTGAACACAGAGGTCTTCCCTTTTCGAGCCAGGCATCCAGGATCAGCCGGCGCCAGAGAAAGGCGCAGAACGCCAGGATCTCAAGCCCGAGCAGAAACCGGTGTCGGTTGCTCGTCCCGGACAACGGGAAATTACTCCTCCGACGAGGACTCGTCACGCCCAAAATTTTTTCCTTGCGGTAATAGATATGCGCCCTAAAGAACGCCTCAGGAAGTCCGAGGCTTCCTGGATTTATCCAGAAATTCCCTGGAGAGTTTTTCGAGTTCTTTTTCGATCTCCTCGAGAGTCCGGAGCTTCATCTTTCTTTCATGAGTTTCGGCTTCCCGGCGTTCTTCGGCTTCATCAAGGCGGGGCTCTTTTCGTGTCGAGCCGTTGACGGCTTCCGTCGCCTTTTCCTTATCCCGAGCCTTTTCTTCCGCCTGCGGTCTCACCCCAAGAACCTGTTCCTTGACCTTGGGGACGGTCAACTTGGCGATCTCCTTCAGAGTTTCGAGCACGCCCACTCCGTTGATCGCCGAAGCCTCGATCGAGGGAAGGTTGTTCGGGTTGAGGAGCTGATTGAACGTCTCGACGGGAATCAAATGATCCAGATCTCGCTTGTTGTACTGGAAAACAAGAGGGAGCGCATAGATATCGATGTTCAAGGCGAGTAGATTCCGGCGCAGGTTATCGAAGCTTTCCAAGTTGGCATCGAGAAGGGGAATCTGTGAATCAGCCACGAAGACAATCCCGTCGGCACCCCGGAGGACCGTCTTGCGGGAGGCGTCATAAAAAATCTGGCCCGGCACGGTCATCAGCTGAAAATGGACCCGATAGTCGCCGATCAGCCCGGCCTTCACCGGCAGGAGGTCGAAAAAATAGGTTCGTTCCGTGTCGGTCTCCAGACAGACGAGGTCGCCGCGCGAGCCCGAATCCAGCTTGAAGTAGATATAGCGGAGGTTGGTCGTCTTACCGCTCAGACCGGGTCCGTAATAGACGATTTTGATCGCCAGATTCTTCGTCACATGGTTAACAAAAGCCATCGCTTTGCCTGTCGTCCCCCTAAATGCTTAACACACCGCCCCCCCGATGTCAAACTTCTTTCGCCGTGCCGGACATGAGGTAGCGAAGCAGGCTCTCGTATTTGCCGATGATTTTGGGCCAATCGTAGTTTCTCACGACGTAGGAATATCCGTTCGCCCCGAGGAGAGACCGCAATTTCGGGTCGGCAAGCAGCAAGCCGAGAGAGGAGGCAAACTCGGCCTGATTTGAATAGTAGAGTCCGCATTGTCCGCGCAGACAATGCTCCTTGAGCGGCTCGGCGGCTTCCTGAACCAGGATCGGCGTCTTGACCGCCAGCGATTCAAGGGCGGCCATGCAGAGGCTTTCAAAATGGGAGGGGTGGACCGTGGCCACGGCAGCGGCCATGGCTTCATCTTTTTCCCTCGGGGAGACAAACCCAAGATAATGGATCCGAGGATGGGACGGCAGATCCATCAGCAGGTTGCCGATGAGGACGAGATGGACATCGGGATAACGCCGGCTCGCTTCGAGAAAATAGTCGACCATCTCGCGACAACCTTTCCCCGGCTCGATCCGGCCGGCATAAAGCACAAACGGTTCAGAAAGACCGAAGCGGCGGCGGAAAACGTCGGGATCCAACCCCTCGGGAAGGTCAACGCCGACGCCGACGATATCCTGATATTTTCCGGCAAAAGAGAAATAGCGGCTGAGCATTGTTTTCTCCGCCTCGGTGTTGAACATCAAAGCCGCCGGAAGGGCAAAGACCTCCTTCATGATCCCAAGCCGGAGAGCCGGCTCATCATGGGCGGTGGGAACAAGCGTCTTTTTGCCTTTGACCGCCTTGAGCCCATGATAGGTTGTGTAATAGAGATAGGTAAAAAAAATAAAGGCGTCGTGCTCTTTCTCCTCCCTCGCCAAGGCGGCAAGAAGGCTCGGCACGACCGGGCCCTGACGTTCGATCCACTCGAGCTCATCCTCTCTCGTATGCTGGTGGGAGAAAATCCAATCGGAGAAAGCGTTGAAGTCCTCGAGCACTCGGGGCCTCTCCACCTCATGGCGCCTGACGACGACTCCGTTGAGGATGCTTTGCCCGGCCGGATACTCATTTTTCCAGGTGATGTAGTCTCTGGCGCAAGTCGTATAGATGGTCGTCTCGTGCCCGACCGCGGCCAGCCTTTCGGCGATAAGCCGGCAGTGGAGTTCCGACCCGCCCATGACTTCGGCGCCATATCTCTGGACGACGAAAGCGACTTTCATTCCGACTTACCCGACCTTTCCCCGTTTTTCTTCAGCCTTCCACCTTTTTTTTCTCTAAGGCGGTCGATCAGCCAGCGAAGGAACGGCTCTCTTCCCTCAGCCTTGAGGCCGGCCAGACGTTCTCTCTGACCGGCAATAATTCGGTCTCGGATTCTCTTTTCATGAGCGACAAGATCGACGAGCTCGGCGATTTCCGCGACCTTCTTCCGCCCGATAAGAACACCCGCCCCCCCCAGGGTGTCCGGGACGGCCGTCGACTTGAAGGCGACCACCGGAAGGTCGAAAATCATGCTCTCGACGAGGGGAAGGCAGAACCCCTCATGTTCGCTCAAGGAGAGAAAAACATCGGCCGCCCGATAGAGGGCAAAGAGCTCGTCGTCCGGGATATGACCGGTGAATTCGATCTCTTCGGGCTCGAGCAGGAAGTCATCGGCCATCCGCACAAGACTGCGATAGTAGTCAGGAAGGGAGGACGTCTTGCCGACGATGATCAGCCGGACGAGTGAAGAGATGTATTTTTTGTAGTAGAACGTGACTTTGATCAAGTCCTCGATCTTTTTGTTCGGGACGACGCGGCCGACGAAAAGAATATTCGTCCTCTCGTCCCGGTAGAGTCGGTGGACGAAGCCGTTCATCGGTCTCTCGTACTTCGAAAAATCCAAATAGAGGGGGAAGACATGGACTTCTCGGAATCCGAGATCCGACAGCTCCTGGGCGTTGAACCGCGAATCCGCCAAGCCGACATCGGTCACTTCGGCGAGCGAGCGCAGCTCTTCCCGTCCTCGCCGGCAGATCCGAACCATTTCTTCGCTGAAGCCGGAAAAAAATTCAGGCGCCGTGACGTTGTGATGGATGAGGACCCGGTGGCAGGCGAGCGATTGGAACGCCCGGGAAAGCGGGGAAGCCAGGGCAAAATGAAGGATCGCGATGTCCTCCGGCCGCGGCGATGGAAAGGCGGCGAAATCCAGCGAATCCCCCTCCAGCTCGCGATCGCAGGAAAGGCGGTAAATATTCGACTCGAAGCCTTGCGAACGGAAGAAGGCTCGAAGGGAGGTCGCTTCGTCTCCGATGGCGTCTCCGCGGTGATAGGCCGGCAGGAGCTGGTCGATCCTCATCGGCGGCTCAGGTCCTCAATGTGGTCGAGCAAAATACGGCTGACATTCTGGCGGCTGAATTTCTCCAGAGCTCGAAGCTGGCCCCGAACAATCGTCTGCCGGAGGGCCTGATCTCTGACCAGGAGATCGATCAGGGCGGCCGTGCGGAGAAAATCCTTCCGCCTGAGAAGCAGGCCTCCGCCGTTCATCGTCTCCTCGACGGCACCGGCGGCAAACCCGACGACCGGGATCCTCTGATAGAAGGCCTCGAGCAACGGCACACCGAATCCTTCATGCTCGCTCAAGCTCAGGTAGACCGAAGCGACTTCATAATAGGCCCGGAGTTCGGAGAATTCGACGTGCCCCGTGAAATGAACGTTTTTCAACCCGAGTCTCTCCCCAAGCTCCAGAAGGCCAGCGAAATAGCGTTCGAGCCCGCGGTGATCTCCGGCCAGGATAAGGCGCGAATCGGGATCGAAATATTTTTGATAAAAAAAGAAGACCTTGATCAGATCCTCGAATTTTTTGTTGGGAATGAGCCGTCCGACATAGAGCAGGTTCGTCCTCCCGTCCCCGAACAAGCGTCTGGTCACCGGATCGCCCGGCCGGTCGAACTTGGCGAAGTTCATCAGGATCGGCAGGACGCCTGTTTTTTTATAGCCGACGGCCTCGAGTTCCCGCCGGTTGAACTCGGAATCTCCGAGAGCAAGGTCGACTTTATCGACGAAAAGCTTGAGCTCGAGTCGGCCCTTGTAGCATTCCCGCGCCAGGATACGGTGGGAATCGAGAAAGTACTCGTGCGGGGTAATGTTGTGATAAATCATGATCTTCTTGTCCGGGACCCGGAAGAACATTTTGGATACGGGCGAGCCGATCGAAAAATGGAAGATGACGATATTCTGGGGCGAGCTGAATCTCCGGTACTCCCGATAATCCCGCCTCAACCCGGCGGTCCGGGGGTCGAAAAAGCGAGTGAAGATCTCCGAGCCATAGCCCTTTTCCCGCAGGACCTGTTGGATCTCGAGCATCTCATCCGAAATAGCGTCTCCGTAGCTGAGCGAAGTGGCGAACTGATGAACGTCCATCAGGCGGCCCTTTCCTTCTCTTTCTCGAGTTTGTCCAGGATCGCCAGATACTTTCGCTCGATGATCGGCCAGGTGTAATTGGCGTCAAAGTATTTCTTGCCGTTCTCTCCCAAGCGATGTCGCAACCGAGGGGAATCGAGAAGCAGGCTCAGGCCTTCCCGGAACTCCGGATAGTTCTCATAAAACAGGCCGCCGTTCGAGCGCAGACACTGCCCCTTGAGGACTTCGCAGAGTCCGTTGGCCAAGACGGGCTTGCCGAGAGCCCAGGATTCCAGAGTGACCATGGACAGGCTTTCATAGAACGAAGGCATGACCAAGATTTCGGCTCCTTCCAGGGCGTTGAACTTGTCTTCCTCCCCGATGAATCCGAGATAGAAAATATCGGGATGGGAGGGAATCTGCATCACCGTGCTTCCGGCCAGGACCAGCTTGATGTCCGAGCCGGTGTCTTTTTTATAGCGAAGGAAATACTCAAAGAGGCGGTGGCAACCTTTGTTTTGATCAATGCGCCCGATGTAAATGATGTACGGTCCTTCCACCTTGAATTTCTGCCGGAACGCTTCGCTGGACCGCCGAGCCGGAATCTCGCTTCCCACGCCGACGATATCGCCGAGGACCGCCTCGTTCCGGGAAACGGCGTGGATCATCCGCCGCTCTTCCACGGAATTGTAGATCAGGGCTCGCGGCTTGAGAAAAAGGTCCCGGAAAATTCGGAGGTTGATCACCGGGTCTTTCTCCGCCGTGGGGACGAGGATGCTTTTTTGAGGAACAGTGTGGATTCCCCAAAAAGAATGGTAATAGCGATAGCTGAAAAAGATGAAATAGTCGTATTCCCCTTCCGATTCTTTAAGAAACCGGATGAGGTCGGGAACCAAAGGGCCTTCTTCATCCATCCAGCGAAGCTCGTCCTCGTTCGGATGCTCATTGTTCAGGATGTGATCCTGGAGACGTCCGAATCTCTCCGGATGCCTGGGCCGGGCAACCGGAAATCTCCTCACCCGAATGCCGTTGATGAGCTCTTCGTCTTCTGGATAGTGATTCTTCCAGGTGATGTAGTCAAAAGCTTTGGTCGTCAGGACCTCCGTTCGATGATACTTGCTTAAATGCTCGGCCACCCAGCGGCAATGGAGCTCGGCGCCGCCGTTGATCTCGAGCCCGTAACGCTGGACGACAAAGGCGAGTTTCACTTGAAGATCTCATGCTCCAGAGCCCGCTCGCGCCGGCCGAGGTGCTCAAAATCCTTCTCCAGAAGCCTGACCGTGGCCTTCAGCGTCTCTTCCTCAATCTTCAGCTTGGTCAGCTCGACGACCACGTTGTGACTGAGCGTGTGCAGAAGCTTGATGTATTCGCGCAGCCGGTCGAGCCGCTCGAACGCCAGACGATGGTCCTTTTCGTTGATTTGATAAAGGCGGTCCAACCGTTTGTTCGTCTGGTGGAGGATCCGGACCGTCTGCCGGTGCTCCTCATAGACGGGCAGAATGAGGAGCTTGATCAGCGGCCGGAAGGGCGACATGACCTTGAGAAGAAGAGATCTCAGCCGGCCCCCTCGCCCCTGAGATTCAAAACCGTTGCTCGGCTCAGGAGCTGTTTCTCCCGAGGCGACGCCGGCTGCGGCAACGATCGCAGCGGCCTCTCTTTCTTGACCCGCTTCGGCGGCGACTTTCTTTTTGATCCGAGTCATAATTTCTTCGACATCGATGTGCTCATAATCGATCTCCAGGTCAAATTTTTGCTCGTCGTTCATGACCCTCTCCTCGCCGAACAGGCTAGGCCTCCGGATTACCTTTCGGCCTCAAACAGATGATCCTCATAGACGCTCCGGACATCCTGGATGTCGGCAAGCGGCCGAAGTCTCATCTCCTCGATCTCACGGATCTCGCGTTCGGTGAACGTTCCCGACTCAAGTTTTTCGCGGATCCGGTTCTCGATTTCGCTGGCAATTTTTTCGATTTCCTCGGCCGTCAGGCTTTCGGCCTCAAAAAAAGCGGACATCCACCTTCTCCTTTCTCTCAATCACCTTTCTCGGGCGAACGGTCGGCCATCAAGAAATGCTCGATCGAAGAGAAAAATTGTAATCGAATCCGGCCAGACATTCAACCCGCTTTGGGCCCACCGATGAATCCTGCTCACCCTGATTTCTGGGATCCGGAAGCCACTCCCGTATCATCCGGCACGCCGGACGGAGATCGGCCTGGCAGGCTTCAGGCCGTGAATCGGGTGGCCAAGAGACGGTCGAAATACTCCCGCACAGTGGCGGCAAAGACCCTCCCGCCAAATTTCTTTCCGCTCTGATAGGCCCGCAAGCTCATCTCCGCCAGCTCGCCGGGATTTCTCAGAAGCCTCAGGGTGATCTCGCTGAGCTCACGTTTCGTCGAAAAAAGAAAACCCGAAGCTCCCGGCTCGACGATCTCCGCCTGGCCGCCGCCCCGGAAGACGACCGGAACACAACCGTTTTGCATCGCCTCAGCCACCGCCATTCCGAAGTGTTCGATCTTGGCCGGGTCGGTCTGTCCGAGGCCGCAGAAATGCCAGAAAATCTTCGCTTTTTCATAGATCGCCCTGAGAGCAAAAGCGGGAATGTTGACCTGGAGCTCGACGGCGGGCGTTTTCTTCTCCCGAAGATGGGCCTTGATTTTCTCCAGATAGGAGTTAGAGGGCGGACTCCCGCCGGCAAGGACAAGCTTCCAGCCCTCAAGCTCTTGCCGATGGCCGGAGACAAGCTCTTCGAATGCTTGGACGATCTCGAATTGCTGTTTGTTGCCTCCGATATCGAAACGCCCGACCGAAAGAATGATATTCTCCTTATTTTTGGGGTAAGCTTCAGGCTCCATGTCCACGGGCGGGTAAATATGCCGGTGAGGATGAAGATTCCACCTTTTTTCGATCCAGCGCGCCGTATAGAGGCTGTTGTAAACAATCTCGGTGTAACGATCGACGTAAAAAAAGAGCGACTTCTCGCGCTCGGGAAAATGGCAGATGAAGAGCGAAGCATTGGCCAGAGGATAGACCATCTCCAGCATGCCGTTATTGACGAAGACATCATAATCCCCGCTTTCGCGGGCCACGGCTGCGAAGGGATTCTCCCCCCGGGTGTCGACTTCCGCCGGATCGATGATCTCCGCCGCCCTCCCCTTTCGCTCAAAAAAAGGCAAAGGAATCACCTTGAGCCGGCAGAGGGAGAGATCGAGCCCGTACCAAGATTCAAGATCAGCAAGAGCGACCGGCCGGTTCGAGAGAAGAGTGACGTCGAAATCATGCTGCAGCGTCTGGGCGATCGTGGCGCCGTATTTCTGGGCGCCGCCGATAGAATGGAAGGCATGATCGTAAATCCCGACCCGAGGCCGGCGGAGCTTGAGCGCGACTTCAAGAAACGAGAGGAGGTTCCAGGCGGTCTGGAGGCTCTGACCTCGTGCCACTTCGTCGACGAGCCGCGGCAAAAATCGGCAAACCTCTGCGGCCGGACGACTCCGCACCCAGTTCAGGACGAGCGAATTCAGCTCCGGCTGAGGGATTCTCTTTCGCTCCTGGAGCCGGAGGCGCAACCATCGAATCAAATCCCCTCCTGAGAGCGAACCGACCTGCCGAACCGCCTCCGGATCTCTCATCCTCGTCCTCTCCCGAAACTCAGTCTTTTTCTTCTCCGGGAGCGACCGTCTTCCGCTCGAGCGCTTCGAGTCGTTCTTTCAGTTTTTCGATTCTCAACAAATTCGCCAGCTCGAGCCGGACAAACTCCCGATTCAGCCGGTTCTGCCGTTCGAGAATCATCCTGGAATAAGGACGGAAAAGGGCCCGCCAAATTTTTTTGGCCAAGACGATGAGCGGCCCAATCATCCGTCGCTCGGAGGTAATCGGCTCGTCTTCGAGATTTCCCGTTTTCCTGTCCAGAAAAAAGAACGAATCCCAGGCCGCCTTCTCCAGGGATTTCTCTCCGAGTCCCCAGAGCTCACCTTCAAGATTCTCTCCGATCAAGGTTTCAAGATCCTCGATTGAAGCGCGTTTCTCCGCCAGGGCGGCTTTGATTTTTTGAATTTGCCTCTCGATTTCTTGGCTATCCGTCATTGTCCTTCTCTCTTTCTCCGGGACGGCCGCTTTATTCCGCCTCTCCCCTCTCCCGAGGAGATCCCTTCCTTGTCCTCTTTAGCGATAGGACGAGACGACCCGGATGAAATCCGCATAGCTTCGGGCGCAATTCGCGATATCGCATTCGGTCTGAACGTAGGCGGCGGCTTCTCTTCCGATCGCCAGACGAAAATCGGTATCGTTCATCATCAAGGTCAGATAGGCCTTGAGGAGCGCCGACTCGTCGATATCGGGCTCGATTTTGACAACAGCCCAGTCAGGAATTTCGGCATACCAGCCGCAGTTCGTCACTAGTGTCGGTCGACCGTAGCCCATCTGGCGGAGCAGGATGCCCGACGTTTCTCCCATCGTCGGAAACCGAAGGTTGATGCAGATGTCCGAAGCGAAGATCAAGCTCTCGAGCTTCTCAAGAGGGAGAAAAGGTTCGACCGAAACAGGCACCGAGGCCCGGGCAGTCAGGTGGCGGAGGAGTTTTCCCCGGTCTTCGCCGGCAATCACATATTTGAGCCGAGAATCGGCGAGCTCGTCGAGGACCTCGAGAATCATTTCATAACGACGGTTGCGGTTGACGAATCCGGCCGAGGAAATCAGAATTTCGTCGGGCCCCATTCCCCATTTCCGCCTTTCCGTTTGCCGATCAAAGGTCTTAAGGGGATGGCCGTGGTGCGGGATTTTCGCCACCGGCTTGGTCAGTCTTTTTTCCACTCGCTCCCGAACGAAGTCCGAATGGACGATCACTCCGGTCGCCAAGTCGAGAATCTCCTCGTTCAGAGGATAATCGAGCGCTTCTTCGGTCTCCCAGATCGATGGATAAGTACGGCGGGCTGTTCGCTCGGCGATGGCCAGACCTTTCTTTCCATAGTATCGTTGGAGAAGATTTCGATAAATCCCCAGGTCCTTCTTGGCCTCGGCCATTTCGACATAGAAACCCTGAAGGACATAGTCATGAAGAACCACGATCCCGGGATTCCTTTTTAAGGCTTCATAGGCAATCCGGTGGGCTCGGTAGTCGTTTCCTATATGATAAAGGATGGCATCGTATTTCGAGGCGGGGAAGGTCGCCGCATGATAGGGGAAGACGGCGAAGTCGGATCTCAGCGACCGCGCTGATGAGATAGAATCCGGCTCGACATAGAGATCGATATCGAAATAGGTTTTGAGAAACGGCAGCAGCTCCTCGGTGTAGTCGGCAATACCGCTCTTGATCGGATGAAGGGGGCTGAAAAGGGCGATTTTCATCGGGCTCACGGACCGACCAGGGTTTCGACGACCGTATCCCAACTGATCTCTTTGACTTTTTCGTACCCGGCCTCGCCGTAGGCGCGGCCCTTCTCTTTGTCGAAGAAAAGCTCCTCGGATCGAGCAGCCAGCTCTTTTTCGTCCATCGAATGGACGATAACGCCGTTGTGTCCGTCCTCGACAAACTCGAGCGGGCCTCCGGAATCAGAAGCCGTGATGACCGGCTTTTTCGAAAGGAACGCCTCGAGCGTCACATAGCCGTAATCTTCATCGAGCGGAGCAAAATAGACCGCCGTCGCGTGGGCGTAGAGGCGGAGAAGGTCGTCATCCTGAACGAAACCCAGGAACTCGATTCGGTCCGCAACGCCGCATTCCCGGGCCAGACGCTGCAGATTCTCCAGCTCCGGACCCGTACCGACGATCCGGCATTTGATCTGGGGATTCATAAAGCGCATCGACCGGATAAGAAAATCGACTCTCTTCAAACGGTCCAGGCGGCCGACGGAAAGGATGTAATCTTTGTCTTCAGCCCCATAGTATTTTCCGGCGAGATGCGGCGGATGATAGAGAGGAACGGCGTCGATCCCGTTATATTTTTTCAACCGCGCAGCCGTATTTTTCGCGTTCGTATAAATCCGCTTGTAGCTCTTGAGGACCTGGGTATCGAGCTTGATCAACTTCTCTCTGAGCATTCGGTCGGCCTCTTGGGCCGGATCGAAGTCCGAATAGGGCGTTCCCCAGAGATCATAGAGATGCCGGAATTGATGGATGAGCCACAAAACCTTGTGCGGGTGCTCGGCAAAATAAGAAGGAAATTTGGTCGCAATGATCATGTCGATCGCTTTGTCGTTGGACTCGCTGAGGTCGAGCAGGCGCCAAATCTCGAGGCTCTTCAAGAGCTGGTCGCGCGGATACCATTTATAGGGGATGTTAATCAGATCGACTTCGTAGCCCCTTTTGGCCAGCTCCCGGACGAGTCCGTTGACATGCGCTTCGGCTCCTCCCCTAAAGAACGGGACCTGGGCGGCGCAGACGGCGATTGTCTTGACGGGTCGATGGCCGGGGGAAAAATCGAGCTTTTCCTTGATTCTATTCAGCAGGCCCATGGGTCGTCTTTTCTTCTTCGCTCGGACCACCGGGCAGAGAAGCCAAGGCTTCCCTGATTCGCTCGATCTCCTTGAGAAAGCGGAGGTTGATTTCTCTCTGGTTATCCAGAATAGGCTGAAGAATCAGGCTGATTTCGAGGATCAGGCGTTTCCGGATGGCCAGCGGAATGAGGCGGACGATCGCGTTGCGGTGGGAACCATGAAGATGGAATTTCCTCTCCATGATTTTGGCCCGGAGATGGTTTAGCTCGTCCCTCTCTACTTCCCGACGGATTTCCTTGATTTTCTTCAAGATCTCTTCGCGATCCATTGTCCCGGCCAACTGATTTTTTCCCTCATTATAATGATCCCCTTCCACTAAAGTCAACTTGGCGAGGAAACCGCTTCGCGTTCCCTTTCCGAGCCCCTCCCCGGGGCACGGAACAGGGCTTCTCCGCCGCTCGTCACCTTTCCATCGGAAATCGTCGGAGCGGGAACGACGATTCGACCGGATGGAAATCCGGCAGGAAATTCTATTATAATGGACGGCGCATGCCGAAAGGCTGGTTTAACTTTGATCAGACGACGGGAAAAGACGCTTCAAGCGGGAACGAAGACCGCATGAATCGCCAGAAAGTTTTTGCCCTGCCGGATGAGGAATTCGTCAGGGCGATGTACCGAGAACTCCTGGGGAGGGAGGCGGATCCAGAGGGTCTCGAGAGTTATCTTCGGGCTCTCCGGCAGAAGAGATTTCCACGGAAATTTGTCATCCGGTCGATCAAAGACTCGCGGGAATACCGCCTCCGCCACGCCAAATCCGAAGTTCCCAAGCTTGCGGCCGAGAACAAGAAACTCAATGATGAAGAAGTTGTTTTGGGGAAGACGATTTTGCAATCAAAACCGGTCACGTTCAACCTGGATCTCATCGGCCTCTGCAACATGAAGCCGCCCTGCAGCATGTGCCTGAACTGGGTGGGCGATTTCGGGCCAAGACACCATCCGGGGCTCACGGTCGAGGACCTCCGGGCTTTCGGCGAGCCCTTGCGCCTGGCCTGGGATGTCATCAACTGCAGCATCGGCGAGCCTTTGATCCTCAAGGATCTTCTGCCGGTCATCGAGCTTCTGGCCTCCTGGGAAAAACCCTTCGGAATCAACAGCAACGGGCTGGCCCTCACGCCTGAGCTCACCGACCGGCTTACTCCCTATTTTGAAATTCTGACGATCACCTTCTCGGTGGACGCAGCCACGCCCGAAACATACGCCAAAATCCGCGGTCCCCATTTTTTAAAGGTCATCGAAAATATCGCCACCTACAGCGAAAAACGACGGGCCGCCTATCCGGAAGGATTAGGGTCTAAAGTCGGCATGGTCATGCTGCCGATGAAAATCAACCGCCATGAGGTTCGGGCATTCGTCCGTCTGGCCGCCTGGCTGGGAATGGATGTCGTGGAGCTCCGTCAACTCAATGAATGGAGCGGGGAATGGAAGGTGAAAAAAGGAGGATTCCTTTTCGACTACCAGGAGCAAAAGCTTTCTCCCCAGGAGCTCGAAGACGTCCGACAGGAGGCGGAAGAAGCGGCCGCCGAGTGCGGCGTCGTCCTCGATTGCCAGTATCAGGTTTCCGAAGAACGCACCTATGAGGCTTTTCTGCCCGAAGACAAGCAGACTGCCGGGATCAAGTGCATCCAGCCCTGGCGTTTCATCCTGCCCTATCAAAACGGCGATACGGCCGGCTGCTGCTACATGGGAAAATCTTTGGGCAACTGGCGGACCGCAGGTCTCGAGGGGCTCTGGAACGGGGAGCGGATGCAAAAGCTTAGAAAAGAAATGGCCGAGGGAAAATTGCCTCAGGAATGCCGCGACTATCCCTCCTGCCCGATCGTTCGAGCCCATCTCCATCCTTCGCCACCTCGCTTTCAAGATAAACGATAATGAAAATCGCCTTGCGGATCGTTTCCTCTCTGGCCATCGCGGCTCTTTTTTCGCTCGTCCTCGATGAATATTCATACCACAAGTTTTTTCCAAAAATCGTTCGCCTCGCCGGGAGTCGCGAATTGACTCCGGCGACCATTGAAAAAAAATTCTTGCTCGAGGGCGTCGAGCCGAGTGATATTTACGTCTTTGAAGCCGTTTTTTTTGCCGACGATCGCGGCCGGATCCGGATCCGGCTCTGGATCAACGAAACCGAAGTGGCCGATTTTCGGCCGCAAAAGAAAATCGAGCGTCTCGATCTTCCGGCCGGTACGGTCCGGAATGGCAAGAATACGCTCCGGATCTCGGCGGACAGGGAATGGAGTTTCAAGAACCTCCGTCTGAAAAACATCTATGGTTATTCCTCCCGCTTTCCGAAACTGATGTTGCTGAACAAAAAAAACTCTTTCCGAACTTCCGGCGCACCTCAAGAAACGATGTTCTACCCCATCTTTCTCGGCCTCTTTTTCATTACCGTTTTCGTCCTGGTTCTGGGAGTCCGCCATCGAACGAGTCCCTTCCTCAAGCAGGGCTGGCCGGCCCGCAGCTTCTCGCTTCTTATTCTGTTGATCTTTTTCTTCATCCTCGTCATTCCCGAAATCTCCAAATACAGGCTTGTCCTCGACTTCAGGTCGGCAATTCATCTTGCCGCGCTCTTCCTTGGCCTCGTCCATTCGAGGACCGTCTGGAATTTTCTCCGCTCGGTGCCGGAAAAATCATTCCGCTTAATCAAGGAATGGCAGGAGCCGCTCGCGGTGTTCGCCATCTCCCGGCTGGGAATCTACGGGCTTGGATATCTCTCCTCTCTCGTTATCGCCAAAGGGCCCTGGTTCTCGACGGAAATGCCTTCCTATTTTCTCAGCCTGTTCTTTAAGTGGGATTCCTTCTGGCACCAGGAAATCGCCCAGATCGGTTATTCTTTCACTCCGGGAAAGCCTTCGAATATCGCCTTTTTCCCGCTCTATCCGTTAGTC
>CAZNVB010000064.1:0-3677 GCA_964576265.1 uncultured Eubacteriales bacterium | reverse complement strand
AAATGAAACCGGGGAGCGTCCTCATCAACACGAGCCGGGGAGGGATCATCGACGAGGCGGCCCTTCTGGAAGCCCTGAAGAACGGGCGGATCGCCGCGGCCGGCCTGGATGTGATCGACGACGAATGGGGCGAAAACCTGGTCGAGCACCCGCTTGTCGCTTATTCACGAGAGAACGAGAATCTCATCATTACCCCACACATCGGCGGCGTGACCTTTGAGTCGCAGGAGCTCGCTTTTGCCGCGGCGGCGCAGAAACTGGTCAATTTTTTCCGTCTGAAACCACAGGTTTGAGAATCCCCAAGAGGCCCGCTCTGCCGGAGAGAGGCCAAGCCGGCTTGGGCTATGACTCGGACTTATGATCATCTTGAGGGGCGGATAAACGAGAGAAACTTTATCCTCAACCCTGAGCGGTTCCCCCTCCAAGTTGACGGGCGGCGAAGCTTTTTATTGCCCAGCGTTCCGCTCAAGCAGTTCCCGCTCTGCTTCGCCAGGGCATCCGCCGTCATGCCGCTGGCATTGTCTTGGTCGATCAGCCGGACTTCGTCCCCGATGCGGATGTCAGGCTCATTGCCCAGATCGACCATGAGATGATTCGATGTCACAGCCTCGAGGCCCGCGAATATCTTTTTCCCGATCAGCGCTCGGACTTTTCCCCTGAAAAGAAAGGGATATCCATCCGAGTAACCGACCCCGACGGCGGCCACTCTTATCTTGCTTCTTGCCCTGAAAGCGCGGAGATAAGAAAACGATTCCCCGGCGACGAAGTCTTTGATGAAGACAACTCTGGCCGAAAGCCGGAGGACGGGTTTCAAATCCAGAGCATCTTCCTTCCGCGTCCGGGCATTGGGATAATAGCCGTAGAGCGTGATTCCCGGCCTGATCATGTCCAGGAAAAATTCGGAAGAGTAGAAAACTCCGGCGCTGCTGGCGGCATGCCTGAGCCCGAGTGAAATCCCTCTTTCTTTGGCGGCCGAGCAGATTTCGAGAAATCGACTCAACTGTTCCTTGTCGAATTCCGGATCTTCGGTCAGCGTCGTCAGGACGCCGTCGATTTTGACATTCGGTAAGGAGGCGATTTTCTCGATCAACGGCAGCGCTCGTTCGACAGGAACCCCGGTGCGGGCCATGCCCGTATCGATGTCGACGTGGACGGAAGCTTTTTCCCCGAGCTTGGCGGCCGCCTCCTGGAGTCGGACGACGTCTTCCGTATAGACGGATTGGCTGATGTTGAGCCGGACGATTTCGGCGGAGTTTTCTCCCGCCAATGGGCCGAAGTTGAGTATCGGGCAACGGATGCCGGCCTCCCGGAGCGTCACCGCCTCGTGGAATTTCCCCACCATCAGCGCGTCTGCGCCGGCCTCCTCCAGGGCTCGAGCAATCGGCAAGAGTCCATGCCCGTAGGCATTGGCCTTGACAACGGCCATGATCGGGACCTTGACCCGCTTTCTCAGCTGCTCGAGATTCCAAACCAGGTGATCAAGATTGATCTCAATCCAGGGATCGCTGCCCGGGGCATTTTTTCTCCCTAGTTCCGGCAAGCCATTTCTAACATCATGTTTGAGCGGCAACCCTTTTGAACGGGGAGGGATGGAAGCGGCCAGCGATCCGACCCCAATCGTCTTCATGAAAATCCGTCTTCTCATGCGACGATTGTAGCACTTTTATGGCTCAAATTTCTCTTCTCAGGCCGACTTCAAATAGAACCGCTGGGCGTCTGATGGCATCCTTTTTCCAAGGGAAGTGCCCCGGGGCGAAACCGCATCCGGGAAGCCGGTGTCTCGGTCGGCAGGGGGATGAGCTCTTAACCTGAGGAAGAGAATTTGGATCTTGGTTTGCCTGACACGGAAGTTCAGCCCTCTGGTGCCGAAGAAGATAAGCTAAAAAGTGAAGCTAATCATGAATCAACGGCTGGTCCTGTGCAGGGGACTGCGTGGAAGAGTAGGTCGTTGCCCGGATTTTTTATTTTCGATCAATATCTACAAGACTGTTGCAGCAAGTTTAGAGACGGCCCGAGGGATCTCAGGAGGCCGTCTTTCTTGACGGCCCGAACGGAGGCCGCGAGAATAAAAGCTGCCTCTTGCCTTTCCAGAATATCCTGCCGAGCAGGGGGAGGAGGAGATGCTCGATGATCTCCCAGGAGATATAAGCCGTAATGACGATGATCAGGACCTTGACTAGCATGTTTAATCCCGCAGTTTTCTGAAACTCGACCCGGAGCTGCCATGATAATGGAAAGGAAGCTTCCGGACAAGCCCGTGCCGATGAGCGACCGGGGTCGATAGGCATAATTTATAGGGCGCCCTGATAAATTAGGCAAAATCCTTCGTCTTCTTTTCAAGGAGCTCTAGAGAAGTGTTCCATCGGGATGGGATCTTATGAGGGCTGCCGATAAAAACCTTGACACGAGCTTCGTGTTACACTATTCTAATGTCATGAAAAACGTGACCATCACCCTGGACGAAAACGTCGCCCGATGGGCGAGAGTCCGGGCCGCCGAACTTAACACCAGTGTCTCGCGCCTGGTCGGTGAAATGCTTCGCGAGAAGATGCTTGACGAGGAGAAATACAGTCAGGCCTGCCGCGAATATCTGTCCCAGAAGCCTCTGCTTCTCAGAAAGCCGGGTGCCAAGTATCCCAAGCGCGAGGAACTCTATGGCCGATAGAGTTTTCGTAGATACCAATGTCCTGGTTTATGCCTGGGATTCCACAGAACCGGAGAAGCAGGAGCAAGCCCTGGCCTGGATGACACATCTCTGGAAGACTCGAACCGGAAGACTCAGTTATCAAGTCCTCTCCGAGTTCTATATCACGGTGACCCAAAAGCTCGACCCCGGAATGGAGCCTGGACAGGCCCGCCGTAACGTCCGGCTGTTTTTCCCCTGGCATCCGGTCCAAATTGACGCCAGAGCCATCGAGACAGCTTGGCTTGTTCAGGACCGTTATCGACTCTCCTGGTGGGACGCACTGATCATCTCTGCGGCTCACAGTGCCGGCTGTCGATATATGCTGACGGAGAATTTCCGGAGCGGAGAGGAATTTCTCGAGATCAAGATCGTCAATCCGTTTCTCGTCAGCCCCGACTCAATGGAGGAATAAAAGGTCGGCTGATCCGCTATCTTAGCAAGCGCGATTTCCATCCATAGAGAACCTGATTCTTGCCGTACTGTTTGACCATGGCCGCGATTTTGCTCTTCTACGCCGGGTTTCTGGTCGCTGCGATTGGCCTGCCGGGTTCTGCATGAGAGAGAAGCTAGTGCCCAATGCTCTTTTCGCGGAGGATTATTGGCCGAGACAGTAGCGCTGGATCTTGCGGATGGCTTCGGCGAAGCTTTCCATGTCGGCGCGATCGCCGAGAAGAGCCGGCTGCAGGATCCAGACGCCTTCTTCCGCGCAGGCTTTTTCCGCGACGGGACAGTAGACCCGAGTGTAGTCAACCTCCGGAGGAATGACGTAGCAGAGAAATCGTTTTTCTTGGAAAAGCGGTTGCCGATAAAGCGGGCGGGGATAGCCCATAAAGGCCGGAACTCCTTCGGCCGCCAGCCATCTGGCGAATTCAGGCTTCGACAGGTTGTTGAACCTCGACGGATCGTAGCGGAAGACAAAAAGATGATAGGAATGAAGTGTTTCGCCGCGGCCGCGCGTCAGGGGCGAGATGCCGTCGATCTCTTGGAGGAG
>CAZNVB010000063.1:0-12331 GCA_964576265.1 uncultured Eubacteriales bacterium | reverse complement strand
GGCTTCACAGGGGGCGGAGGCCGGTCGGGCGGAGGCGGAGCCTCGGGAAGGTGGTAGGAGGAGAAAACCATGGCCTGGATGCATCGCCGCCGGCTTCTCGAGCGCCTCGACACCGAGCGCATCCGGGAGGCCATCGAGGAGGCGGAGAAAAAGACCTCGGGGGAAATCGTCGTCTCGGTCGCCCGCTTTTTCTGGGGAAGGCTGCGGCCGGCGGCGGAGCGCGCTTTCCGCAGGCTCGGGATGATGCAGACGCGGGAGCGGAACGGAATTCTGTTTTTCATCGTGCCCTCCCGGCGGCGCTTTTTTGTCCTCGGCGACAAGGGCATCCACGAGAAAGTGGGTCAGGAATTCTGGGACGGGATCGCGGCGGCAATGTCCGGGGATTTCAGGAAAGGGAATTTTGCCGAGGGCCTTCTCCGCGGAATCGAAACCGCCGCCCGGGGGCTGGCCGCCCATTTCCCCTACGATGCGCGGACGGACCGAAACGAGCTCCCGGACAAAGTCGACATCGAGGAGCCGAGCTGACCTTCCGGCCCTACTTCTGGGGCTGGTCCTTCTCGAGTTTTTCGAGCTGGTCCGCCGTCAGAGGGGAGGAGTAGCCGGAAAAATTGACGAGCGGCTCGGCCGGGTTTTCGATCGGAATCCAGCGACCGGCCTCGTAGTTCAAGAAGACGAAACCCCAGTCCTGGCCCGAGGGAACGGGAACGACCCCCCGGACGCTCCTGAGCTCGCCGTTCTCCCAGCCCACGATTTTGAGCCCGCCTTGCCTCAGATCCCTGACGATCTGGGTGCCGTGACACTCATCGCAGGCCCGGCCCTCCTTCATCACATGATGGGGAAAAGACGGAGCGAAGGTGATCATGGTCCTGTTCTGGTAAACGAAGGTGTGGAGGTTGCCGAGGGTCACCTTCCCCCTGTGGTTGACCAGGAAGAGCAGTCCCTTGAGCGGGAGCGAAAGGCTCTTCCCCTCCTTGACCCGGGTGTCGAAATGGCAGTTGTAGCACGATGGGAGATCCCGAACGTGGCAGGCGTTGCAGTCGAGCTTTCCGTTGTGGGCGGCGAGGCCGGGGCAGGTCAGCCTCTCCGGGACATGGCAGTTCTCGCAGCGCGCGTCCATCGCTCCCGGGTCCCGGGCTGATTTATAGGGCGTCCCGTCGCCGTGGATCTCGCGGGCCGTATGGCAGTCCAGGCATTTCATTCCCATCTTAAAATGGACATCCGCCGCCGGGCTGTCGGGGTTTTTCCTCACTTCGTCGAGCGACGCCATGTGATGGCATGTCTCGCAGGTTTGTTGCGACCGGGCGACGGCGAGCGAATACGACGGCTTCCCGTCTTTTTCCTTTTTATGGCAGGTGTCACAGCTCCGGACATGGCAGCCCGCGCAGGGGAGTTCGGAAAAAGGGATGCCGGTGATCCTCTCCAGGCCGCCCTGCTCCTTGGCATACCAGTATTCCAGCCCCCTGTTTGTATAATGGAGGCTCGATTCGTAGAAATTCGTCAGGCCGGGTTTCTTCTCCTGGCCGACACCACCGATGAAAGCGCCGGCGAGGGCTAAAACGATCAGAATGAGGATGAATCTTTGCATGGGCGTTTTGCCTCCCTGGAAGAGACAGTCTATGAATTTTCCTTTGGGGACGCAAGAGCCGGGCGCGTCTTCCTGAGGAATGAAATCCGGCCTGGCCAGGGAATCCAAACCCGGCGGGGACTGCCGAAAAATCCCGGCATTCCTGCGCCAGGATCCGCCCGCTCCGCGATCATCTCGCGAGCAGGGCCGGGCCGCCGCTGAAAAAAGTTCCGGCTACGGCGGCCGTCATCAGGCCGACGAGCGTCGCCGCCACGAGCGCCCTGAACCCGAGTCTCGAGAGATCTTTGTAGCGGCTCGGAGCGAGAGCTCCGATGCCGCCGACGAAAATCGCCAGCGAGGCGACATGCGCAAACCCGCAGATGGCGTAGGAAGCGATGAGCCCGGAGCGGGCGTGGTGGAGCGCTCCGAGGTCAAGGAGCTGGGAAAGATGCTGGAAAGACGCGACCTCAGTGGCCACCGTCCGTTCGCCCACGATCCTGGCGATGGCCAGCGCATCGGCCGGCGGAACGCCGACGATCAGGGTGAAAGGATAGAAAAGATAGCCGAGAAGGGTCTTAAAAGACCAATCGAAATTCCAGCCGAACCAGGCGTTCAGATATCCGCCAAAGAACCCGAGAACAAGGTCCAACAGGGCCAGGATGCCGAGGAAGGCGAGGAGGAGGGTGATGATTCCGCCGAGGAGGCGAAGGCCGTTTCCGGCGCCGTTGACGACGGCCATGATGAGATTATCTTCTCTCTCATAGCGGGGCTTGACGTCGAGCCCGAGCGTCTTCGGCGTCTCCGTCTCGGGCAGGAGGAGCTTGGAGATGACGAGCGTCGCGGGGGCGGCGAGAAACGAGGCCGAAACCAAGTGGCCGGCGATCGTCGGAATCTGCTTCTGGAGGATAAAAACATAGACCGCCAGAACCGTTGAGGCAATCGTCGACATGCCCGCCGTGAGGATCGTCGTCAGCTCCGAACGGGTCATTTCGGCAAGGTGGGGTCTGATGACGAGCGACGATTCGACTCCGACGAAGATTTCGCTCGACACGCAGAGCGACTCGGCGCCGCTCACCCGCATCAACCGGGTGAAGACCCGGGCGAACAAACGGATAAAAAAGGGCATCACGCCGAGATAATAAAGAGCTCCGATCAAGGCAGCGAAAAAGATGACGGTCGAGAGGCCCTGGAAGGCCAGGATGGAGCCGAGCGAAGTCTCCCCGGCTTCGTTCGTGGCGCCCGGCGGAAGGGCCAGCCGGCCGAAGACGAAACGCGTTCCGGCCGAGGCGCTCTCCAGAACGCTGACGACCGCTCGGTTAACAAAAAGGAAAATTTTCGTTCCCAAGGGAAGGACGAAAACAAAGAAAGCGAAAACGAACTGGAGACCGATGCCCCAGAGCACGACGCGCCAGTTGACGACCCGCCGGTTGGCCGAGAAAAGCCAGGCCAGCCCGGCGATCACGAAGATCCCGGCGAAGCTAACAAGGTTATAAACGTCCATCGCCCTTTCCTCCCGGCTGAAATTCGCT
Organism: uncultured Eubacteriales bacterium; assembly: GCA_964576265.1. Classification (GTDB taxonomy): domain Bacteria; phylum Acidobacteriota; class Aminicenantia; order Aminicenantales; family UBA8522; genus CAZNVB01. The sequence continues at coordinate 9,238 of CAZNVB010000063.1, read as the reverse complement.
CGCCCTTCTCAGACTCGGCATCCCTTCTCATCCTGTCGCAGCCGACGCTGTCCAGTCGGCGGCAAACTCAAGGGCATATTCGCGGCTCGATCAGCCTTCAGGCCGAATCGAACCCGCGCTTCTTCGTCCTCGTTCAGCTAAGGAAGCGGCCGCTAGCGTCATTCGTCAAATTTCACGGCCACAAGCTTGATTCTGGATCTCTCGCCCCGGACGATCCGGATTCTCGAGGCCGGCAGGCGGAAATAGTCCGCCAGCGCCCGGACCATCTCGCCGTTCGCGGCCCCCTTTTCCGCCGGAGAAAAGACATGGACCTTGAAATCGGTCGGGCCGAGAACTTCGATTTTCGCTTTCTTAGAGGAGGGCTGGACGCGAACGGTGACGAGCTTGGGCTTTGAGGTTACGACCGCGTCTGCCATGGCCGAAATCTCGTCGTCGAAAACCCTCCCGCGCTCAGGTTCACAGAACTCCGGCGCTAAAAGGAGCGGACGGCTCCGCCGAGGAGTCGCCGAGCGTACATCGCCAGGGAATTGACAAGAAACAAGTCAATAAACACGATCAGGAAAGCGGCGAGGATGGGGCTGATATCCAGTCCGCCCAAGACTCGCGGCGGGACCAGCCTCCGCAACGGCCGGAGCGCCGGCTCGGTCAGCCGATAGAGGATGACGGCGACGGGGTACAGGGAACGGGCGGGAATCCAGGTCAGAACCGCCCGGATGATGATGAGCCATAGATAAACGTTCAGACCCACATGAAGAACCTGGGAAAGCGCGGCCAGCAGATTTCCGAGGAGAATCAAATCCCCATCTCAGCGAAGAAGATCCTTGTATTTTTGGAAGAGTTCCTTGAGCTCAGCCCGGCTGATGACATAGCCGCTCACATAGAGGGACATCGTCGAGCGCATCGGGTCGTTCGATTTGACCAGGACATATTCACGGATGACCCCTTTTCGATTTGCTGTCGGCATCCGGATTTCCACATCGACCTCTTTTCCCGCGGCAATTTTGAGCGGCGAAGGAGCCGGCTTCCCGGCCACAAAATAGGTTGCGTTCCGGTGGTTGAACTCGGCCCGCAGTTCCATCTCGCCCTTATTCATGATCTTCAGACCGGCCGAAATCTCCTCGCCCTCGACGAGCAGGCCGACATCGAGATTCATCGGCTCCATCTCGATCTTTGGACTGGGCGGGACTTCGACATCGGCTTTGATTTCGAGCTGTTTTTTCGGTTCGGCAGGGTCGTTGGACTCGACATAGATGAGCTTGCTCACCTGACCGCCGTATCCCCGGCTGTCGAATTTGACCTCAAGCCGGCCTTCTTTGCCCGGGGCGATGTGGTCTTCGGAGAGCAAAGCTCCCGTGCAGCCGCAGGTCGTCGTCACCCGGTTGATGATCAGGGTATCGTTCCCTTCGTTGGTGAAAACGAACTCGTGGCTCACGACCTTCCCCTGCTTGATCTTGCCGAAATCAAAGACGCTCTCGGCAAACTTGATTCTCGGCTGACCGAAGGCCGCCACGGCCGCGGTGAGGCCGAGGATGCACAGGCCGACAAAAAGCCGATAGACCCTTTGTTTCTGGAAGTGCTTGATCATGGCTTAACCTCGTTTGATATTAAATAGCACGATTTCCAGCCCTTGGCAAGGACGGGGTCCCATCTTACGCGCATCCCCCTCCGGCCGTTGTGATGACAAGCTTCGAAAATCATCCAAAAAGCGCGGCCGGCATCTCAATTTGGCTCGGACCTTTTCAGCAGAGCGATGTGTTGAGCGTGAAGGCCCCGGAAAAGAGGAACGATGCGGACGATCTCGAGCCCGGCCGCCCGGAGATCGCTCTCAAACTCCGCTCGGCCGATCATCTTGATCCTGGTCCGGCTGCGTTTGACGAGCCGCCGCAGCCGCCGCTGGAAAAGGTGGAGCACATTGGCCTGATAAAAAGATAAAAGAATCCACCCCCCGCTCACCCGGGCGAACTCCCCGAGCGCCCGGCGCCTGTCCTCGGTGCGGTGGAGATGGTGAAAGAACCGGAGCGAAAACACGAGCCGGAAGACGCCGGAACGGAAGGGGAGTCCGGCCGTCAGATTGCTTACTATCCCGATCGGATTTATAGAGTTCACATCCTTTGATCGGGCCCGCCTGACCATGGCCGGAGAGAGGTCCGAGCTCACGGGGAGAAAACCGGCATCGGCGAGGAGCCCCGTGAACCGGCCGTAGCCGCAGGGGGCGTCGAGGGCAAGGGGAAGCCCGGCCCTCGGCGCCGGGGCGGAAGCGACGATCGACTCCAGCATCCGGCTGAGAATCGCTTTTTCTCGGCTGTGGACGAGCCTCTGGTCCAGGCCGCGGTAGCGCCGCCGCTCATAATCAGCGACTTCGTCATCCCGGAAGGTCGTTTTCGCTGAAGACGACATACTTGGGCTTCTCCTCGATCCGGATTCGGGCCGAGACGGGCCTCGTCTCTCCTCCGTCTCGGTCAATGATCAAACGCGGACGATGGGGAAAAAGGTGGTCGACCACGCCGCGCCTCGTCCAGCAGACCGCGAATTCGTCTCCGGCCCGACCGCGGAAGAGATAGATTTCAGCCTCCGGATTTCGCGTTTTTCCCAGAAAGCGGCTTCCCTCCAGCAGCCGAACCATCGTCCGCAAGGCGAAAAAACTCGGCCGTTTGCGCCAGGGGTCGCTCCGACTGTCGATCAGTCCGTACCCCGGGGCGACAAGCTGCCACCAATAGATCCGCCCGACAAGGCCGCTCGAAGCACAAATCACATAGTAGCGGACCAAATAGTTAGCCTGTTGTTCCTCGGTCACGCTCGGCTTTCCCGGCGCCGGCGAGTATCTTCCGGTATCCTGGAGGGGCCAGTTGACCTCGGTGATCCAGCACTCCGGCGTCTCGGAGAGGGCCACATCCACAATTGCCCTCCACAGGGCAAGCTTCCCGGCCGTCGTCCAGCCGAACTGGGCGTTTTCGGGCGCGCCCGTCCGATCGACATAAAGAAGCGAACTCACGACATCAAACGGGACCGCCCGAAGAACAACCGGATAAAGGTGAAATTCGAAATCGATCACCGCCGGGCCGACAATCTTCAGGCCCCGTTTTCTGGCCAGCGAAGCCGCAGTCCGGGCCAGTTCGATGTATTCCCGGTGGTCCCAGACTCCCCATTTTGTCCTGTTCCAGGCATGGCCGATCTCGAAATGCGAACACAAAGACCCGAGCGCGGAGAACGCCTCGTCAAGAAAACTTTCCCAGGCCTCAGAATTGAGGACATCATCCCGCCGCTGAAGAAGGGCGGCGACGACGCCGACCCCCTGGCGGCGAAGCAGACGGACAAAGGCCTCGAAAAGAGGAAGTTTATCCCTTTCCCAAGAAGGGACGCGAACCAGGGTTTGTCTGACGCCGGTCTCAAGGAGACCGGCCGCCACCGCCTCGTTTTTTTCTCCGGCGGGCGAAACGGAGAGGCCGAACGGCTGTCCGATCTCGACGGGCCGATCGTGGACGACTCGGCGGTATCGCCTGTAGCGGTTGAGAACAGGAACCGCCAGAGCGCCATTCGAGGCGACGAGCTCGATGTAGCTCGCCGCGTGCTTGAGATGGTGACGAAGCCGGCTGCGGCGCGGAGCGACGTTGTGCGGTTGATCGGCGAACTCATTCCAGGCAAAGGGAAATGTCATTTTATTGAATCCCGAGTTTGCGGGCGAGGCGCCGCAGGCGCAATGTCTTTTTCAAGCCGATATAACCGGTAAAAACCGCCTTATTGAATTTATACCAGAGCCAGGCGGCTTTCGGCAATGTCCGGGGTCGGAAATATTCTTCAAGAAAATGCTTCCGGAACGCCGGCGGCACGCCGAGGCGGATAAGATTTTTCGCCCGGGAAAAAAGGCCGATTCTCTCCCGGACCCGCACCCGGTTGGTGTCAAGGAAAAAAAACACGGGCTCTCCTTCCGGATTTCTTTGGACGAGGACATTGCCGTCCGAGAGATCCCGGTGCAAAATCCCCAGGTCGTGCAAGCGGGAAAGCTCCCGGGCTAGACCAGAGAGCAAGCGCAGAAGGCGATCCGGAGAAGAGGAGCGAAAAAGATGTCGAACTTCCACAACGCCGGAGAGCCTCTCGGTTAAAAAAAAGCTCCTCTCGACAAAGCCGTGTTTTCTTTTTTCCAGGTAGCCGATAGGCCGGGCTGTCTCCAGGCCTCTCCGTTCAAGGGCCAGGGCGCCTCGCCAGGCTCTCACCGCCTTGGAGGCAAAAAGCAGCGATTTGAGTTTGTCGACTCCCCGGGAAGAAAATTCTTTGACCACGATTTCAGTCGCTTTTTGGGAGGCCAGACCCACCGGGATAATTCCGACCCGGTTCCGACCGCTATTCAGAACCACTGTCTCGGGATGGAGCCAGATTTCCGGCAACCGGCGAAGGGCTTCAAGAAAGGCGGCCTCATGGTAAGCTCCGATGATCAAGCCGCGATAGCCGCCGACGGCAAGAGAAACGGCTTCTTGCCCTCCGGTCGTCTTGCCTGCCGCGGCTCTCTTCTCTTCCACAACCCTCGGTCCGCCGTTCATCAGTCTGCTATTCCTTCTTCTCTATAGATATGTCAGAACGGCCTATTTTGCAATGCCGGCTCTATCTTGATTGACCGGAAAATGCCGGCTGGTATAAGATATCACCCTCTGATCGACGGGAGAAAAGAATGGCTATCGACCCACAGCTTCTTGCCATCCTGGCCTGTCCGCTCTGCAAGACCGAAGTCAAGCTGACGGCCGACGAGAACGGCCTGAAGTGCCTCCAATGCCACCGCGTCTACCGAATCGAAGACGACATTCCGGTCATGCTGATCGAAGAGGCCACGATTGAGCCAGAAAGAAAAACCAAAGATTGACCTCTTGGCCTTGAAAAAAATCCTCCTCCTCCGGCTGCGCCGGATCGGGGATATCGTGATGACGACTCCGGCCGTCGCTGCTCTGAGGCGCGGACTTCCCGAGGCGTCCATCAGCTATGTCGTCGAGGCGGACCTTGCCCGACTCGTCGATGGGAACCCTGATCTTGATCATGTCTTCGCCGTTCCGGCAAAGCAAGGAGCGGCCGATTTCATGCGCTTCATCCGACGGATCCGCCGGGAAAAATTCGATGCCGTCCTGGATTTCCACGGCGGCCCGCGAGTGGCTCGGATCGCCTGGTTCTCGGGCGCCAGGCTCAAGGTCGGCTACGAACTGAAAGGCAAACGCTTCCTCTACCATATTCGGGTGCCGAGGAGCCGCGAGGGAGGATTCATTCACAGCGTGGAAAGTCACCTCAGCCTGGTCAGAGCGTTGGGGATAACCGTTCCCGATCCAGCCCCACCTCTCCGTCTGCCGGCGGCGAGAAACGAAGAGGCGAAGAAAATCAGCCTCTGGTGGAAGGAAAACAACCTGGATCGAAGCTCCACCGCTATTCTCCACGTCGGCGCAGGGAACAGGTTTCGCGACTGGGGCGTTCAAAATCTCTCCGGACTCATCCGCCTGCTCGTCCGGCAGGCCGGAGTCAGGGTCGTTCTTGTCGGCTCCGAGGCGGATATCCCCAGAGCGGAAAGCCTGCGCAACGAAAATCCATCATCGGTCTTCTCCCTTGCCGGAAAAATCAACCTGATCGAACTCCGAGAAGCTATCGCCAGGGCCGGTCTTTTTGTCGGCCCGGACAGCGGGCCCATGCACATTGCGGCCGCCACAAGCACTCCGATCGTCGCCTTTTTCGGGCCGACTCTTCCGGCAAACTTTGCGCCCTGGCAGGCCAAAGCGACCCTGATCGAGAAACCTCTTGCCTGCCGGCCCTGTAAGCAGCGCCGCTGCGTCAGCCGTGACTTCCGCTGCCTCCAGCAAATCGATCCCGATGAGATCTACGCGGCCTGTATCAGACATCTGACCCCGGCCGCGGCTCCGAATCCAGACTGACGGATATCCCCGTTTCGCGCTCTCCGGAAGGGGAATTCGATATTCGCTCGAAGGCAAAATAAATTTCAGCCGGCGGAGCCCAGCCCGGCTTGAATCGGCGGCGGGGTTCGGATAAGCTAATTCCCGGCTCTACAGTGGACACGAAGATTCATTCGGAAGGGAAATTTCGCGCCCGAACCGCCCTTGTCTTTGCCCTCGCCGGAGGTCTTCTATTTTCTCTTATTTCCATCACCCTGATGGAAAGCTTCCTCGCGCTCGCCTTCGTCTTCTGGCTTGTCTTGATCCTCAAAGGCGAAGAGAAATTTTCGGTCCCGCCCTTCTTCTGGGCGCTTCTCGTTTATGTCGGGCTCTCTTTAGTGGCCTGCATTTTCTCGGTCAATGCCGAGACGAGCTTCAAAGACGCCCGCGAGCTCCTCCTCTACCTGATCGTACCGATCACCATGACGGCCTTTGGCGAATCCAGAGAGCGCTCCATTTTAGTAACCGGGCTTCTTCTCTCAGGCTGGGCCAGCATCGCTTATTCTCTCGGCTACTGGGTCCTCAAAGCCCAGCCCGGCGAACGGATCCAGGGTTTCATGGGACACTACATGACCCAGGCCGGACTATTAATGCTCTATCTTTGCGTCAGCCTGTCTTTTTTCGTCTTTTCCGACCGGAGAGCGCGCTGGCTCTGGGGCGTCTCGATTCCCCTCGCCGGATTCTGTCTTGAGCTGACTCTCACCCGGAGCGCCTGGGTGGGTTTCGCCGCGGCCGCGATTTTTATTCTCTTCCTTTACAAGCCCAAAGCTCTGATTCTCGTCCCCATCGCCGCCGGACTTTTATTTTTTCTCAGCCCCCAGCCGGTGAAGCGACGGGCAGCGAGCATCTTCAGCCTCAAAAATTACACGAATCAGTTGAGAATTCAATACTTCAAGGCAGGGATGAAAATCATCGCTGAAAAACCCCTTTTCGGTACCGGTCCGGACACGGTCGACATGGTCTTTCAGAACCCGAAGTACGGCCTTTCCGAAGAGGCCAAACGGAATGTTCATCTCCACAGCAATCCCGTCCAAATTGCGGCCGAGCGGGGCTTGCCGACCCTTCTTGCCTGGCTGGCGTTCATCGGCTGGTCGTTTTTCTCCCTGCTGAAATTTCTTAAGAACCGCCGCTCTCGCGTCTTCCCCTTTGCCGCCGCTGCGGCCGCTTCGATCCTGGCTCTCTTCACAGCGGGGTTGTTCGAATACAACTTCGCCGACTCCGAGGTCGCGGTCTTGTTTCTCTTCCTGATTACGGCTCCTTTCGCCCTGAAGGAATGAACGCCTTAATGAAAAAGCGGACGATTCGCTCCAGGTTATTTTTTATTGTTCTTGTCCTTCTCATTCTTTATTCCGCCTGGCTCGGCTGGAAGATCAAAGAGTTTACCCGGGCCGAGCAGAAATTTCCCCAACCTGCCGGGCCTCCTTTCGAGATCGTGGGAGTCTATCACATTCACACCAGCCTCTCCGACGGGCAAAAGTCTCCGGAAAAGGTCGCCCGCATCGCCGCACGTCAAGGACTCGATTTCATCATCCTGACCGACCATGGCCGGCCTAACCGGGCTTCGCTGGCCAGCCAGGGATGGAAGAACGGGACTCTCGTCCTCGCGGGCAGCGAGCTTTCCACCAACCGGGGACATTTGGTCGGCCTGGGCTTCGATCCGCCCGCAACGTCCTTTTCTCAAAATGCCGAACAGGCCGCCAGGGAAATCGAATCGTTGGGCGGGTTTTCGGTCATCGCCCACCCTTTCTCCAAGACCCGATGGTCTTGGGGCAAGGCCATGCTCTATCAGGGCATCGAGATCATCGATTCCGACACAATGGCGAAAAAGAATCTTTTCTCTGCCCTTCCCTATCTTCCAGCCTTATTCATCAAACCTCAACTTTATCTCCTCAAGACACTGGAACGTCCTGACGAGCCACTTAAAAAATGGGATCGGCTCAGCGCCGACGAACCCGTGGCGGGCTATTTCAGCGCCGACGCCCACCTGGCTTATGCGGCCCTCTTTTCCTGCCTACGACTCCACATTCTCCTCGACGCGCCTCTGACGAAGAGCTTTGATCCGGCGAGGCGGCAGATCTTCGCCGCTCTGAGACAGGGAAAGTTCTATAACGCGATCGACGCCGCCCGGCCCGCCGGAGGCTTCCGTTTCTGGGCTCGAGGCAAGGAGTCGCGCAGCCGGCTGGACGGCATTCTTCCTTTCGATCCCCTATCGCCCTCCATTCTTCGGGTCGAAGCGCCGTTTCCTTTTTCCTTCGAAATCCGTCTTCTCCGGAATGGAGAGACGTTGGTTCTCTCCAAAGAAAAGGAACTGACTTATACTCCCGACCGGCCGGGAGTTTATCGCGTCGAGGTCTATCTTCGCGGTCGGACGCCGCTCGACGAAACCATCCCCTGGATCGTTTCCAACCCGATTTATTTCCGCGAGGGAGCAAAATGAAGAAGACATCCTCGGATCAAAAAATGCTGGCCGAAGTCATCCGCGCCTTCAGAAAAAAACGGGTCCTCGTTCTCGGTGACCTGATGCTCGACCGGTATATATGGGGAGACGTCTCCAGGATCTCGCCGGAAGCGCCCGTCCCGGTCGTGGAGGTGAAGAAAGACTCCCTCTGCCTGGGGGGCGCGGGGAACGTCGCCCGGAATATCACCAGCCTGGGCGGATCGGCCCTCTTAGTCGGCCTGGTCGGAGATGATAGAGAAGGCCGGTGGATCCGAAATCATGCCCCGGTCAAGACGGGAATTTTCATCGACCAAGGAAGGCCGACGACCGTAAAAACGCGCATCATCGCCCACCACCAGCAGGTTGTCCGGGTCGATCTCGAAAGAAGGAGCGAGACCACGGCCGAGGTTGAAAAAAAGATTTTGGGTCTTCTTACCCGGGGAAAATACGACGGCCTGATCATTTCCGACTACAACAAGGGCCTCGTCAGTCCAAGGCTGATGAACGCGATCCTACCCCTGGCTAAAAAAAGGCGGATTCCCGTTTTCGTCGACCCGAAAGTCGAGAACTTCCGCCTTTATTCCCCGGTGACGCTCGTCACTCCCAACCATCATGAAGCGGAAAAAATCGTCGGACGCCCGTGCCGCACCGAGGACGAAGTTGAGAGAGCGGGCGGCGAGATTTTCAAGCTGATCTCGACCCGCTATCTCATCATCAAACGCGGCGAGCGGGGAATGACCGTCTTCGACGAGGAGAGAAAACCCATCCATATTCCGACGGTGGCGCGCGAAGTGTTCGATGTCACCGGAGCCGGCGATACGGTCATCGCTTCGGCCGCTCTGGCGCTTATTTCTGGCGCCTCGATCGAGGCGGCGGCTCGGAT
>CAZNVB010000062.1:0-1961 GCA_964576265.1 uncultured Eubacteriales bacterium | reverse complement strand
CGGGTGCGGGATCAACTTTCGCTCCCCCTGGGCGGCGCCTCGAAGGAAGAAATTCTCCTCGAACTCAAGCGCCTGGCGACGGATTACAATTTCGGCTTTGAGGTCGGGTTCAATTATCGCTTCGGCTCGATTTTCAGCAATGTCGTCAACCCCCGCTTCGGCAATAGGTGAATGGCCGCGTTGAGATCATTCCCGCGAAAACGAGCCGACCGGCGGCCGGCTTATTTTTCAAGCTCGGCCAGGAGCCGCTTGATCTCCTTTTGATCCGGATTGAGGCGAAGCGAAGCGGAGAGAACGTCCCGAGCCAACGTCTTCCGGCCCGTCTTCAAATAGCAGACTCCAAGAGCGTTGAGCAGGTTTGGGTCGCTGTCATAAATCGCATTCCCCTCGAGCAAAGACGCCATCGCCGCCTCATATTTTCCCAATCCCATCAAGGCCCGACCCTTGAGGAAGAAGCCGTGGAAACGGAATTTCTCATGGCCGAGGAGTCTCTCGGCAAGAGGCAGGGCGGCCTCGAATCGCTCTGCCCGGACAAGAAAATCGGTAAAAGAAAGAATGCCGGCATCATATTCCGGGGCCTGAGCATATCCCTTTTCAAAAAAACCAGCCGCCTTCTCGGTCCGGCCGGCTTTGTCGTACTGAGCAGCCAAAAGGTAATCAAAAAGAAAGGCGTTGGCCAGCGGAAAGGCCTTGGAAATGACGACCGGTCTCGGCACAGTCTGGACCGTGGTCAGGACGAAGCCGGACGTTCTGGCGTCAAGCACAGCCCCCCGAGCATCAAACAGGTTGAGCGCGATTTCATAATAGCCGGGCTTGAGTTCGGCCGCCGGAAAACTTTGCCTCATCGCCAGAACGGAACAAAAGGCCTGGGCATTGGTCTTCGCCAGCACGGTCTTGACGGCCGGAGATGAGCTCTCAACGGAGCGGAGTTCGATCCGCACGAGCCCTTCCTTCCAGAGCTCTTCGCTCAATCCTTCGAGCGAAAAAAACAGAGTGACCTCATCGCTGGGAATCAGCGTCTGTTGGGCGGCGAGAGCAAGCTTCTTGCCCAGGATTTCAAAAGGAGCACGCTGACCGGGCGAAGCGTCTTCCTCGCCGCAGCCGAGGAGAAGCCAGCTGATTTTCGGGCCCTCCGGCCTGACGACCTCGATCGTTTTCTCGAAAACGCCGAACTCTTTGCCCACCGAGTTGCGGACCAGAATGGTCAATTCATGCTTTCCCTCGCAGACCGGGAAAAAATCCTGGAGACAAATTCCGTTCGCCCTGACCACCGGATCCTCGGCCGGCGAATAATAGAACGGAAACTCCCGGGCATACTGAAAGATGATTGTCTCGCCGTTTCTCAAACTGACATCGACCGAGTAGTTGCAATAATACTGATCCTTTGGTGGGTAATAATCGACCGAAACAGATTTCGGAATCAAAGAATAATGGACAAAATCGATCCCCAGGTCGGGATCGCGAATGACCTCTGCCAGACCGTCGATGTCCACATAGTTGGTCAGATATTCCGTGTTCACGATCCCGCGATAGTTCAAAAAATGCGTGGCGTAGGATAGGCTCACGTCTTGGCGCGGCGAGCCGATAATCCCGGCCAGGATGGCGTCGGTCCGAAGCGACGGACGAAAGTCGGGCGAGATTTCAGATGGAACCATAGAGATGGAGAGAGGCGCAAGCTCCGGGGCGATCTCTTTGATTTTTTGATAAAGCCGGGGGTAGGCCGAAGGATCGTCATTCTGGCTGTCGACGAGCAAGGCTGCAGGCCCGTCCTGGACTTGGTGATAGAGAACGTATTCTCCAATCCCCCTTTTCTTGAAAAACAACAACCCGAAATAGGCAGGCAAACCCCTGGCCGGATCGCCGTAATAATACCAGGCCTCGCAGGGATGGAGGCCGCGAAATCCGTCATAGCGCTCACGGGATGCCGGAGGGCCGAGAATGATGTAAATCTTGCCCATATC
>CAZNVB010000061.1:0-16112 GCA_964576265.1 uncultured Eubacteriales bacterium | reverse complement strand
GGAAGGGAGGAGGCGTCGGCCGGTGAGGAATGGCGTAGCCGTCGGGCATCATTTCTTCTTTTTCCTTGGCCGAGTCGAAACCGGTGGCGATGACCGTAACCTTGACCATCTCCTTCATCGAGTTGTCGATCACCGTTCCGAAAATGATGTTGGCTTCCGGATGGGCCATCCGGTGAATAAGCTCCGACGCTTTGGAGACTTCGTGGAGCGTCAGATCCTTGCCGCCGGTGATGTTGATGAGGACGCCGCGCGCGCCTTCGATCGACGTGTCGACCAGCAGGGGGCTCGAAATCGCCTTCTGGGCCGCATCCAGAGCCCGATTCTCGCCGGAAGCGATTCCCGTTCCCATAAAGGCCATGCCCATCCCTTTCATGATCGACTTGACGTCGGCGAAGTCGAGGTTGATGAGGCCGGGTTTGGTGATCAGATCGCTAATGCCTTGGACTGCCTGGCGCAGGATATCGTCGGCCATCTTGAAGGCGTCCTGGATCGAAGTGTCGAGGTTGACCGTCTGGAGAAGCCGCTCGTTCGGAATCGAAATCACCGTATCGACGGCGGATTTAAGCTCTTTCAGTCCTTCCTGAGCCTGCTTGGCCCGCACCCGGCCTTCGAACTCGAAGGGCAGGGTGACGATGGCGATGGCCAGAATGTCCATCTCCGAAGCCAGATTCGCCAGCACCGGCGTCGCTCCTGTCCCTGTTCCCCCGCCGAGTCCGGTGGTCAGGAAAACCATGTCGGCGCCCTGGATGAGTTCGATCAGCTTCTCGGTGTCCTCCATGGCAGCCTGTTTTCCCGTTTCCGGCCGACCTCCCGAGCCCAGCCCTTTGGTGACCTGGTTGCCGATCTGGACTTTTGTTCCGGCGCGGTTTCCATTCAGGGCCTGAACGTCCGTATTCACAGCGATGAATTCCACGCCCTCGATTCCCGCTTCGATCATCCGGTTGATGGCGTTGCCGCCGCCGCCGCCGATGCCGATGACTTTAATTTTGGCCCCGATGGCCTCTTCAACCAGATGAAATTTCAATTTGCTGCTGATGTCGTCAATCATTTTGCCTCCTCCTTCTCATGATTCTTTCAGCCAATCTCTCATTTTGGCCCACAGGCCTTTCTTTTTTTCCTGCGACCGGCCATGCTCCTGCCATTGGCCGAATCCGTAGAGAATCAGGCCAACGGAGGTGGCATAGTCGGGAGTGCTGACGCGATCGATCAATCCGCCGACTCCAGTCGGATCGCCCCGCCTCACCGGGAGGTCGAAAATTTCCTCGGCGACTTCCTCCAGTCCCTCGAGCAGGGCCGTGCCGCCGGTGAGGACGATGCCGGAATTGAGCGACTTTTCGTAACCCATGCGCTTGATGTCGCCGTCGACCAGGCGGAAGATTTCTTCCGCCCGCGGTTGGATAATGTCGGCCAGGATCTGGCGGGAAAGGACCCGCGGTTTTCGCGCTTTTCCCACCGAAGGGACTTCGATCGTTTCCTGCTCATCCGCGACCGGACCGGAAACGCAGCCATATTTCTTCTTGATTTTTTCCGCCTCGGGAATCGGCGTCCGCAACCCGACGGCGATGTCGTTGGTAAAGTTATCGCCGCCGATCGGGATGACGGATGTGTACCACAGGCTGCCCCGCTCGAAGATGGCGATTTCCGTCGTCCCGGCGCCGATATCCACCAGCCCGACGCCGAGTTCCTTTTCGTCATGAGTCAGCACCGCGGCCGAGGTGGCGATCTGGTTGAGGACGATTTCCTCGATTTCGATTTCGGCCCGCTCGACGCAGGTCTTGAGGTTCTGGACCGAAGTGATGGCCGAGGTAATGATATGGACATTGACTTCCAGTTTGATGCCGCTCATGCCGAGCGGCGCCTTGATTCCGTCCTGCTCATCAACGACAAATTCTTGGGGCAAAACATGGATGATTTCGCGGTCGGGCGGAATGGAGACCGCCTTGGATTGGTCGAGAACACGGCGAATGTCCTCGCGGGTGATTTCGCGGTTCTTGCCTGAGACGGCGATCACCCCGCGGCTGTTGAAGCTCTTGATGTGAGCGCCTGAAATGCCGACAAAAGCGGAATTGATCTCCACCCCGGCCATCAGCTCGGCCTCTTCTTGGGCTTTCTTGATGGCCGAAGTCGTCGCCTCAAGGTTGACGACGACGCCCTTGCGCAGTCCCTTGGATTCCGATGTCCCGATGCCGATGACTTCGAGCTTTCGATCCTCGGTGATTTCACCGATGATGACGGCGACTTTCTTGGTGCCGATGTCCAGTCCGACAATGTAGGAGTTCTTGGTCATTGCTCCACCTCCGGGGGAGGAGTTGCGGGCGCGGCCTGAGCCAGCGCCGGCAGAGGTTTGAAATAAATCCGACCTTCGATGCTCAGGTCCGCATATTCGAGAGGGCCGACTTGGGTCTCCAGTGTTTCGCGCGCGGTGCGATAGATTCTCAACCTTTCGCCGAAATCAGCGTCGCCAAGATAAAGGGTTGTCGGCTGGTCGCGGAAGCGAAGCCCGAGGTTGTCTTTTCGGGAGAGGTCGATGCTCTCCATCCTTTCCGCCTCCGCAGGCGGCAGTTCGGCCAGAAACCGCCATCCGAGAGCGAGCTTATCCTGGTACTGGTCGCGGAATTGAGAGGAGTCGACGAAGACCGGCAGATCGATGCCTTCCCTGGACGTCAGGACCTCGAGATGCGCGCCCTCTCGGTCAATCAGGATGAATTTTCCTTGGAGTGAAAGAAGGGCGGCTGGTTCGCGCTCGCGGATTTCAATTTTCAAAGCGGAAGGAAAAATCTTTCGCAGCCGCGCTTCCTTAACCCAGCGATGGGCTTCGACACGCTCTTTCAGGCGTCCGAGGTCAAGAAGGAGGAGATTGCCGAGTTTTGAGGCCTTAAGGACGGCCTGGATATCGCTGCGGACGAAATCCCGTCGACAGACGATCTCAGCGCGCTCGACTTTAAAAATCTCGCTGCTGACGAGGAAGAGATATAACTTTATCAGGGAATAAAAAGATGCGCCAAGAAGGAAGAAAAACAAAAAGAGGTGCTTGAATTTGACCCGGAACTTGCGCTGGATTTTCTTCGCCGGAAGACTTTCGCGTCCGCGCTGGAATTGAACCGGTCCTGCGTAGCTGACCGGTCCGTGACGGAAGGGGAGATGGAAGGATTCCATGTTCATTGCCTCTTTTCAAGCAGAGAGATGATTTCCGGGACCGTGCGATTGATGTTTCCGGCGCCGAGCACGAGGACGATGTCCTCCGGCTCGGCCAATCGTCGGACGAGTGAAGGAATCTTTTTCATGTTCGGCTCGAAATGAACGTTTCTGTGTCCGTGGGCGCTGATCGCTTCGAAGAGCGCTTGCCCGGTGACTCCGACGATGGGCGGCTCGCCCGCCGGATAGATTTCGGTGAGGATCAGGACGTCCGCTTGGTTGAAGGCGGTGACGAAACTTTTCATCAAGAGAGAGAGGCGGGTAAAGCGATGGGGCTGGAAAACGACCATCAATCGGCGGCCAAAACCCCGCTTGGCCGCGCTCAAGGTGGCCTTGATCTCGGTTGGATGATGGCCGTAGTCTTCGATCACCATGAGGCGGCCGACGGTTTTTTTCAATTCGAACCGCCGGCCCGTGCCGGCGAATTCCCCAAGCGCCCGGAGAATGACTTTGATCGGGATGTCCAGGTCGAGTCCGACGGCGACGGCGGCCAGGGCATTGGAAATGTTGTGTTCTCCGGGAACTCGGAGCATCAGCTCGCCCAATTTTTTGCCCCGGTGAAAAAGCGTCGCCGTGCTCCTGAATTCAACGAACGCCTGGTCTCGGGCGAAAATATCCGCCTGCGAAGAAAAGCCGTAGGTGATCAGCCGCCGCTCGAGCCGCGGGATGAGGTCTTGAAGGTTCGGGTCGTCAAGACAGAGGATGATCGGACAATAGAACGGAACCTTGTTGGCGAAGCTGACGAAGGTCTTTTTGATTTCCTCCACGGTCTGATACTGGTCGAGATGTTCATCGTCGATGTTGGTGAGCACGGCGATGAACGGCGAAAGAAAGAGGAAGGACCGGTCGCTTTCGTCGGCCTCGGCGACGATGAAATCGCCGGCTCCGAGTTTGCCGTGCGAGCCGATGGTGTTCAGCCGGCCGCCGACGATGATCGTCGGGTCGAACCCTCCGTATTCGAGCACCTGGGCAATCATGGAGGTGGTCGTCGTCTTGCCGTGCGAGCCGGCGACGGCGACGCCGTATTTCATCCGCATCAGCTCGGCCAGCATTTCAGCCCGGGGAATGACGGGAATCTTCAACCGCCGTGCTTCCTGGACTTCGACGTTGTCCTCCCGGACAGCCGAAGAAATGACGACGACATCGGCCCCATGAATTCTTTCGGCCTGGTGACCGCAGTGAATTTTCGCTCCCAGCCGGGAAAGACGTCGGGTGACTTCGCTCGACTGGAGATCCGAGCCGGAGACTTTGTAGCCCAGATTGAGAAGGACTTCGGCAATGCCGTTCATCCCCGTGCCGCCGATTCCGACCATATGAATGTGCTTGAGCTTGCGATAGACTTTTTTGACCACTCTGGGGTTCTCCTATCGTTCAGGCTTCATCATGTCGAAGCAGAGGTCGACGATCGCCTCGGCGGGACGCTCGGTTCTTAATCGGGCCAGGTTTTTTTCCATGAGCGTGATTCTGGCCGGGTTTTCCAGCAGGTGGAGGATTCTGACGGCGAGAACGTTCGGCGTGAGATCCCTCTCCAGGATGACTTCCGCTCCGTGGACTCTGGCCAATTCGGAGGCGTTTGCCGCCTGGTGGTTTTCCGCCGCCCGGGCAAAGGGGATAAGGATGGAGGCTTTTTGAGCCACAATGAGCTCGGCGATGGTTGTTGCGCCCGCCCGGCAGACGACGAGGTCCGCCTGCGAGAAGCGGGCCGCCATATCGAAAAAGAAAGGGGCAATCACAGCGTCGGAGAAAGGGCTCTCGGCGTATTTTGACCTGACCCATTCGAAGTCCGCCTGTCCGGTCTGATGGACAATTTTCAGCCTGCCTCTGGCGGATGCGAGGTGCGGCAGAGCTGCGGTCATGGTCTGATTGAGAATTCGTGAGCCCTGGCTTCCGCCGAAGACGAAAAGGGAGAGCCCGTCCGTTCTCGGTTTTGGAGAAAGGGAATAAAATTCCTCTCGGACCGGGTTGCCGAGGAAAACGCCTTTACCCCGGAAATAAGGCAGGGAGTTTTCGAAGGCCACGACGGCCTTGTCCACCCAGCGTCCAAGGAGACGGTTAGTAAACCCGGGCTTGAGGTTCTGTTCGAGAATGAGAGTCGGGATCCCAAGGAACGAGGCCAGAAGGACGATCGGGCCGGAACTGTATCCGCCGACTCCGACCACCAGATTCGGGCGCAGGCGCAGGAGGATACAGAGAGTTTTGGCAAAAGCAAAAGGCAGAAGGGTCATGGCTTTCAGGCTTTTCCAGCCCCGCCCTCTGAGACCTTCGATTTTCAGAGGGATGAAATGGACTCCATGCTTATCCATTAAATCCTTTTCCAGGCTCCGCCGACTCCCGACATAGGTTAGAGCCAACTCCGGATCCCTGACCCGGAGTTTAAGCCCGACAGACAGAGCGGGGAAGAGATGTCCGCCTGTTCCCCCGCCACTGATGATGACGCGTTTCGTCTTCATATTTTTTTCCGCCAGGCCCGCTTCCGCTGCGAGATATTGAGGATGATTCCGACGGCCGCCAGACTGCAAACGAGCGATGACCGGCCGAAACTGACAAAGGGGAGGGGAATTCCTTTCGCCGGTCCGAGACCGAGGACGATGGCCATGTTGAGCAAGGCCTGAGTGCAGATCATCAGGGTCAATCCGGAGACAGCCAGCTGCCCTCCCACGGTTGTTGCCCGGCCGGCGATGGTGAAGCCTCTCCAGAGAAGAAAAACGAAAAGGATCAGAATGGACATCGTCCCGACGAGGCCGAATTCCTCGGCCAGAATCGCATAAATGAAATCGGTATGAGCATTGGGAAGAAAATAAAGTTTTTGAGTGCTTTCCCCCAGGCTGACGCCCAGGATCCCTCCTGCCCCGACCGCCATCTTCGACTGGATGGGCTGAAAACTCTTGCCCAGAGGATCCTTTTCCGGTGAAATAAAACTCGCTACGCGGTCCATCCGGTAATGAGCGGAAAAGAGATGGACGGCGAATACAGCCGCGGCGGCGAGCGCAAGAACTGCCAGGTGCCTGAACCGGACTCCGCCGAGGTAAAAGACCAAACCGCAGACGGCGAACAAAAGAATGGCCGTTCCGAAATCGGGCTCCTTAAGGACGAGGAGAATGAAAAACCCGACTACAGAAACGGGGAAAATCAGAGTTTTCCAGTCGTGGAGGCGATCTTTTTTCCGGTCGAAATAGAAAGCGAGAAAGAGGATCAGACTGATCTTGGCCAGCTCCGAGGGCTGAAAACGCATTCCGGCGATGATCACCCAACGGTTCGTCCGGGCGACCGTCGGCATGACGAAGCAGGCGGCGAGAAGAGCCAGGGAGGCCAGAAGCAAACCGTAGATCACGAGTGGATCCTGGTAGAATGGCCGACGGATCGAAAGAATGAAGAAAGCGAGGACGATTCCGGCCGCGGCGCCGACGAGCTGCTGAATGAAAAAGTAAAGAGATTGATGGTATTTCTGTTCGGCCAGGACGGCGGAGGAACTGAAGACCATGATGAAGCCGACAACGAGCAGGGCCAGAGTGATTCCGGCGGTCGATTTGTCGAATCCCCAGGGCTTGAAAATTTCCATCGTTCAGCCTTTTCTTTTCTCGATCGACCCTCTGAGCCGAAGGACTTCTCTTTTGAAGGCCCGGCCGCGGGCCTCGAAGTTCCTGAACATGTCGAAGCTGGTGCAGGCCGGAGAAAGAAGTACGATCTCTCCGGCCGAGGCGGAGCGAAAGGCCTTGAGCACGGCCTCGCGTAGGGAGAGAGCGGGTTCAAGAGGCACGACTCTCCTCAGAGCTCGCCCGATTTTTTCTTTCGCCTCACCAAGGAGGATCACCTTTTTCACACCCGCTTCGATCGGCCGACGCAGCAGGCGAAAATCGGCGCCTTTATCCCTGCCGCCAAGAATGAGGATAACCGGCCGGTCGAAACTCGAGAGGGCCTTGATGGTGGCATCGACCGTTGTGGCCTTGGAATCATTGACGAATCGGACGCCGCGCCAAGTCAGGACTTTTTCCAGTCGGTGTTCCAGGCCGGTGAAACTCCGGATGGAAGAACGCATGATTTTTGCTCCGATCCCCAGCGAGTGGCCGATCAGAGCCGCCGCCATGACATTTTCCCGGTTATGGTTTCCCGGCAAAGTGATGTCTTCAATCCTGATCAGCCGCTCCTCGCTCTTCCTGTCGCGAAGCACGATCCAACCGTCATTGAGAAAACAGCCGCGGCGCACCGGAGTGCGGTTGCTGAAAGCGCAGACTTTCGCCTCGGTCTCCTTGGAAACTTCCCAAACGAGCCTGTCGTCTCGATTCAAAATGGCAATATCCGTGTCTCTTTGACTCTGGAAAAGTCTCTTCTTCGCAGCCACATAGGCGGCGAACGACTCGTGCCAGTCGAGGTGATTTTGAGAAATGTTCAACAAGACCGAAATGAAGCTGCGGAAGCGACGGACGTGCTCGAGCTGAAAGCTCGAAATTTCCGTCACATAGATGTGATCCTCCTGGCTTTTGTCGACGCAGGAGATCAGGGGTCGGCCGATATTTCCGGCCAGGCGGGATTTGAGACCGGCTTCCTGCAAAATTTTGTGAGCCAGAGAGGCGGTGGTCGATTTTCCGTTTGTGCCTGTAATGCCGACGATCCTTCCCCGGAGGAAGCGATAGGCCAGCTCGATCTCCGACATCACCGGGATGCCCTTTTCTCCCGCTGCCCGCAAGAAAGGCAAAGACGCGGCGCCGGGACTGGGAACGATGAGATCGGAAGAAAGAAACGTCTCCAGCTTATGACCGCCTGTTTCGAAACACACTCCTTTTTCTTTCCAAGCCTGGATCCTCTTTCCCAGGGCCTTCTCTTCTTTGATCTCGCTGACCATGACGTTCGCCCCCCGGCGAAGGAGAAATCCGCATAGGGCTTCGCCCGTTTTTCCCAGGCCGACGACCAAGACTTTCTTTCCAGCAAGATTCATCGTCTTATCTCAATTTAAGCGTCGTCAGACTGAACAGAGCAAAGATAACGGCCAGAATCCAGAACCTGACGACAATCTGCTCCTCGGGCCAGCCGCTGAGCTCAAAGTGATGATGAAGCGGGGCCATCTTGAAGATTCGCTTTCCGTGGCTGAGCTTGAAATAACCGACCTGGAGCATGACGGAAAGCGCTTCCAGAATAAAAACTCCGGCGACGGTGAAAAGGAGAAATTCCTGCTTGATTAAAATGGCAATCAAACCAAGAGTCGCACCCAGAGAGAGAGCTCCGACGTCTCCCATGAAAACCTGAGCCGGATGGCAGTTGAACCAGAGAAAGGCCAGACAGGCGCCGGAAAAAGCTCCGGCAAAAACCGTCAATTCCGCCGCTTGAGGGACGCGGGCGATGTTGAGATAGCTGGAGTAAAGCGCATGGCCGGCAATGTAAGTCAAGGCGGTCAGCGCCGTGGCGCTGATAAAGGTCAATCCGATAGCCAGGCCGTCCAGGCCGTCGGCGAGGTTGACGGCGTTTGAAGATCCGACGAGGATGAAAATGATCCAGGGCAGATAGAACCAGCCGAGGTAAGGAACCCAGGTCTTGAAAAACGGAAAGCTCAGGCGGAGGCTGAACCCATCGGTCAGGCCGATATAAACAAGGCCGAGTCCGATGAGCGCGGCCAGGCAGAATTGAAGGAGAAGTTTGCTCCGGCCGCGAAGACCCAAGGACTGCCGGCGACTGATCTTGAGATAATCATCCCAGAACCCGATCGCGCCGAACCCGATCATCGAGATCATCGCCAGCCAGACATAGCTGTTGCTCAGATTTCCCCAGAGAAGCGTCGGGATAACCGTAGAAGCGATGATCAGAATCCCGCCCATCGAGGGCGTCCCTTTCTTGCTCAGGTGGGACTGAGGCCCCTCCGGTCTGATCTCCTGGCCGATCTGGCGCTTTTTCATCGCCCGGATCAGAAGCGGGCCGAAAAGAAAACTGATCAGGAGGGCCGTGATTCCGGCCATCGCGGTGCGGACGGTGATGTAGCGGAAGACATTGAAAAAGAAGACGTATTCCCTCAGCGGAACAAGCAGCCAGTAAAGCACTCTATCTCTCCTTGAAAAGCTCCTTCAGCTTCTCGACGATCACTTCGGTCTTGACGCTGTGCGAGCCTTTCACCAGAATAAGATCCCCGTCCAGGATGAGAGCGGAGATTTTATCCGCGGCTTGGGCGGAGTCGGCAAAGGAAAATATCCGATCCTCCGGCATCCCTGCCCGGTGCGCCCCCTCGGCCAGGACGTCTCCCAGACGGCCGATCGTGATCAGAACCTCCCAGCCGTATTCGACGGCCTGTTTTCCCGCTTGGAGATGGAACTCTTTTTCTTCAGGCCCAAGCTCCAGCATTTCTCCGAGAACGGCCACTTTTCTCCCCGGAAACCGGGCGAGACTGCGAAGGGCGGATTCCAGGGCTCTGGGATTCGAGTTGTAAGAATCATCAACCAGCCGGATGCCGCGGCTGAGCCGGAGCAAGATTCCTCGGCCGGCGAAGGGGCGCAGATGAGGGATTCGCTCCGCCAATCTGGAGAAGGGGACGCCGAGGGCATAAGCCGCGCCCAGAGCGGCGAGAACGTTCATGACGTAATCTTCGTAGATGACGGGCAGGCGCACTTCCCTTGTTTCCGCTCCAAGATGAAGGTCGAAGATCAAGCCCTCAGGCTCGAGACTCCGGACCTGCGAGGCTCGGATATCGCACCTTGGCGAAAATCCGAACAGAATCCGTCGGCCTGTCCAATCGCGGCTGATTTTCCTAATCAAAGGATCGTCTCCGTTGAGGACAGCCGTGGCATCGATTTTCGCGCCCTCAAGGATTTCTTTTTTGGCTCGGGCGATGGCTTCGAGGTCGGGAAAAAATTCAAGGTGAACGGGGCTGATGTTCGTGATCACGGCGATGTCCGGAGGCGCCATTCTCGTCAGGGCTCGAATTTCTCCCGGCGCGCTCATGGCCATCTCCAGGACGGCCACTTCGTCACTCGGTCTGAGCCTGAGCAGGGAGAGGGCCAGACCGAGATGATTGTTCATGTTTCCTTCGGACTTGAGGACGCGGAAGCTTCCCTCGATCAAGGCGGCGGCGAACTCTTTAGTCGTCGTCTTGCCGACGCTTCCGGTGATGCCCACGATTTTGACCGGACAGGCAGCCAGAGCGGCTCGGGCGAGTTCCTGAAGCGCGGCCACCGTGTCGGCGACGCGGATGAGGGCGAAAGAGTCGTTGGGCGCCGGGACATCTTCCGAGATGACAGCTCCGGCCGCGCCCTTTTCTGCCGCTTCCGGGATGAAGGAGTGGCCGTTTCTCCTGGCTTTGATGGCGAAAAAAAGCTCTCCCGGTCGGGTCAATCGGGAGTCGATGTTGAAGCGGCTGAAGATGAGAGCGGGATGGCCTTGTTGGATTTCTCCCCGTATTTTTTGCGCAATTTGATCCAGGCGAAACTCAACCATCACCCTTTGGCCTCCATCGACCTGAGAAAGGAGCGTGCGATCTCCGCGTCGTCGAAGGGAATTCGCTCCGATTTGATGACCTGGACGGTCTCGTGTCCTTTTCCTGCGATCAGGACATAATCCCCTTTCTTGGCGGCGGCAAGAGCTCTTTCAATGGCCTCTTTTCGGTCGGGGATTTTGTAATAAGCCTTCGCTCCTTTTCGAATGAATCCCCTTTCGACTTCCGCAATGATCCGCAGCGGATCTTCCGACCTCGGATTGTCCGAGGTCAGGAAGGTCACATCGGCGAGCGAGGCGGCCACCTCGCCCATCCGGGGACGCTTTTCCCTGTCTCTGTCGCCTCCGGCTCCGAAGACAAGAAGGATGCGTCGCGGTTTGAGATCCCGGACCGTTTCGAGGAGACTGCGCAGGGCGGCGTCGGTATGAGCATAATCGACGAAGACATGAAAACCCAAGTCGGTGGTGATTCTTTCCAGCCTTCCCGGGATCCCTTTCAAAGCACTGACGCCGTCCTTGATGGCTCCGGCTGGGATATTCAGCGCCAAGCTCGTCGCAGCGGCGGCGAGAATATTGTAGAGGTTGTGCTTGCCCAGCAGAGGAGAACAGATTTTGATCTGTCCCCCGGGATAATCCAGCAGAGCTTTGATTCCGTTTTCGGAAGGGAGATACTCGTGGGCACGGACGATGGCGGCCGGCTCAAAGCCGAAAGACACGGTCTTCAGCGGAAGTTCGGCGATCAGCCTTTTTCCCCAAAGATCGTCGAGGTTGACGACCGCCGTCCTCTTTTTGGCGTTGAGAAAAAAGAGTTTCTTTTTGGCCTCAAAATAATCTTCGAGCGAGGGGTGATAGTCGAGGTGCTCGGAACTCAGGTTGGTGAAGACGGCGATGTCGAACTGGACTCCCCAGACTCTTTTCCTATCGAGGGCGTGCGAAGAGACTTCAATCAGGCAATGACTGACGCCCTGATCGAGCATCTGTCGCAGCATGTGCTGGAGGTCCGGGGCTTCGGGCGTTGTCCGGGCCGCCGGAATGATTTTGTCCGCCCACCGATAGTTGATCGTCCCGATGACGCCCGGTTGACAGCCCGCTTTCTTGAGGATCGACTCAAGAAGATAGGTGACCGTTGTTTTCCCCTTTGTTCCAGTAATCCCGACCACCGTCAATTTCATCGACGGGTGACTGTAAAAATTGGCGGCGGCATAAGCCAGCGCTTCCCGTGGATCGGAGACCTGGATCCAGGCGACTCGGACATTCGCCGGCCTGGTATTCTGAGAGAGAATCGCTGCCGCGCCGCGCCGGATCGCGTCGTCGACATATTGATTTCCGTCTGTGTTCTGGCCTTTCAGGGCGGCGAAAAGAAAGCCGGGCCTGACGTCGATGGAAGAATAGGCGAGACCGGTGATCTCCGTATTCCCGTTTCCATTGATGGAAGTTCCCCGGATTCCGCGCAACAGGTCTTGGAGAATCATCTTTGGGCCTCATTCCGCAGTCGGGCGGTGATCATGCCGATCGCTCGGTCAGATGGAGGAGCTTCTCCGAGATAGAGGAGAACCCGGCGGGCGATTTCCCGGAAGACCGGAGCGGCGACCGTCCCGCCGTAATGCAGCCCGGACTTCGGATCATCGATCACCACAATGATCGAGATGAGCGGCTCCTCGGCCGGGACAAACCCGACAAATGATGCCAGATGCCTCGTTGCGGTATAGCCCCCGCCCGGGTTTCTTTTCTGGGCTGTGCCTGTTTTCCCGGCGACGGTGAATCCGCTAATTTGAGCCGCCTTGCCCGTCCCTTCGAGAACGACTTTTTCGAAAACCCGTTCGGTGAGATCCCGGGCCGTGCGTTCCGAGATGATTTGTTCGCCGGCCGAGATACGCCTGAATCCTGATGGCGCCGAATCGAAGTCGGGCCGGGTGATTCTCGGGGGGATAAGAACGCCTCTGTTGGCGATGATATTCATCGCCTGAAGCAGTTGAAGGGGAGTCGCGGAAATGCCGTAGCCGATCGAATGAGAGGCGAGAGAGGATCGGGACCACTCGTTCAGGGGATGGAAGATCCCGCGCTCTTCTCCCGGTAGGTCGATCCCCGTCGGCTGCCCGAAATGGAAGGCTTGGATCATCCGGAAGAGGCGCATCTCTCCCAGACGCTGGCCGACCATCACCGTTCCGACATTCGAGGAATGAATGATCACTTCGGAGAAAGAGAGGAGGCCCATTTTTTTGTGATCGGCGATCGTCCAGCCGCCGATATGGATTTTCCCGCCGCTGCAGTCGAAGATCTCGTCGAAATTCACTGCCCCCGTTTCCAGGGCGGCGCTCGCCGTGATGATCTTAAACGTCGATCCGGGCTCGACGTTTTCCTGGATCGCCCGGTTCCGGCTCAGTTCGAAAGGAGTGGGCGGCCAGGCGTTCGGATCGTAGGTGGGGAAGGTCGCCATGGCCAGGATTTCGCCCGAAGGCGGATGGGAGACAATGACTGTTCCCCAGGCTGCATCACAGGCTCGGACGCCGTTGGCGAGCTCCCTTTCGCTGAGATATTGGATCGTGCGATCGATGGTCAGCACCAGGTCTTTGCCGGGCCGGGATTTCTTGAGGACTTCGAAATGGTATCTTTTTTTCTTGGCATCTTGAAGAATCAGAC
The DNA here is from genome assembly GCA_964576265.1 of uncultured Eubacteriales bacterium. Classification (GTDB taxonomy): domain Bacteria; phylum Acidobacteriota; class Aminicenantia; order Aminicenantales; family UBA8522; genus CAZNVB01. The sequence continues at coordinate 2,867 of CAZNVB010000061.1, read as the reverse complement.
TCTGCCCCTTTTCTCCCTCGAGAAGCCTGTTATATTCGAGCTCGACCCCGGCCGCTCCCGCATTGTCGACGTTTACGGCGCCGAGAACATGAGCGGCAAGCGTGCCGAGAGGATAAAACCTTTTATGCTCTTCCTCGAAGCCGATGCCGGGCAGGCCGAGTTTCTTGATTTGGTCGGCGACTGCCGGATCGGCCTTGCGGCGAAGGTAGATAAACGTCTCTCCTTCTTCGATTCCGGCCTCGATCCGCGAAAGATCTTTTTCGGACAGACCGAGAATCTCCTTCAGACCGGCGATCCGACGAAATTGATCCCGAGTCGGCTCTCTTTCATTGGGAATAAAAAAAACCGAGGGAACAGGCAGACTGCGGGCCAGGATGTGACCGGATCGGTCGTAGATCGTGCCCCGCTCGGGGACGATGGTGTGCTTTCTTTTATTTTGGCTTTCTACGGCTCGCCGGAACCTTTGATGATGGATCACCTGGAGTTCGATAAGCCGCAAAGTAAGAACGATGGACCAGAGAAAAAAGAAAAACAAAAGAATGATCGTCCGCCGGCGGATTTTTTTCTGGTCTGCACACGTCGGTTCAGTCATGGTCGGTCGGGCCCTCGATCGCAAGGTAAAGAATTTGGCCTTCTTTCGGTTCGCAGAGGTTGAGTTCGGTGCGGGCGATTTTTTCCACCCGATCGGGAGAGAGAAGGGCGGCCTTGTCGGTTTCGAGTTTCTTGATCTCGAGAGTCAGTCGTTCAATCTTCATTTCCAGGCCGGTCATCTGGTATCCGAGGCTGATCAAGGCCGATTGATGCCAGATGTAGAAGCTCAGGGTGGCAAGGCCAAGGAGAAGGGATCCTCCGGCAAGGGCGATCTCTTTTCTCCGATATTTTCTCGTCACCATCAGATTCTTTCTCCTGCCCGAAGCTTGGCCGAATGGGCACGGCTGTTGGCTGCGATCTCTTCTTCGCTCGGCGTGATCGGTTTCTTGGTGAGAATGCGGACAAGAGGAGGTCCGGGTTGAGAAGCCGCCAGCTTCGCCAGGGCATGCTTGATGATTCTATCCTCCAGGGAGTGAAAGGAAATAACCACCAGGCGAGCTCCGGGAGAAAAAAGCCGAATGACCCGGTCGAGGAATTCGCCGAGTCCTTCAAGCTCCCGGTTGATCTCGATGCGCAGGGCCTGGAAAACTTTGGCTGCAGGATGGATTTTGCCCTTTTGTGGAGACCAGCGGCAGACCTCTTCGATGATCCGGCGGAATTCCAGAGTGGTGGCGATTTTTCGTGTTTTTCGGCGGCTGACGATTTCTTTGGCCAGACGCCGGGCCTGCTTGAGCTCTCCATAGTCCCAAAAGAGCCGAGCCAGCCGGGGCTCCGAATAGGAGGCGATAATTTTTTCAGCTGTCGTCCTGTTCCTCAGATCCATTCGCATATCCAGGGGGCCGTCCAGGTTGTAGCTGAATCCCCGTTCCGCACGGTCAAGTTGAAAAGAGGAAAGTCCGAGGTCAAGGAGAAGCGCTCGAACGGCGGCAAAGTCGATATCGAGTTCGGGAAGGCGACGAAAATCGGCGTGATAGAGCTCGGCTCTTCCGGCGTAGGGCTTCAGCCTGAGCTTGGCTTCAGCCAGGGCCAGCTCGTCGATATCGAAGCCGATGACCTTCGCTCTGGGGTTTCTTTTGAGAATTTCAAGGCTATGACCGGCCAGACCGATCGTGCCGTCGATGTAGATTCCCTCCCTTCCGCTGGCCGCGTATTCCAGGACTTCCTCGAGAAGGACGGGAACGTGCCCTTGCTGGTTCATTCCGCTTTTCCGCGTGGGATGAGCCCGGCGATCTTTTCAAAGTCCTCATCCGTCAGCGGCTTCTGCTCCAGCTTTTCATCCAGTCTCGCTTTGTTCCAGATTTCCAGGTGGTTGTTCAGGCCGATGACCTCGACCTCGCTCTCGAGCCCGGCGCTTTCCCGCAAGGCCAGCGTAATCAAGACCCGTCCCTTAGAATCGATTTCATGCCTTGAGCCTTTGCGGTTGACGCGCAACAGGAACATCCGGACATCCGGTCGGAGATGAAGCGCTCCCTCTCTGGCGACTCCGGTGAGCTCTTCCCATACTGACAGAGGATAAATTTGGACGGCTTCATCAGTGAGGGAGGTGATGAAGACGTCTTTGCCGTACTCCTGTTCGATGGCCGCCCGGAACTTCTCCGGGATCTTGATTCGGCCGCCCTTATCCATCTTGGCGCTGTAACTTCCGATCAACATATTTCCCATTTCGTCCCAATTTATCCCATTCGGGCCTAATATAGGAAAGCAAAAATCAAATGTCAAGAGATTTTCTTATATTTCTTAAGATTTTTAGGGAAAATATTGATTATCTATATATAGGGGATCGCACGGCTGAGCGCGCGAGTTTTAGAAGGGGAAATGGTTACTCTTCTTGGCTGAAGTTGTTCTTTTCGAGCAAGCTTTTTGCCAGCTCATAATCCCTTTCTGCGACCAGAATTTTTATCTCGCCGAGTCCATCGACCGTGATCGGATAAATGGCCTGGACCATCTCGCCCCGGAAAATGCAGATGATTCCGTGACTGGCCAGCAGGCTTTTGATCACTTCGGCTTCCGAGAGCCCCCAGACCCGTTGAACCTCCTTCAGTTTCACATCGGTGTTCTTTCCTTTTTCCGCTCCCGAGTCGTTTTCATCGGCCTTTCCACGGAATATGCCGGTACTTTCTTTTGCTTGGAAATAATCGGCAAGAATCTTTCCGTGGTCGAAAGCCAGCGGCTGCGGCAGGTGGTCGGAAGTGAAAACGCCTGCTTCCTGAGCATCGTCCTGTGCTCTGGGCTCACCTTTCGCCTTGGCAATGAAGACTGTACTGATAGTATGGAAA
>CAZNVB010000060.1:0-2008 GCA_964576265.1 uncultured Eubacteriales bacterium | reverse complement strand
GGATGGAGAGATCCGCCGCCTTCCTCTTTCGCCGGACGTCCTTCTTTTTCGACATAGGGACGGCGATGTCCATCCCGCTTCCCGGCTGACGCTTCTGGGAGGAGAGGATGTCAAATGGGTCGAACGGAATGGCCTGGTGGCTTTTTTCGAGGCGACTTTTTCGGCCGAGACCAAGACCCTTGATAGGAGTTCTGTCTTCCACCGCTGGCAGGTCCGTTTGACCCGTGAGGAGCTGGAAAAGAAAATTAACGAGTACTATCCCATTGGTCAGCTGGTGGACCTCAAAATTCTCGAGCGAGGCAAATCCCATCGTGTAACGGCGCTTTCGGTTTTGGGGGAGGAAGGCAACACGGTGGTCAAGGGGTTGAAGATCCGGTGGATGCTGGGGCTGCGCGACACGCTCTTTACACTGGACAGGGAGTATGATGTCGAGGGACGGGTCTCGCATTTTGTTTTTACGGGCAGGGGCTGGGGGCACGGCGTCGGGCTCTGTCAGGTCGGAGCGTACCGGATGGGCCAGGCGGGTGCAAGTTACCAGGATATTCTGAAAAAATATTACAAAAACATCCGCGTCGTCGAATTCTATTAGCTCCCATGGAACGGCTTTCAAAATTGGGTTTGGCGAGAGTGAGATGGATGGAATCGACTCCTGGGGATCCGGAGGCCGGACCCGAATCCTTGGCCTTTCATCCAAACGGGTCAATGAGATGCATCCAAAAAGCAGGCGATTTGTTGACAGGCGATGGACACGGCCGTTATAATGGCCGCGTTTTAAGCTCCTGTTGCTTCCGCGATGTGTGGGGAGCAAAGTTTAACGCAATCAAAAACGGATGAGCGGACGATCTGCGCGGCGAGAAAGGCCCCTCGAATTCAGGGAATATCACACGCCAACAAACGGGATTTTTTTTATCGCGAGACGAAGACTCCTCAAGGCCAGAACTCCCTTCCAGAAGATCGAGGTCTTCGAGACGGATTCCTTCGGCCGCGTCCTTGTCCTCGACGGCCTGGTTCAGACGACGGAAAATGACGAGTTTTTCTACCATGAAATGCTCGTTCATCCCGCCTTGATAGCTCATCCCAATCCGCGCCGGGTCCTGATCATCGGCGGCGGAGACGGAGGGACGCTTCGGGAGGTTCTGCGCTATCCCGTCGAAAAGGCTCAACTTATTGAAATCGACGCCGCTGTCGTTTCGGCGGCCCGGAAATATTTTCCGTCCCTTAGCAGCTCGTTTCTTGATCCTCGGGCCGAAGTTTTCATCGCTGACGGGAATACGTTCATTCGCCAATCGGATGAGCGGTTCGATGTCATTTTGGTGGATTCCTCAGATCCTGTAGGTCCGGCGACCGTTCTTCATCAGAAGGATTTCTATGGGCATCTCAAGGATCGGCTGGAGCCTGGCGGAATCATCGCCGCCCAGTCCGGTTCGGTCTTTTTCCAGAGGAGCCAGTTGAGGAAGAAAGCCGCCTTTCTGGGCCAGCTTTTCCGCTTCGCCCGTTTCTATTTCGGTCCTGTGCCTGCCTATCCGGGAGGGTGGTGGTGCTACGAGTTCCTTTCGGATCGGGTCGACCCGGTCCGCCCGATTCGTCGACAACCTCCGGCCGGGCTAAAGTATTATAACCTGGAGATTCATCGGGCCTGCTTTGCCAGGCCCGGCATTTTCGATCCGTTTTCAGAAAGAGGGCGGCGATGATTCAGACGAGAGAATACCAAATCACCCGGATTCATGAAGATTTCTCTCTCCCTGGAGACCCGAGATTCTGGGAAGAAATCCAGGCCGCGCCAGTCGATCGTTATCTCTGGTTGAATAACGGATATGAGCCGCGGGTCGAAGCCCGGGTGTGCTACAGCCCGAATCATCTCTATGTTTATTTTAAAGCCTTTGAGTCTGCGATCCGGGTAAAATACACCCGCTTCCAGGACCCGGTATGGAAAGACAGCTGTGTCGAGTTCTTTATCGACCCATTTCCCGAGAAAAAAGTGGGTTACATCAATATTGAGACAAACGCT
>CAZNVB010000059.1:0-15039 GCA_964576265.1 uncultured Eubacteriales bacterium | reverse complement strand
AGGTACATCTCCTTGAGCTTTCGACCGATCGTCTGCTGGGGATAAAGAAAGAGATTGCGGGCGAGCTGCTGGGTGATCGTGCTTCCTCCTTCCGGACGCCTGAAGATCCGTCCGCGGCGAATATTTTCCTTGGCCGCCCGGAGGATTCCTCGTAGATCGACCCCGTTGTGTTTGAAAAAACGCGGATCTTCGGTGGCGACGATGGCCTGAATCAAAACATCCGGGATTTTTTCATAGGGGACTTCGATCCGGCGCTCGATGGCGAAGTCCTTGATGATCCGTCCATCGTCCGAATAAACGGAGGTCAGAATGTTCGGCTCGAAATTTTCCAGATCGGAAACAGAGGGAAGATTTTGGCGGACGGCACGGTAAGCCCCGGCAAAGGCGCCAAAGATCACGGCCAGCCCGAAGAGACAAACGAAGCCAAGAACACGGAGGGCTTTCCCCGCCTTGAGCTTCTCGATCCGAAGATGGAGGAAAGGCCTTTTCCTCCTTGCCAGGAGTCGGTTTTTCTTTTCCGGCACGGGTCTCAATATAGCAAATCCCTCCGGAAAAACCAAACCCAGCGGGGGTGAGGTCAGCGACCGGTCTTCCCCCGGGCCATTGAGGAAACCGGATCCGGAGCGGAGAAATCGGTCCCTCTCATTTCTCCCCGCAAGGACAAAAGCCTCAGGCGGTGTGTCGGCTCAGGAGCTTCAGGACACGGGCTAAAATGACCGAGGAAATGGCCGCCCGGGAAGAAGTGGCGTCGAGATGGACGAACGTTCTTCCCCGAAAGCCCTGGAAAATCCGGCGGACACGGGACAAATAACGCTCCCGTTCAAAAAGGAAGTCTTTCCTCTTGCGGCCGGAAATTCGTCCCAGGCCCTGCCGCGGCCCGATATCCAGGATGAAAACGATGTCCGGACGGACGGCGAATTTCTCGTTCTCACGCCTGATCCTGGCAGGCGAGATGCCCTTCGCTCCCTGATAAGCGATCGTGGAAAAATAATAGCGGTCGAGGATAACGAGGTTCTTCTTTCTCAGAGCCGGTTTCAGGTTCTTGACGACGTTTTCCTTCCTATCCCGAAGAAATAACTGATATTCCTCTTCCGGAGTGATGCTCCTCGGTTTTCTGGCCAGCATTTTGATCTTCGTCCCCCACTTCCCCCGGGTCGGTTCACGAAAATAAACAGCCGGAAAGCCGCGGGAGCGGAGCTGTTTCAGAAGAAGCCGGGCCTGGGTGGACTTCCCGGACCCGTCGATCCCTTCGAGGACGATGAGCAGACCTTTTCTCAGGCGCATATTTCCCGGGAAAGAATCTTATCTCGGCGCTGAAGAATTCGCAACTTTTTATTCGCCATGAGCGTTTTTAATAAGCTCGGGGTTCATCTCCCCGGGGAGGAGCCGTTTGAATTTTCTCTAACTTTGTGATAATTATAGTTTTTGAATCGTCAGTCCTCTGGAGGAATCGGACCATGAAAAAGTTGATCTGGATCGCGCTCGTCAGTTTCGGTCTTGGACTCCTGGCCGCCGGCTATATTTTCTTCTACCTGCCCGAAAAAGAAGAGCCGGCGACAGGCATTTTCAATAAACCACCGGACCCGGCTCCGGGCGCTCTCTATGCCGCCTATTCTTCGCTGGCGCCGGAAGTCCGGACGGGCCTGGATTTCGTTAGCATTGCCGAGAGGGTCGGCCCGGCCGTCGTCAAAATCGAGGCCGAGAAGGTCGAAAAGGTCCGCGGATTCGGGTTCGAAGAAGAGTTTCCCTTCGACGATTTCTGGAACCGCTTTTTCGGCCAGCCGCGGCAGCGGGAACAGGAATACCGAACCACAGCCCAAGGAACCGGATTTTTCCTCAGCCCGGACGGCTATCTCCTGACCAACTATCATATCGTCGAGAACGCGATCAAGGTCGAGGTGACGGCCCTTCAGGGCGAAACCTATACGGCCAAGATCATCGGCACGGACCCGAAGACGGATATCGCGCTTCTCAAAATCGAAGCCAAAAACCTTCCCTTCGTCGAGATGGGAGATTCATCGCTCCTCAAGGTCGGAGAATGGGTCCTGGCGATCGGGAATCCCTTCGGTCTGGAACACACCGTGACCGCAGGAATCGTCAGCGCCAAGGGCCGGCAGCTCGGCCTCGGCGGAAATGTCCCTGAATATCAGGACTTCATCCAGACGGATACGGCCATCAACCGGGGGAACTCCGGCGGCCCGCTGGTCAACATGAGAGGTGAGGTCATCGGCATCACGAGCAACATCCTGGCCCCGGCAGGAGGCAATATCGGTCTCGGATTCGCCATCCCTTCGAATCTCGCCAAGAAAGTCGTCGTCCAGCTCAGGGAAAAAGGGAGAGTCGTCCGGGGCAAGATCGGCATCACCATGCCGACGACCCCGCTGACTGAGGAGGACAAGGAAGCCTACAAGCTGAAAGACCGGAACGGAGCTTTGGTCACCAGCGTCGAACCCGGAGCCCCGGCCGACAAGGCGGGAATCAAGCCCTATGACGTCATCGTCGCCGTCGACGGCGAGCGGATCAAGGATCCCAACGACCTGAAGCTGAAAATCGCCGATATCGCGCCCGGGAAGAAAGTGAACATCACGGTCGTCCGGGACGGAAAAGAGCAAACCTTTGCCGTGACGGTGGAGGAGCTGGAGCCGCAGGAGACGAAGGTCAAGGCGGAAGATTCAGATAAAGACCTCGGTTTCACCGTGAGGGAGCTGACGCCGAGCATCGTCCGGCGCTACGGGTTGAAAACTCAAGAAGGACTGATCATCACCCAAGTCAGGCGCTACAGCGAAGCCGAGCGCAAAGGCCTGGCCGCGGGCGACATCATCATCGAGGTCAACAAGAGAAAAGTGGCCACGGTTGACGAGCTGGAAAGAATTCTCAAAAAGATGGAGTCCGGTCAGGTCATCATCCTTCTGATTCGGCGCGAAACCGACGGCGAAGCCTTCGACCGAATCGTGACGCTCCGCATTCCCTGAGCGGGATGAAATTTACCAAACTCCACTCCCTGGGCAACGATTTCGTGATCCTCGCCCCGGAGGAAAACGCGGGATTGCCGGACATCCCCGGACTTGCCAGGAAGGTCTGCGATCGCCATACCGGCGTGGGCGCGGACGGTCTAATCGTCATCTCGATCGCCGACCGAGCCGAAGGACTCGTCCATTTCCGCATTTTCAACGCCGACGGGTCCGAGCCGGAGATCTCCGGAAACGGGCTGAGATGCGCGGCCGCGTTCCTCTTTGCTCGACAATATCTGGACGCGCCCGAAGTTATCTTTCTGACCACCGCCGGCAGGCGCGAATGCCGTCTCCTCGAGGCGCACGAAAATCATTCCGAGATCCTGATTGAAATGGGAATCCCCCGGCTTTCTTCCCGCGAGATCCCGTTCGATGACGGCTCAAGCCACGAAAAAATCGTCGATTATCCTCTTTGCATCAACCGAAAAATTTATCCCATCACCCTCGTTTCCGTAGGCAATCCCCACTGCGTCCTCTTTTTTGCCACCTTTCCGGCGCGCATCGAATGGCACCAGATCGGGCGAGAAATCGAAAATCATCCCTTTTTCCCCAACCGCATCAACGTCGAATTTGTCCGGGTTCTCAACCGCGGCGAGATCGAGGTCCTTTTCTGGGAAAGGGGCGTCGGAGAAACGTTGTCGTCCGGGAGCGGCTCAACGGCGGCTGCCGTGGCCTCCATGTTGAAGAACCTGACCGACCCCAGAGTCACCGTCCGCACCTCGATGGGCCATCTCGTCGTCGAGTGGGAAAAAGACAGGGTTTACCAATCCGGGCCGGCCGAGATCGTCTTCGAAGGAGTTCTCTTTTAAGGACGCCGAATCCCCGGCCGCCTTCCGTCAAGAGGCAAAATGTTCGTACCCTTTGATCGGCAGCAGCTTTTTTCTGCCCCGGCCGTCAATGATCTGAATCCTTTTTCCCTTGACGACCCGGCCGATCTCGGTCAGACCGAACTTCGGCGCTAATCTCATGATCTTGGACCGGTTCGCGGCCGGAGCCGCAAAAAGAAGCTGGTAATCCTCGCCTCCGTGAAGGGCAAGAGCGAACGGGTTGTTTTCGATCCGGCGGAGCAAAGGCGAGATGGGCAGGGCGGCGAGCTCGACAACGGCGCCCGTGCCGCTCTCCTCGCAGAGATGATGGAGGTCGACGGATAAGCCGTCACTCGTGTCGATCATCGCGCTCGCCAGCCGCCGGCGAGCAAGCACCCGACCCAAGGCGATCTGCGGCCTGGGATCGAGAAACGCCTTGAGGAGCGGATCCAGCCGCTTGCTTGTCCCCAGTCGGTATCCTTTACGGAGGAGTCGCCAACCGGCCGCCGCCTCTCCCAGTCGGCCGGAGACAAAAATCAGGTCTCCCGGTCTTGCTCCGGACCGGAGGACGACGTGCTCGCTTTCTCCGAAGATCGTGACCGCCAGGCAGATTTTTTTCGCCGCCGAGATATCGCCGCCGACAAGCGCCACTCCCGCCTCGGCGAGGGCTTTTTTAAAACCGACGCAAAACTCTTCTACCCAGCGTTTGCCAACTCCGGACCTCAACCCCAGGCCGAGCAGGGCGAACAGGGGTCGTCCGCCCATGGCCGCGATATCGCTGAGATTGACATTCAGCGCCTTGCGGCCGAGCAAGAAGGGGGGATGAATGGCCGTCTTAAAATGGACATCTTCGATCAGAAGATCCGTCGTCAGGAGGCCGCGTCCCCGCGCTTTCCGCACCACCGCCGCGTCGTCACCGATCCCGACAAACACGCCGCCCCACGATCCCCTGAACTCTTGCCGAAGGGCAGAAACAAGCCCTCTTTCGCGCAGGGAACGGATTTTCATGCCGCGGCTTTTTTCTCCTCCTCCATCTCCGGCCTCACCAGAGCGTGGCGGAAAACATCCTTCATTTCCTCAACGAACAGGAATTCCATCTCCTTCCTGATTTTTGGCGGGATGTCGACGAGATCCTTTTTGTTCGGCGCGGGAAGAATGATTTTCCGGACTCCGGCCCGCTGGGCCGCCAGAACCTTTTCCTTCACCCCGCCGATCGGCAGGACATTTCCTCGGAGCGTAATTTCTCCCGTCATGGCGACATCGCGCCTGACCTTCATTTCTGTGCAGACCGAAAGCAAAGCGGTAGCGATGGTGACCCCGGCCGAGGGGCCATCTTTGGGAATGGCTCCTTCCGGAATGTGAACATGAAAATCATAGGTCGAGAAAATGTCCGATGGGATGCCCAATTCATCGGCGTGGGCGCGGGCATAGCTCAGAGCCGCCTGGGCCGATTCCTTCATCACCTCGCCGAGCGAACCGGTCAAAGAGAGATTCCCCTTTCCCTTCATCTTGCTCACTTCGACAAAAAGAATCTCTCCGCCGGTCGCCGTCCAGGCGACGCCCGTGGCCACCCCGACCTGGTCTTTATGCAGCAGCTGGTCTTTGAAAATCCGGGGCGGGCCGAGATAACGCTCGATATTCAGAGACGTGATCCGGAAAAGCTTTTTCTCGCCCTCCGCGACCTTGCGGGCGACTTTCCGGCAGACGGCGGCGATCTCGCGCTCAAGATTTCGGACCCCCGCCTCTCGGGTATAGAGCTCGATGATCTTTCGGATCGCCCCGGAAGTGAACAGAATGTCCTTTTCGCTCAGAGCGTGTTCCTTGATCTGTTTCGGGATGAGGTGCTGAAGCGCGATCTGAAGTTTCTCCTCTTCCGTGTAGCCCGGGAGTTCCAGGATCTCCATCCGGTCGCGAAAAGCCGGCTGAATGGGATCGAGAAGATTGGCCGTGGTAATGAACATGACTTTGGAGAGGTCGAACGGCACTCCCAGATAGTGATCCCGGAAGGAAAAGTTCTGTTCGGGATCGAGAACCTCGAGCAGAGCGGCAGAAGGGTCGCCGCGGAAGTCGGCGCCGATTTTGTCGACCTCATCCATCATGAAGACCGGGTTGTTGGAGCCGGCGCGCCGGATTCCCTGGATGATTCGGCCGGGCATCGCGCCGACATAGGTCCGGCGGTGGCCACGGATCTCGGCTTCGTCCCGCACTCCGCCGAGCGACATGCGGATGAACTTCCGCCCCAGCGCCCGGGCGATCGAGCGGCCCAAGGAGGTCTTGCCGACGCCGGGCGGGCCGACGAAACAGAGAATCGGACCTTTGATCTTTTTCGACAGGGAACGGACGGCGAGATATTCGATAATCCGTTCCTTGACTTTTTCCAGGCCGTAATGGTCCTCGTCCAAAATCTGTTTCGCCTTCCTCAGCTTGAGATTATCGACCGTGCTCTTATTCCAAGGAAGAGCGAACATCCAGTCCAGATAGTTGCGGACGACCGCCGTCTCGGCCGACTCCGGATGCATCTGGGCCAACCGGCTGATCTGCTTTTCGATTTCCTCCCGGACTTCGTCCGTCACCTTGAGCTGTGCCAGCTTCTCCTGATAGGCTTTGATCTCCTCTTGAATTTCGCTTCCCTCGCCGAGCTCCTTCTGGATCGCTTTCATCTGCTGGCGAAGAAAATACTGCCTCTGGAGCTTGTCCATCTCGCCCTTGGCCTCGGTGCTGATCTTGCTCTGCATGTCCAAAAGCTCGAGCTCTTTCGCCAGGAGCTCATAGACGCGCTTCAGCCGCTGGGCGGGATCGACGATTTCGAGGATTTTTTGCGCCTCTTCCACCTTGAGCTCGAGGTTGGCCGCAGTCAGGTCGGCCAGCCGGCCCATTTCTTCGACGTTGGCAGCGATGATCAGAACTTCGGGCGGGATGTTCTTGCCCAGGGAGGTCGCTTTCTCCAGCCCGCTCCGGACATTGCGGATGAGGGCCTCATTTTCAATCGTTTTCTCTTTGATTTCCGGCTCGTGGATGACCGAAACCTGAGCCTGAACATAGGGCAGATCTTCTTCAAACGACTCAATCCTGGCCCTGATCAGACCTTGGGCGAGGATCCGAACGCGACCGTCCGGAAGTTTCAGCATCCTCATGATCAGGGCGACCGTCCCGACATCGTAGACGTCCTCCCGTTTCGGATCCTCAACCTCCATGTCCTTCTGTGTCAGGAGGAGGATCATCCGGTGAGTGGAGAGAGAATGGTCGATGGCGTTCTTGGATTTCTCCCGGCCGACGAACAGCGGCGCAATCATGTAAGGGAAAATGACGATGTCACGCAGGAGCAGCACGGGCAGCTTCTGGGGGATCTGCAGCCTCTGATCCCGCTCCTCGATCAATTCGTCAATCGTTTCTCCGTTTTGATTATCCTTTTCTCCCATCGAACTCCTCCGGATTCATTCTTCTGTCTTGAGCAACTTGCGTTTCGCTTCTTCTTCCTCGCCGGGCAGATATTTTTTCAAATGCAGAATAACCACGCCATTTTCCAGGGTTGCCTTCGCCCGGTCCGGAACGACCGTCGCCGGAAGGGCGACCAGACGGCGAAAGCCTCCGTACTCCCGTTCGAGAAGCAGATACCGGATTTTTCCCGACGAGACAACCTCTTTTTTCTGACCCTTGAACTCCACCCGGTTGCTCTGAACCGTAATCGAGATATCGCTCGCCGCGACCCCCGGGATCTCCGCCTCAACGATGATTTCCTTGGCTTTTTCATAAACATCCACTCGCGGAATCCACGTCTCGTCCCAGCTGGGATATCTGACGGGCTTGACAAGCGAGGCGCGCCGGATCCTCTTGATTTCGTTTTCGATCTTAATGATTCTCGGGACCGGCTTGATTCTTCTGACCATTGGGAAGAGCGAGCTATTTTTCCTTGAGAAGGTTTTCCAGCTCTTGCTTGAACTCGAGAACGTCCTTGAACTCCCGATAGACGGAGGCAAATCTCACATAAGCAACCTTATCCAAGGCTTTGAGTTTGTCCATGAGGAAGAGGCCGATTTCCGAGACCTTGAGCTCTTTATCGGGGCGCTCCTGGAGTTTGCTTTCGATCTCCTCGACGATCTCCTCGAGCTTGGACACGGGAATCGGCCTTTTCTCGCAGGCTTTGAGCAGCCCGCGCAGGATTTTCTGACCGTCAAACGGCTGGCGGCTGCCGTCTTTTTTGACGACCATATAAGGAATGACCTCGATTTTTTCGTAGGTCGTGAACCGCTTCTTGCAGGAGATGCACTCCCGTCGCCGCCGGATGGAAGAATCCTTGCGGCTGTCCCGGGAATCGATGACCTTGCTGTCCGGATGGCCGCAGAAAGGGCATTTCACAGCTGAGTTTCCTCTCCCAATTTTCTGAGCTGGAAAAAAGACATCCCTTCCTTCCATAATATAGCATAACCGATCAGGCAAGTCACCGCCACCTGAAGGGCGTGAACGACGATGGTCACTCCAACCGCCTGGTTCGGGTCGGTGGCGTAAAGCTGGGTCATCCCCAGCTTGGAGAAATAGTGGAATCCGCCGACCATGCCCGGCGTCGGGATCGACGCCCCGACCATGGTCAGAAAAACGTAGGGAAAAAGGACGAAAAAGGGAAGTTGAATGCGAAAGGCGGCGAAAAATACCCAGTAATAGAAGATAATACCCAGCCAGACAATGAACGAGAAGAGGGCATAAAGAAGGAAGCTTTTTGCGGAATGGAAGAATTTCAGCCCGGCGATAAATTCTTCAGCCAACTTGAGGACCATCTCTCGGAATTTTTGGGGAAAAGGACGGAGGACAAAACGGACCAAAGCCAGGGTCTTTTCGCGAAAAAAGTAGAGCCCGAGGCTGAAGAAAAGCAGGCCGGAAGCAAAGGCCAGGCCGACGAGTCCCCAAAAATTTAGGTTCTTAAAGGCCTCATGATTGATCTGGAAGATCGAGACAAAGAGCGGTCGGGCAATCATAAAAAGGCCGAGCAGGGCGCACATCGTAAACATATCGAAAATCCGCTCCACGACCACTGTGCCGATGGCGAATCCCTTCCGGATCCCTTCTTTTTGGGCCAGATAGAGGGGCTTGATGAACTCTCCCAGCCGGCCGGGAAAGAGGAAATTGAACGTGAATCCGACGGCATTCCCGGCAAACATGTTATAAAATCGGAGGTTCTTTTTCTCCTGATGAAGGAGAAACTGCCAGCGATAAGCCCGGGTGAACAAATGAAGCGGAGAAAGGAGAACAACGATGATGAAAAGGAGGAGGTGGACATCCGCCAGGTAGCTGAGGACTTCCCGCCAGTCGACGCTGCGGAAGAAAAAGAAGAGGAAAAGGAGGGTGAGAAAGATAATGATCCACAATCGAAAGGAGCTTTTTTTCATGATGAGCGGTTCATGTTATCACCGGATTCCCGCCCTGTCAATTCAGCCCGGGCTCTATAGCGAAAAGTGTGGCCGCACTTTTCGTCGCCGATCTTTCAGACCGAGGTTGAAAAAATCGGCCGAATTGACTATCATGGGAACCGCCTGCTGGGAAGTCGTCCAATGGCAGGACACATGACTCTGGATCATGGAATCTTGGTTCGAATCCAGGCTTCCCAGCCAGCTTTACCAATCAGGCCATTCGGGGGACGCCGATCCGGGCGCCAGGATTCCTTTTATGGGCTGAACCCCTGCTTATCATTAAAGTCGTGATGGGCGTTCCGGCCGATTCCTGCTCGAATTCGGTGTATTATGTTTGACGTCACCCTAATCAAATAACGGCCCCATGACCTGAATGTCTTGGCGGCGGGAAGGAGGCTGCACGGATAATTTGACGACCTCGCCTCCCCTGACCTGTCCCTCCAGGATCGTCCGGTAGGGAGCGTGGACCCTAAAATGGACGTCCCAGTCCTTCGGCCAGGCGGGGAGAAGAAAAATCTTTTTTCCGTCTGTCTGGATCAGCATCGACTGGAGCGCCTTGAGCAGCACACCGCCATGGTCCTGGTCCGGAATCCAGTCATAGTTCGGTCCCCAGAACGCGGGAAAACGGGAACCTTCGTGCCACTTCCGGGCGCGGCCGACCAGGTATTCGCGCACCTCATCCGTCAACCCTAGATAGGCCATAAAGATATCGTCCTGGCGCCAGCCGAAATTTCCCCTGTCCCAGCGATGGTTGAGCGCTTCGACGGCCAGCTCGATTCCCGGCCGGCCAAGGGCCACCCGCCGATAAGGAAAGACAGCATAGAGTTCGGGATTCTCGATGTTATTTTTATTGGCAAATTGCTCGGCCGGCGCGAGCATCTTTTTGCCCTCGACTTCTCGCGTCGGAAGGTCCGGCATCTTGTCGTGGATCCGCTGCCACAAGGCTTTTTCCTCGCTGTTCACCCTGTCTCCCGCCAATTCCAGCAGTCGCTCTGTGACAGCCAGCATGCCGGCGATCTCCGGCATCGGGTTGCGGCAGTCCCACCACGTCTCTAAGGCCTGGGCCGGCTCCAGGACGATCTTTCCCTGATCGTCGACCTTGTAATGAAGGTCGTAAAAGGTCAGGATTTCGTGAGCCAGGGGAAGGAGCCGGCTCCGCAGCAAAGCCTCGTCCAGCGTATGCTCGTAGTGGTCGAGCATCATCTGCAACAGCTCAATTCCGCCCTGCCATTCCCAGCGGTGCCAGCGGCTCTCGTTCTCGACCACTGTCCGCTTCTCCCGCGGCGTCCAGCCGTAGGACTCGTTGAAGGCCGCTCCCCAGAAATAAACACACTCATTGAAATAAGCGCCGACGTGGCCGAAATAGTGTTTCGTCCGGTATTTCGCCATCTCCAGAACATCCCCGGTGTACATCCGGTAAAGAGGCTCCAACAGATCGAAATCCCCGGAAGTGCACATGCTCATATAGGGCAGGCGAGTGTTCTGCCACCAGTACCCGGGGCCCCAGCGCCGGTAATCGGCGTCTCCCGGACTCCCGGGATTGGGCACGGTGAAAATCGACCCATTGAATTTGATCGGATATTGCCCCCGCCCGGCACAGGCGTTGATGAACCTCTGCAGGACGTAGGCGCGGCTCAAGATAAAGGCGTCTTCCGCCGGGCCGGCCGCTTCGATATCGATCCAGCTCCGCTTCCAAAATTCCTCCCACCAGGCGCGGTGGGCGCGGAGGCGAGCTGAAAACGGCGCCTTCTCCGTCGAGGCGATTCGTTCCTCCATGGCGCTGAGCCACGCCTCCGGCGATGACGGGTGTTTGGTCAGGACATAAATATTGAAAAGGTGCGCAAGAGCCGCGGGCGATCGCAAATTCAAATCATCCACCCGCTCCCCTTTCTCGGCCGTGATCACTGCCCCGAACGTCCGATGCAGGATCGGATCCGCCTGCGCAAACCCCTCCATATCCTGAAGTTTCGCCGCCAGAGCCGGCCCCACTGACTTGATGTTGTGATGATACCAGCCGATCCGTCCTTTCTGGCCGGAAAGCACGACATCCGGCTCGACGACCGTCGGAAAGTGCTTGTTTCCGGGCACATCATGATCGAAGTGGACATCGCTGACCTCGATCGTCGGAAGTTCGAACGGCTCGGTGCGCCACAGCTCGATCGAGGCGCTGGCCTCAACCGGCTTTTTCCCCTTGACGGCGATATGGATCACCGGATGATTGGCGTCGGCCCAAACACGGATCTCGACTCGCCTGGCCCCTTCTCCGCATCGGACCTCGACCGTCGCCTCGCGCAAGCGTAATGCCTGGAGAAACGTCCCGGACTGAAGTATGGGGTTGGGACGGAGTCGCACCCTTACCCGCCCCAGCTTAAGCAGCCGGCAGTTATCGTCCCAGGAGTCCGTCTTGCCGATGTAAAAAAGGAGGTCGCCGCTTGACTCCACCCAGACATTGAGGCCCAAATCCCCGTTCCCGACCGGCATCGTTCCCCAAGCGTCTTTGCTCGGCGAGTCCCAGACGACATCGTATTTTTCGATTCCGCGCCGGGGATCATAATCCTTCTTTGCGCAGGCAGGAAAAACTCCCAGAAGGAGAGTCACGGCAAAGCCGAGAGTCCTGTGTGAGACGGCAATCTTTTTCATGTTCCACACTCCGCATTTTCTATTTACACCAAGAATCTCTGATGATCAACTCCCCTCCTGGCTGTTTTTCCATCAGAGAAGGGCTGTTTCAGAATAACGGGCGAAATATTCCTCATCGCGGGAAAATATCCTTTAAAAATGAAAAGAGAGGTCGTTTCCCGAGCATCCAGAAAAGTTCTGGTGTTTGACTTTTTCGCCGGGATCGATGAAACTGGATTTCCCGAATCGGAATGCGGCCGCACACCCCATTGAAAGAAAAAGTCCGGCGATTCCTGGCCGACCACGAGCTGGATGCCGCGGCCATCGATCCGGAGGTCGTTCTCGAGGATTTCCTGGACGAGATGACGCGGGGGCTCGAAGGCCGACCGAGTTCACTGGCTATGATTCCCACATTCATCACCGTCGACAAGCCCGTTCCTCCCCGCCGACCGGTCATCGCCGTGGATGCCGGCGGGACCAATCTCCGTGTGGCCAGAGTCGTCTTCGACGAAAATGGCTCTCCGGCCATCGATCACTATTCAAACTACGAAATGCCGGGCCTGCGGAGGGAGGTCGGAAAGGACGAATTCTTCGACCTCTTCGCTCGCTATCTTGAACCGGTAGCCGGGCTGGCCGATGCGGTCGGGTTTTGCTTTTCCTACGCCGCGGAGATCACCCCAGATGGCGACGGAAAGCTCCTCACCTGGACAAAGGAAATCAAAGCGCCGGAGGTCGTCGGCGAATTCATCGGCCGGAATATCGCCGTCCGCCTCCAATCGAAAGGGTTCTGTCCAAGAATCACCCTGCTCAACGACACCGTGGCCACCCTGCTGGCGGGAAAAAGCGTCGGTGGGCCGAGGCGCTACGATTCTTACATCGGGTTCATCCTCGGCACGGGAACAAACACCTCCTATGTCGAGAGAAATGTCCGGATCGGCAAGCGGCGCGACCTCGACCCGAAAGGCGCCCAAGCCATCAACGTCGAGTCGGGCAATTTCCGCCGCCATCCCCGCGGCGACATCGACCGGGCATTCGACGCGACCACGGCCGACCCCGGAGCCTACACCTTCGAGAAAATGATCTCGGGGGCTTACCTTGGCGGACTCTGCCTTCAGGTCCTGAAGACCGCGGCGGAGGAGGCTCTGCTCTCAGCGGAGGGAGCAGGGATGATCGCCGAGCTCGCCCAGCTTTCGACGATCGAGGTCGATGCCTTCCTTAGGAATCCGTTCGCTTCAGACAGCCAGCCTCTCGGCGGGCTGCCCGAGGAGGACAAGGAAATCTCCTTGCGCCTCTTCACGGCCGTCGTCGAGAGGGCCGCCCTCCTTGCGGCCGTCAACATCAGCGCCGCTGTCCTGAAATCGGGAGGCGGGGCCTCCCCGCTTCACCCGGTCTGCGTCAACGCGGACGGCTCGACTTTTTATAAGACCAAAGATTTTCGCCTCCGGGTCGAGGAGCACCTGCGAAAAATCCTGGGGCCCCGGGGCATCTTCTGCGAAATCATCCGGGTGGACGATTCCCCCTTGATCGGGGCGGCCGTGGCGGGCCTCACCCGATAAGGAGATCGCTTCGACTCGCTCGTCGAGGCCATTGTGATCGGCGGTTTCCGGCCCGGCGCTTGAATTTTAAAGCTGAAAAGACGAAAATATTAAGCTAACGAAAGTCCGGCGGAGTTGCGTTCAATTTCGACTATTTATATAATTTCTATAGATTAACTAAGAAATAGATGAAAGGAGCCGCGATGAAAAAATCCACTGTTTTCTTCGCCGTCCTCTTGATTCTCGCCGCCCCGGCTTTTTCCGGAGTGGTGAAGAAAACGAAATCGGAGGTCACCTTCCGCGGGTTCGGCAAATTCAGCCTGACCCAGAGCGACAAGCTGACCGCCGATCAGAGGTGGACGAATTCTCTGAGCGATTTCAAAGGCCAGGGAATCGCCGGAAGCCTGGCCGGCAAGACCGTCCTCCGATCGGGCGACACGGGCGAGATTGTCGACCTTCCCGCTTCCACCGTTTACCGCCTGGACAACAAAAAGAAGGAATACACGGTGAGCCCGATCGAAAAGCTGAAAGAAGAAAAAGTGCAAGAGTCCAAAGCCGGGGAAACAGCCGAGGAGGAAAAAGAGGCCGAAAGCAAGATCAGAATCACCAAGAACGAATTCCAAGTCGAGGACACGGGAGAGGAATCGACCATCAACAATTTCCCTGTCCGCAAGTACCTGGTCCTCTGGCTCCTCGAATGGGAGGACATCGAGACGAAAGAAAAAGGGTCCAGCCGCCTGGAGACGGTGACCTGGACGACGCCGATAAGCGATTCCATGAAGAAAGCGCAGGAAGAGGAAATGAAGTTTTCCCGCGCCTATCTGGAAAAAATCGGACTTGAACTGGAAAAGAAGGACCAGGATGTCCTGGGCGCGAGCTGGATGGCCCTTTTGGACTCCTTTGGCCAGGCCAAAGGTCGGCCGCGCCACGACTTTTCCAAAGCCGAAGCGGAAATGAAGAAGATCAAGGGGTATCCGATCGTCATCGACGGGAAGTATTTCGTGAGCAGCGAGAAGCCGGCCGGCGCAGCGGCCGAGGCCGAGGAGGAACCGGCGGCCACGGATATCAAAGGACGCCTGGGAGGCATGCTCAAAAAAACCTTGAAGAAAAAGCCGGCCGATGCGGGGACTGCGGCCAACGAACCCGTCCTTGCCTATCGTACTGAAGTCTTAGAGATTTCGACTCCCGACCTCGGCGCCGGAGATTTCCAGGTCCCCGCCGGGTACAAGAAAAAGGGGTGATCCCCTGAAGCGATCATTCAGGGGCGGATGGAGAGCTGGATTTTTAAAACGCCCCGCTCCTCGAGCGGGACAAACCGGCTCGCCGGATCCCAGCGCCGCTCCCAGTTCTTATTGTAAACTAGGTAGATCACGTTTCCCGGGCTGATCTCCCAGCGGAAACGGATGTTGACTCCCAGTTCCTTGGAAACATCATCATACTGAAAATAATTCATCAGACCGAAACGGGGCGAGAGGAAGAGATCGGCCTTGACCTCGTAAACATTCTCGTTGAACCGGCCCTGGGGGAGATTTCCACGGACGAAGTCGGTGCCGACTTCGAAGGTCGCATACCCGCGCCACTTCAGCGTGAAGCCCAGTTCCGTCTGCTGAAGCCGTCCGGAATAAAACTCGCCGAAGCTGTGTTCGACGTCGACGCTGAAAGGACG
>CAZNVB010000058.1:0-32253 GCA_964576265.1 uncultured Eubacteriales bacterium | reverse complement strand
GCTCTTCCCTGCGCCTCAATTCCCGATCCATTTCCCACTTGAAGATCGCCGTTTCCACGGTCAGGCGCAGCTCTTTTTCTTCGAACGGCTTCAGGAGATAGCCGAGCGGCCCGACCTTTTTGGCCCGCTGAAGAGTTCTCTCGTCGGCGTGAGCGGTGATAAAGATTACGGGAATTCCATGGAGCTCCCTGGCTCTGGCCGCGACATCGATTCCGTCCAGGGATCCTTTAAGTCGGATGTCGATAAGAAGCAGGTCGGGCAAGAGTTCATCGGCCATGGCGATCGCCTCTTCCCCCGTGCTCGCGATTCCGAGGACCTCGTAGCCGAAACGCAACAGCATGTTTTCCGTATCTCTGGCCACAAGGACTTCATCCTCGGCCAGGAGGATCCGGACAGGGCGCGAGATCTCGTTTTTTGCCATCGGAATAAAGAATGGTTCGACTTTTCCCCGCAGACAATCGCCCGAAATGGTGATTTCGGGGGTGATTTTGCGCCGTCCGGGGTCATCGCTCCGGGTGAAACGAAGGCCGACCACGGAGTCGAATTTCCGGATTCCGTCTCTGCCCTAAAACCGGATGATGATCTCTGTCCCGCCTTCTGTCCGAACTTCCATCGACCCGTCGAGCTGCCGAACCAGATCATTGACGATCTGAAAGCCCAGAGTCTTATTCTGTTTCAAGTCGAATCCGGGCGGCAGGCCGATCCCCGTATCCCGGATCATAAGCTCGTACCGATCGCCCGCGGCTGGACGCATCCGGATAAAAAGCTCTCCCCGTCTGTCTCCGGGAAAAGCGTATTTCAGGGCGTTGGTGACGAGCTCGTTGATAATCAATCCGCAGGGAATCGCCCGGTTGACGTCGAGCTCGACGCCCCGCGCCTCGATCCGGAGCTTGATGCGTTCCGGATCGATTTTAAACATGGCCAAAAGATGAACGGTCATCTTGCTGATGTAATCGGAAAAATCGACCCGAGAAAAATCCTCCGCCTGATAGAGTTTCTCGTGGATCAAAGCCATCGACTTGATCCGACTCTGGCTTTCGTTCAATACTTCCCGGGCCTTTTCATCCGCGACATAACGCGACTGCAGGCGGAGCAGGCTGGAAACGATCTGGATATTGTTTTTGACCAGGTGGTGGATTTCCCGGAGCATGACTTCCCGCTCTTCAAGAGCGAGCCTGAGCCTTTGCTCATTCCGCCTCCACTCGGTCACATCCCGGGCGATCCCGAGGACCGCAACCCCGCCCCTGAAGCTCACGGGATGGGTCGTGACCTCGGCAATCACCTCTCGGCCGTCGCGCCGCTGAAGAATGAGTACATCCGGGCCGGTGGATTCTCCCCGGGCATTCCTCAACAGGAGATCCCCCGCTTTCCGCGCCTGATCCGGAGAAAGGAGGTTCAACGTCAGGAAGCTTTTTCCGACGAGCTCCTCTTTTCTGTATCCGGTGATCTCTTCGGCCGCCCGGTTGCCGTCGATAAAATTTCCCTGGAGGTCGTTGAGATACAACGCCGCGGGCGCGAGCTCAAAAATCGTTCTGAACCGTTCTTCCGACAGACGGATCGCCTCCTCCGCCCGAATCCTTTCGGTCATGTCGCGGAAGCTCCAGACCCGGCCGACGGGCCGGCCTTCGAGAAATTGCGGCCTTGAATAGCGCTCGAAAACCCGGCCGTCTTTGAACTCCAAAAGATCATAACTTTCCGCCAGGGGCTCAGCGTACAATTGTCTGACTTTGGCCAGGAATCCCTCCCCATCCTTCAGCTGGTCGAGGACAAACTCGAGGAGCCGGTCGTCTTCTCCGGTCGCCAGTAAGGAGGCGGGAATGCGCCACATCTCTCTGAATCTTTCGTTGGCTTCCCGGATTTTTCCTTCCCGATCGACGACCAGAATCCCGTCGGCCGTCGAATCCAGGGTCGCCTGAAGGAGAGAAATGATCCGCCTCAACTCTTTCTCGGCAGCTCTTCGTTCCGCCAGTTCCCGCTGCGCCATCTCATAAAGCCGGGCATTCTCGATGGCCACGGCTGCCTGACTCGCAAAGGCGGTCAGGATAGGAAGGCGATCCCGGAAAGCATGTGGCTTCAGGCTGTGCAAATAAAGGACGCCCAGGAGACGTTCCTGGAAGATGAGGGGCAGGCCGACGAAAGACTTGATTCCGGAAGAAACGAGAACCGGATTCGCCGTCTCCGGCGCCCCGGCCTCGACTTTTCCGGCGACGACGCCGTCCTCGCCGATGTCATCGACCAAGACGGGCTGGCGTGTGCGGATGATCCAATCGGTGAACCCGCCTTTCCGGACGCGAAATTCGATCGCCGGCACGCCGGAAAGAGTCTCGGCGCTCCGCCCGATAAAACCTCCCTTCTCGTCAACGCGGATGACGCTCGAATAATCCGCTGCCGCGACGTCGCCGGCCAGCGCAATAATCTCTCGCAAGACTTGTTCCGAGTTCAGGGAAGAGCTTACGGCCCGAGCGGCTCGACACAGGGAAGATAATTCGGCGATCGTGCGATTCAACTTTTCCTCTGCCCGCTTGCGTTCGGTGATGTCGACGACTGCTCCTTGAACGGCCGGTCTTCCCAGATATTGAACCAGTCTGGCATGCATTTCCAGCCAGATAACGGACCCGTCCTTTTTTATTCCGCGGTATTCATACCGCTCCGGAACCGTCTTCCCGGCCAGGCGATCCGCAAGCCGCCCCCAGACGAGTTCCTGATCCTCAGGGTGAATCAGATTCCTCACTTTTTCGGGCGGCAAGGATAACAACTCGTCGCTCGAGTAGCCCGTGATCCGGGTGATCATCGGATTCACAAAAACGATGCGGAAATCCTGAATAATGATAAGAGCCTGGATCGACTGCTCGACGAGGGCTCTGTATTTCTCTTCGCTTCGAGCGAGAGCCTCTTCAGCCAAGAGGGTTCGAGTCGGACTCTTTCCTTTTTTCATGATCGTCGAAATAGAGGATGAGCCGAAAGCGCCTTCAAAACAATCCCCGGAGCTGATGATTCGGAGGGTGATTTTTTTTTAGCCGGCCTCACCACCCGAGGTGAAAAGAACGCTTTTCCCGGATCCCGGCGCTTTTTCTTTCAGGCGGACTTCTCCTCCGCCAGGGCGCGAGCGAAGGCCGGCCAGAAGGGGTCGACGCGGGGATGATCGAGCGGTCTTTCCCTCCCTTTCTCGACAAGAACGATGCCTTTGCTCTCCGGAATGACTTCGCCGACGACCGAACGCGATGACCATAATGGATTGAGCCTCTTCCCCATAAGACGCCGACAAAAAACGATTCCCAGACACGGCTGGTCTCTCAAAACGCGGCTGATATTATATAATACATGGGGAGGACATAAAGTGATCATCGCCGAACTTTCGATTTTCCCGACGAGCGAGGGGGCGTCCGTCAGCCGTTTCGTCAAGGAGGCCATCCGGGCGATCGAAGCCTCCGGCCTGCCAAGCGAGACGGGAGGCATGTCCACGACCCTCGAGGCGCCGGATTTGGGGACGCTTTTCAAGGTTGTGGAAGAGGCTCACCAGGCGATCCTGAAGATGGGAGTCAAGAGAATCCATATCGACCTCCGGGTGGACCACCGCCTGGACAAGGAAGCGACGATCGCCTCGAAGCTCCGTGCCGTCGGCAAGCGCTGAGAAGAAAGGACGATCCTCATGATCCCGGATCATGCCCCCGGGAGGCGGCTTGCCAATCCCTCGGCTTGATTTCCGGTCTTGAAATGGACGCGGAGTCGATATTATACTGAATTTATAGATTCGATAAATTTAATAGGAGAAAATCCATGCCGGAGCGTCCGCCTTTCGGTGAAAACGCCCTGAAAATTCTTCGGGCTCGCTATTTCATGAGAAACGAAAAAGGCGAGTTTCTGGACCAAGAGCCGAGCGATGTTTTCCGGAGGGTGGCCGGCTATATCGCCCTGGCCGAAAAAACGAAAAAAGATCGGGAGGATTGGGCGGACAAATTTTTTGACCTGATGATCAGCCGGGACTTCCTGCCCAATAGCCCCACCCTGACCGGCGCCGGCCGCGAGATGTGCCTCAGCGCCTGTTTCGTCCTGCCGATCGAGGACTCTCTCGACTCGATCTTCGAAACCGTCAAGCACGCCGCCATGGTCCACAAGGAAGGCGGCGGAACGGGATTCGACTTCAGCCGGCTGCGACCCAAGGGAAGCTTCGTCAAAAAAACCCAGGGAATCGCCTCCGGACCGGTTTCCTTCCTCCGGGTGATCGACTCCGCCACCGAGGCGGTCAAGCAGGGCGGCACCCGGCGCGGCGCCAACATGGGCATCCTGAGGGTCGACCACCCCGATATCGAGGAATTCATCCGCCTGAAGATCGACGGCCGGAGCGTCAACAATTTTAACATCTCGGTGGCGGCGACCGACGAATTCATGGCGGCGCTTAAAACGAACGGCTCCTACGACATCTTCGACCCCTACCACCGGAAGGTCGTCGGGCAGAAGAAAGCCCGAGAGATATTCGACCAGATCGTCGAGTCGGCCTGGGCCGTCGGCGACCCCGGGTTGATCTTTATCGACCGGATCAACGCCCAAAATCCCACCCGCTCTCTCGGCCCGATCCGGGCCACGAATCCGTGCGGCGAGCAACCCCTTCATGAATACGAATCCTGTAACCTGGGCTCGATCAACCTGGCCAACTTTTTCAGCCCCCGGAAAAAAGACCGGTTCGACTGGGAGCGGTTCGGCCGGACCGTGGGGCTGGCCGTGCGCTTCCTGGACAACGTCATCGACGTCAACAAGTATCCGCTGCCCGAGATCGAGAAAATGACTCGGGCCAACCGCCGGATCGGCCTCGGCGTCATGGGCTGGGCGGACCTGCTGCTCAAAATGAAGATCAAATATGATTCTGCCGCGGCCGTAAAGCTGGCCGAAAATATCATGGTTTTCATGCGCCGGGAAGCGATGACCGCATCGGCTGCCCTGGCCGAGGAACGAGGGAATTTCCCCAACATTGCCCGGTCGATTTATAAGGGGAAAAAGATGCGCAACGCGACGACCTTGACCATCGCTCCGACCGGAACGATCTCCCGCATCGCCGGCTGCTCTTCCTCCATCGAACCCATCTTCGCCTTCGAGTTCACCTCCAAGATCATCGACGGCGAAATCAGGGACGTGCACCCGATTTATGAGGAATGGAAAAGCGCTCACCCGAAAGATCCCCTTCCCGATTACTTCCGCACCGCCCATGAAATCGCACCCGAGTGGCACATCCGGATGCAGGCGGCCTTCCAGAGGCACGTTGATAACTCCGTTTCCAAGACCATCAATTTCCCCAACAAGGCGACCCCGAAGGACGTGGAAAAAGCCTACCTCCTCGCCGATGAGCTCGAAACCAAGGGGATCACGATTTACCGGGACGGCAGCCGGGCCGAACAGGTGCTCTATAAGGCATCTCCCGAAGCCAAGCTCCATCCCAAGGATCGGCCGACGACTCTTCCTTCCGTGACCGACAAGATCAAGACCGGGTTCGGCAACCTCTACGTGACGATCTCTTTTTACAACCAGAAGCCCTTCGAAGTCTTCACCAGCATCGGCAAGAGCGGCTACACAACTATGGCCGACGCCGAAGCCCTCGGCCGTCTGATCTCCCTGGCCCTCCGCAGCGGTGTGGACGTCAAGGAAGTCATCAGTCAGCTCAAGGGGATCGGCGGGTCCGAACCGATCTTCACCGAGGGCGGTCTCGTCCAATCCATCCCCGACGCCATCGCCAAAATTCTCGAACGGCACCTCGGAGCGGTCCAGGGAAATTCGAAAGACATCTACCAGACGATCTGCAAAATCTGCGGCGCCACCCTCCCCGACGAAAAGTGCCCGGTCTGCCCGAATTGCGGCTGGAACCGCTGCTCTTGAGATTCAAAAACCGGAAGCGAAATCTCTGCGGCTAAAACTTGTAGCCGATTTTTCTCAGAAACTGCTTGCGCCGCTCGACGTCGGCATCGCTCTCGACGCCCTTCGTTTTCAGGCCGTCGATGACGCCGAGGATGCCTCGGCCGGCCTCGGTCTCGGCAACGACGACTTCGGCGGGATTGGCCGTGGCGCAGAAGATCCGGCAGACTTCGGGAACATTTTTGATCGTGTTTAGGATGTTGATCGGAAAGCCGTTCTCCATAAAAATGATGAAGCTGTGCCCGGCCCCGATACTCAGGGCATTCTTCTTGGCCAGCTCGATCAGGCCGGCGTCATTCCCCGACCAGCGGACGAGCGCCGGTCCCGAGGATTCGCAGAAAGCGACTCCGAACTTCATCTGCGGCACCGTGCTGACGATGGCTTCGTGAATGTCCTCGATCGTCTTGATGAAATGGGATTGCCCGAGAATGAAATTCATCTCCTCCGGCTTCTCGATTTTGACGACTTTGATCTCCATTTCGGCCCTCCTTGATGTTCATTATGTTATCCTGGCGGCCTCTTCAAGACAAGCCTTTCCCCCAGGTTCTCATGCCGGCGCCGCGAAATCGGAAAAGGGCCGTGCCTCTTGGGGAATTGACGGACAAGGAAAAAGGTTCGGATTGACTTCAGGACCGGCCTTTGTTAGATTTTGTGCCCGGTGATTTCAATCCTTTCTAAAATCCCCCGCTAAGGAGGCTTTCCGCCGATGCTTCCGCTTCAAAAGATCAACAAGAAAAGTCTTTTTGCGGTTTTCGCCGCCGTTGTTCTCTTCCTATCTTCTCTCCTTGCCCGACCGGCGGCGCAGGCCGGCGCGCCGGGCTCAAAAAAGCCCCTGACCTACGACGTCTACGATTCCTGGCGATCGATCCGCCAGACCCAGCTCTCGCCGGACGGAACCTGGCTCGTCTATGCTCTCGTCCCTCAGGACGGCGACGGGGAGCTCGTCGTCCGCAATCTCCAAACCGGAGTCGAGCGCCGAGCGCCGCGCGGGACGAGCCCGGTGATCACGGCCGACGCGAGGTTCGTCGTTTTCGTCATCTCCCCTCTCAAAGCCGAGTCGGACAAGGCCAAAAAAGAAAAGAAAAAGCCGGAGGAGCAGCCGAAAAACGGACTCGGCATCATGAACCTCGTTACGGGAGAGGTGAAGACCGTCGATCGGGTCAAGAGTTTTAAGGTGCCGGAAGAAGGAAGCCCCCGCATCGCCTATTTGATGGAGCCGCCGCTCGAAAAAGCGGCGGAGAAGAAAGAAGCAGAAAAAAAATCCGTGGAAGAGACAAAGCCCGAAGAAAAAAGGCCGGCGGAAGAAAAGAAAGAAGAGCCTGGCGAAGCGAAAAAGAAAGAAAAGAAAAAAGAGCCCGGAACCGATCTTGTCCTTCTTGAGCTCGTGACAGGGCAAGAAATCAGGATTCCCGAAGTCGTCGAATATGCCTGGAACAAGACCGGGACTCTGCTCGCCTGGGCGGTTTCCTCGAAAATCCCCGAAAACGACGGCGCTTTTATCCGCCGGATCGCCGACGGCTCGATTCTGACTCTGCTCAAAGGCCAGGGTCACTACAAAAATCTCGCCTTCGACAAAAGCGGCCGACAGCTGGCCTTCGTCTCCGATCGCGACCATTATAAAGACGACGCGCCGGCGTTCAAACTCTACCACTGGACCGCTGGGGCCCCGGACGCCGTCGAACTTGTTCCTGCCGCGGCCAGCGCTCTCCAGCCGGATTGGGCGGTGAGCGAACACGCCCAGCTCGAGTTTTCGAAAGACGGGGAGCGCCTTTTCTTCGGCACGGCTCCCGCTCCCAAGGCCGATCAGGAGGATGGACCCGAACCGATTAAGGTGGACATCTGGCACTGGAAGGACCTGGAGCTCCAGCCGATGCAGAAGGTTCGGGCGGAGGAGGAAAAAAAGCGGAGTTTCAGGGCCGTTTTTCATCTCCGGGCGGCGGCGAAAAAGCCGGGACCGAAGTTCGTCCAGCTGGCCACCGCGGACTTGCCGGAGATCACCCTCTCCGACGAAGGGAAGATCGCCCTGGGCTCCTCCGACCTTCCTTATCGCCGGCTGAGTTCCTGGGACAGGAGATACGCCGATTATTATTTGGTCAACCTCGTTGACGGTTCGCGCCAAAAAGTCTTGGAGAAATCCCCCTTCTCCGTCGGCATCTCGCCCGCGGGAAAATTCCTGCTCTATTTCGACGACGCGGAAAAGCAATGGTATTCCTACCGAATCGCGGACGGCAAGCGCTTCAACCTGACCGCCAAGCTCGGCGTCCGGTTTGAAAACGAGGAATGGGACACGCCGGGCGAGCCCAATCCCTACGGCGTGGCCGGCTGGACCGAAGGCGATCAATCCGTCTTGATTTACGACCGCTATGACATCTGGGAGATCAAGCCGGACGGTTCGTCGCCGCACCTCGTCACTCAGGGAATCGGGCGCCGTAAGAAGATGGTTTTCCGCTATCTCAGGCTCGATCCCGAGGAAAAAGCGATTCCCGTTCGCGCTCCGCTTATCCTCTCGGCAAGCGACGAAAAATCCAAGGCCTCGGGATTCTTTCGGACGATTCTTTCGGACGCCGAACCGCCCTCCGAGTTGATCATGAAGGATAAGCTCCTCGGCGGACTTCAGAAGGCGAAGAAGGCCGAAGTCTACATTCACACCGAGCAACGTTTCGACGAATTTCCCGACCTCTGGCTGAGCGGACCGGACTTCCAGGAGGTCAAGAAAATCAGCTCGGCCAACCCCCAGCAGGCCGAGTACAATTGGGGCCGGGCCGAGCTCATCGAGTATAGGAACGCGGACGGGAAAGTCCTGTCGGCGGTTCTGATCAAGCCCGAGGATTTCGACCCCTCGAAAAAATATCCTCTCCTGGTCTACATCTACGAAAAACTGTCGGATTCCCTGCACCGTTATGTCCCACCTTCTCCGGGAACGGGAATCAACTTCAGCCGCTATGCTTCCCACGGTTATGTCCTCCTCGAGCCCGATATCGTTTATGAGACGGGATATCCGGGCGAGAGCTGTTTCAATTGCGTCATTCCGGCGGTCCAGCATGTCCTCGACCTGGGCTACATCGACCCGAAGCGGATCGGAATTCAAGGGCACAGCTGGGGAGGTTACCAGATTTCATACCTCATCACCCGGACTGACATATTCGCCGCGGTCGAGGCCGGCGCCTCGGTCGTCGACATGGTCAGCGCCTACGGCGGGATCCGCTGGGGCTCGGGCATGTCGCGCGCCTGGCAATACGAAAAAGCGCAGAGCCGGATCGGCGGGCCGCCCTGGATCCGTTCGCTCCAGTTCATCGAAAATTCCCCCATCTTTTGGGTGGAAAAAGTCACCACCCCTTACCTCACGATCCATAACGATGAGGACGACGCCGTGCCGTGGTACCAGGCGATCGAATTCTTCACCGCCCTGCGGAGGCTGGGAAAAGAAGCCTACTTTTTCAACTATAACGGCGAGAAACACGGCCTGCGGGAGAGAGAAAATCAAAAACACTGGACGGTCCACCTCGACGAATTCTTCGATCATTTTCTGAAAGGAGCCCCCCGGCCGGAGTGGATGGAAAAAGGCGTGCCCTATCTCGAGCGGGGCAAGCGCGATATCGACTCACTCTTCAAGAAAAAGGGATAAAAGAGGACGAGCGACAGGACAAAAGGAGGCACCGATGCCGAAGGCGAATCTCGATCATACGAGGATCATGACCATCGAGCGCCACATCCTCGAGGAACAGAGCAGCCACCCCGAAGCGACCGGCGTCCTGACGAACCTGCTCTATGACATCGCCCTTGCGGGCAAAGTCATCGCCAGCAAAACGACGCGCGCCGGACTGGCCGAGATCCTCGGCCGCACCGAGGACGTGAACATCCAGGGCGAACAGGTTATGAAGCTCGACCGCTTCGCCGACCTGACGGTTTATCGGCTCAACGACCACACCGGCCGGTTGGCCGCTCTCGCTTCGGAGGAACACGAAGGGATCCTGCCCATCCCGGACAAGTATCCGAAGGGCAAATACGTCCTGCTCTATGATCCGCTCGACGGCTCATCGAACATCGATTTCAACGTGCCGGTGGGGACGATCTTTGCCATCTTCCGGCGAGTCAGCCGGGAAGGGGCGGGGACGATCGGGGATTTTCTTCAGCCCGGACGGAACCTCGTGGCGGCCGGTTACCTGGCCTATGGAACGAGCACCATGCTCGTCTATACGACGGGCCACGGCGTCCACGGCTTCACCCTCGACCCGGCGGTGGGGGAATTTCTACTTTCTCATCCTCACATCAAGATTCCTGCGGCACCGAAATATTTCAGCGTCAACCTCGGCTATAAACTCTACTGGAGCGAAGGCGTCCGCCGCTTCACGGAATATTTGCAGGGAGCAGAAGGCGGAACGAAGGGGCTTTCTCTGCGCTACATCGGGACTCTCGTCTCCGACTTCCACCGCAACCTTCTCGCCGGCGGCATTTTCTATTACCCGGCCGACACCAAGGATCCCGAGCATCCGAGCGGCAAGCTGCGGCTTCTCTACGAAGCCGCGCCGCTGGCCTTCATCGCCGAGCAGGCGGGGGGATATGCGTCCGACGGCAGGCAGCGGATCCTGGATATTCAACCGACCTCCCTCCACCAGCGCACCCCTCTTTACATCGGAAATCGGGATTTGGTCGAGAAGGTCGAGGAGCTCATCCGCCGATATGACGGCTAATCCTGGAGACGCGCCCCTCGTTCTATGACGGGCGAAGAATACACCGCGCCGGCTTCGGGCGGAGAGGCTCATCGGCCATTTTCAATCATCGTCCGAGATTTTTTGGTTCAACGACTGCGAGAGCATTTGTCCCAATAATAAGAGACCGGCGGCTCCTGCTTGCTCCGGTTTCGCATCGCTTAGAATCCGGTCGCAGGGCCTGGCTGGAATTCTCTCTCCAGGGCTCAAAGCTTATCTTGACAGCCCATTTTAACCTCAAGGGCCTCTGGAGAAGGCTTTACTGGTTTCTGGTCAAACCCCTCCACAAGCTTATCTTCCCGGATATCGCCAGGGGGGTCATCCGGAAAGCGCGCCGAGGGAAGGAACGATCTTCTTTTTGAGGTGGACCTAAAAAACCGAACTCCATGTCAAGGGTGTCATCCCCAGGGCCGTCGTTTTTCCGCGGCCTCCCGGAATAGTTCGGTGAGAATAAAAAGAGGAGCAAGAGACCCGCTCGGGCTGCATTCCTGGTTTTGACACGGACAAAAATATCGTCTATCTTACCGCAGACTATGAGGCCGAGAGCACTGAAGAGAACGGATCTGCGGAACCGCCCGACCTTTCTTCTCGCCGCGTTCATTCTTGGACTTTCCGCCTTCCTTTCAAGGGCCCAGGAGACGGCCGTGATCTCTCGCTCAGCCGAGCCGATCCCGATCCCAAAACTCGGGAGCCCGATCGTCTTCGACGGCCTGAGCACCGAAGAGGCATGGCGAGATGTCGGCCCTCTCCCGATGATCATGATGATGCCGAACTTCGGGTTTCCGCCTTCCGAGAAAACCGAAGTGCTCGTCGCCTTCGACGATCACTTCCTCTGGATCGCAGGCCGGATGTTCGATCGAGAGCCTTCGAAGGTTCAGGCGCCGTCGAAGAAACGGGACTACATGGAACAGAACACCGACTGGTTCGGCATCATCTTGGACACCTTCAACGACAAGGAAAACGGCCTGGCGTTTTTCACCACTCCCTCCGGCCTGCGCTGGGACGGAGCCGTTATGCACGACGCCGAAACCCGAATGCCCATGGAGGAGCCCGTCAACCTGAGTTGGAACACGTTCTGGGATGTCAAAACGGTCGTCAACGAGGAGGGATGGTTCGTCGAGATGCGGATTCCCTTTTCAAGCCTCCGTTTCCAGGATAAAAACGGTCGGGTGATCATGGGGCTCCTCGCCTGGAGGTGGATTGCCCGGAAAAGCGAGCAAATCGTCTTTCCTTCCATTTATCCCAAATGGGGTCAGAAGAGCGCCTGGAAACCCTCTCAGGCCCAAGAGATCATCCTCGACGGAATCCGAAGCCGTCACCCTCTTTACATTGCCCCTTTCGTGCTGGCTGGCTCGGGCTACGCCTACGACCTGAACGATGAGGGGACAGCCTACGTCCGACACGATAGCCCCTCCACTGAAACCGGGCTGGACATCAAGTACGGCCTGACCAGCAACCTGACCTTTGACCTCACGATCAACCCTGATTTCGCCCAGGTGGAAGCCGATGATCAACAGGTCAATCTGACCAGATTCGTTCTTTTTTTTCCCGAAAAACGCCTGTTTTTCCAGGAGCGAGCGGCCGTCTTCGATTTCAATTTCGGCGGGTTCAGCCGGGTTTTTTACAGCCGCCGGATCGGCCTTTCCGAGGACGAAGACGGAGAAAGCCACGTCGTCCCCATTTATGGGGGGCTCCGGCTGGTCGGCCGCGCTGGCCCCTGGGACCTCGGGTTCATGACCATGCAGACCGCGCCGCTCGAAACCCAGGGGATTCCGCTGGAAAACTCGGGGGTGTTCCGTTTCCGACGCCGCGTTTTCAACCCGTATTCGTACGTCGGAGGAATCATCACCTCCCGGATCGGAAAGGACGGCTCATACAATATCTGTTACGGCCTGGACGGAATTTTCCGGCTTTCCGGCGACGATTATCTCACCATGGCTGCAGCCCAGTCGCTGGCCAACGGGCTGACCAACAACCCGGTCTCGCTCGACCCGTCGCGCCTTCGGATCAATTACGAGCGGAGAACGCAGAAAGGGCTGGGATACTATTTCAGCCTCTCCCGGGCCGGCCGTGATTACGACCCCGGGCTGGGTTTCGAGATGAGGGAGGATTTCATCGCCACCCGCAACGAGATTGCTTACGGCTGGATTCCTGGAGAAAGCTCGTTCCTGCAATCCCACCGGGTCAACCTCAGGGGATTCGTCATCCTTCGGAATGAGGACCTGTCGGTCGAGACCGCGGAGCTCGGACCCGGCTGGGAATTCAACACGAAATCCGGGTCCCAGGGAATGTTCTCGCTGCAGCTCCGCCGGGAAAGCATTCGGGAATTGTTTGAATTCTCGGCCGGAGCAAGCGTCCCGCCTGGAGAATACACGTTCCTTGGAATCGAGGGAATGTATATGACGCCTCAAGGAAGGTTGTTCAGCACAATGGTGATGGTGGACGCCGGCTCATTTTATGACGGCTGGCGGACGACGCTCGGGATCCGGCCTTCTTGGAGTCCCCTCCATGATCTCACCCTGAGCGGCCATTATGAAATCAACCGGGTCGAGTTCTCCGAGCGCGGCCAGGGCTTCACCGCCCATCTCGTCCAGCTCAGGCTTCTCGCCACTCTGAACACTAAAATCTCGGCCCTCGCCTTTATCCAGTACAACGGCGCCGACGATCTCGTCATCGGCAACCTGCGCCTGAGGTACAACCCCGCCGAAGGAAATGACCTCTACCTCGTTTACAACGAGGTCCTCAACACCGACCGAATGAGAGACACTCCTCGGAGGCCGTGGAGCGACAGCCGGGCTCTGATCGTGAAATATTCCTACACGTTCAATTTCTGAAAACTCCGCCAGCCCCATCCCTTCGGGCATCTCTATTCCCGCCGGTCGGCGGCTGATCGGATCCTCTTCCTTCTTATCGTGGCCACACTTTTCGTCATAGAGCCGAAGCGCAGACAAATTGACATGGACCCCGGCGTTCCATAGAATGAGTCCGTTTTCCTGAACATCTAGGGAAGGAAGGCGCATCAGATGAAAAAGCGGCCGGCCGAAAAGAACCCGCCGGACAAGGCCCACGATTCGCTCGAATCGCTGCCCAACATCGGGAAAACAACGGCCGATAAACTCCGCCGGATGGGAATCACATCCAAAAAAGAATTTCTCAAGCGGGACCCGTACAAAGTCTTCGAGGAACTCAGAAAAAAAGTCGACCCGACATTGTGCCGCTGCGCCCTGGCCGGGATCGTCGGCGCAGCGAAGGGCGTCCCCTGGCACAAAATCACCACAGACACGGCCAGAGAGTACGAAAAAAGGCATCCCCGCCATGTCTGGGGAAAGTGTTAAGACAATCCGGAGATGAATCCCTTTTTCGGGGCACTCCTCATCGCGCTCGGCGGGTTGGCGGCGGCAAGCTTCTACATCCCCCTTAAGAAAGTCCGCACCTGGGCCTGGGAAAGCTACTGGCTGGCCAACGGGCTGTTTGCCTGGATTATCGCGCCTTTGGTCGCGGCGGTGCTCAGTGTCCCCGGCCTCTGGGGCGTCCTCAGGAGTTCTCCCGGATCGAGCCTGCTCTGGAGCTATCTCTTCGGCATGCTCTGGGGAGTGGGGGGCCTGACCTTCGGCCTGACCATGCGCTATCTCGGGATGTCGCTCGGCTATTCGCTCGCTCTCGGCTACACGGCGGCTTTCGGGACGATCATCCCGCCCGTTTATTTTAGAACATTTTCGGACATGCTCCGGCACGCATCCGGGCTGGTCACGCTCGGGGGCGTTGTCGTTTGTCTCATCGGGATCGCCATTGTCGGCCGGGCGGGAATGGCCAAAGAACGACAGTTCAGCGAGGAGCAAAAGAAGGCTTCGGTGCGCGAATTCGATCTCCGCAAGGGATTCCTCATCGCCCTTTTGAGCGGCGTGATGAGCGCCTGTTTTGCCTTCGGCATCGCCGCCGGCAAGCCGGTGGCCGCCCGGGCCGTCGCTGCGGGAACGCCCTCCCTCTGGCAGAACAGCCCCGTTTTTGTCGTGGTCATGGCCGGCGGGTTCACGACGAACTTCCTGTGGTGCGTTTTTTTGTTTCTCAAGAACCGATCGGCTCGAGATTACATCAACCGCAAGGGTTCCCCCCTGGCCGCCAACTATCTCCTTTCCGCGCTCGGCGGCGTGATCTGGTATGTTCAGTTCATGTTCTACGGCATGGGGTCGACCAAGATGGGAAAGTACGATTTCTCGAGCTGGTCGATCCTGATGGCCTTTATCATTGTGTTCAGCAACCTCTGGGGCCTGGCCTTCCGGGAGTGGAAAGGATCCAAGCGGCGCATCTATTTCCTGATCGGCACGGGGATCGTCGTCCTCATCCTGTCGACAATAATCATCGGAGCGGGGAACTTCTTGGCCGGCCGGGGAAAATAGGAGACCGCAATGACCTCAAGAGAACGCGTCCATCGGGCCATCCACCATCAGCTGCCGGACCGAGTCCCGATCGATTTGGGCGGATTTCAGACGGGAATTCACCGCGCCGCATACAGTGAATTGATCGGAATACTCGGGTTTGAGGAGGAGATCGCGATTCTCGACCCGGTCCAGCAGATCGTCCGGCCGAGCGAGCGCGTGCTCGAGCGTTTCCATGTCGACACGCGTTATATCTCAGCTCACGCCCCCGAAAATTTCAAGGGCGGCATCGAAATCCACGAGCGGGGCGGCCGCCTGTGGCATGATTTCAAGGATGAGTTCGGCGCGGTCTGGTCCATGCCGGACGACGAGCCGAACTACATGGATGTTTCCTATCATCCTCTCGCCGGGGCGACGATTCAGGACCTCGACGATTATCCGTTCCCCCGCGGCGACGACCCGACGCGTTTCACCGGCGTCCGGGAGGAGGCCCTGAGGATGCGCCGCGAGACGCCCTATGCCCTTTGCACCGGAATTTCCGGCGTCGTCTACGAAATGTGTTGGTACCTGCGGGGCCTGGAGAGATGGTACGAGGACCTGCTGACCAACCCGCCCTTTTGCGAAGCCCTGCTCGACCGGATCCTCAAGTCCTGGATGGATTTCGAAACCGGGTTCATGCGCGCCGTCGGGGACATCGTCGACGTCGTGATGATCGGCGACGACCTCTCCGGCCAGTCCGGCCCGCTGTTCTCGCCCGCCATTTACCGGAAGATCGTCAAGCCGCGGCAGAAGGCCCTCGTCCGGCATCTCAAATCGCTCACCCGGGCCAAAATCTGGTATCACACCTGCGGCGACTGCTGGGAATACATCCCCGACCTCCTCGACAACGGGATCGACATCCTCAATCCCGTTCAGATCGGGCTCAAGAACATGCGGCCGGAGGCGCTCAAACGCCGGTTCGGAAAGGAGCTTGTTTTCTGGGGCGGGGGGATCGACGCTCAGCACATCCTGCCGTTTGCCGAACCTGACATTGTCAGAGCCGAAGTCCGCAAAAACCTCGCCGCCTTTATGCCCGGCGGGGGCTACGTTTTCGCAAACGTCCACAACATCCAGAAAGGCGTTCCGCCTGAAAACATCGTCGCCCTCTTCGATGCCGCCTACGAATTCGGGGCCTATCCGAGTTGAGCCCGCGGCAAACCGCGGGTCAAAAGCCATAGTTGCGGATCCCGGCGTGCGTCATAATTTCGATTTGAAGGAAAAGGGAAGTATGCTATGATGAAAAGCTATAAAAGAAGAGGATGTTTCGCGGTCGCTCTTGAGGAAACCGAGGAAAGGAGACTGGCGTTCTGAAAGCCTCGAGAAATCCGGCGGATTAAGATGAGGATGGCGAAGGAAGGCTGGCGGTGTGTTCTTCCCTGCTTGGCTGCGGCTTTTCTCTTTGCCTGGCCCCGTTGGTGGGCCGCGTCCCTGTTCTCCCTCGGATTGGCGGCCGCTCTTGCTTTTTTTTTCCGCGACCCGGAGCGCATCATCCCCGGAGAAGAGCATGCCGTCCTCAGCCCGGCTGACGGCAGAGTCCTGGGGATCGAGAGCCTCTCCTCTTATCCGTCGCTCAAGAGTCCGGTGACGAGGGTCACCATCTTCCTTTCGCTCCTCGATGTTCACATCACCCGTTCCCCCGTGTCCGGAACGGTGACGAAGCAGGAATACCGACGGGGACGCTTTTTCCCCGCTCACACGGATCAGGCCGGCCAAAAAAACGAGTCCCATTCGCTCTCGATCAGAGGGGGGACGGTCGATGTGGACCTCAAGCAGATCGTCGGAGTAGCCGCCCGTCGGATTCGGAGCTACGTCGGACCGGGAGAGTCTGTGAAGAAAGGCCAGAAGATCGGTCTGATGTGTTTTGGATCGCGAGTGGAAATCTGCCTTCCCGCATCGGCGGTGGTCACGATCGCCGCGGGCTCGAAAGTGCGGGCCGGAGAGACGGTCATCGCGGAGGTCAAGATATGAAAAAGTTTCATTCCGAAGTCTTCCTCTTGCCGAGTTTGTTTTCCATCACCAATGTCTTTTTCGGGTTTCTCAGCCTGATTTCCTGCTTTCATGCGAAGTACGCCTGGGCGGCGTTCTGGATCATCATGGCCGCCGCGATGGACGGCGTAGACGGCATCGTGGCCCGCTCGACGGGGACGCAGTCGGATTTCGGAACCCAGCTTGATTCTCTCGCCGACGCCCTCTCCTTCGGGGCGGCGCCGTGTATTCTCCTCTATTTCTGGGGACTCCGTGTCGCCGGGACGGCAGGGGCGCTGTTCAGCTTCGTCTTTCTCGCGGCCGGAATCCTGCGGCTGGCCAGGTACAATGTGCTCCAGAAAAGCCAGGAAAGCAGAAAGCATTATGTCGGATTGACGGTTCCCTCCGCCTCGATGTTCCTCGCGTCTCTGATCTTCCTTAAGCCGAAACCCCTGGAGACGAATCTTCCCGTCGCCGGCCTGGCGCTCACCGTCGCCTTCGTCTCGTTCTGCATGGTCAGCACGATCAGGTACCGGAATTTTTTGAGTTTCAACCTGCGCAAGAAAATCGACCTCAAAACGGCTCTCGCCTTGGCCGTGATCGTCAGCGGGCTGATCTTCTATACGAAGGTTTTTCTGCTCTGCTTTTTCGGCGTGAACGTCCTCTCGGGTCCCGTTTCCGCAATCTTCCGCCTGCGGCGCCGGCCGGGCGAATCTCTGGAATCCAGCGAATCCGCGCCCTGAAATCTGCTCGGAGTTCAATTTTTCTTAAAACCTGAACAGGATTCTGCCGAATGCCCAAGCGGCCATGCCGAGGATCAGGACGGCTAAAGCCGTCAGAACAGCCTTAAACAATTTGAGGCCGAAGCCGGTCTGCAGCCTGGGTGCATATTTGGCCACGGCAAGATACCAGATCAAGCTGCCGGCACCGACACAGATCGAAAAAACGTAGGGCCTGAGTCCGTCTTCCGCGGCGACCCCATGGGCCGCAAGGAAGCCGGCTACCGCGATCCAGAAAGCGGCCAGAGTCGGGCTGGAAATATAAAGCAACAACGTCATGAGGATGTTCCTGGTTTTCCGCCCCTGCCGCGGATCAGCCAACGTGATCGACCCCATCCGGCGGGCCTGGCGGAAGAGATAAAAGCCCACGGCGACCATGACGATGACGCTGATCAACCGCAGCCAGCCGAAACAGTGTTCCATGAACGAATAGAACAAGGTCGTGCCGATCAGTGCGATATAACAGTACACCATGTCGAAAACCGCCGCCGTCAGCCCGACCGAGAGGCTCTGCCGGAACCCGTGCCTCATGGCCTCGGAAACGGCAAAGACATGAATCGGACCAGGAAGGACGGAGGCCAAAAAACCGATCAGCAGCCCGAACGGAACAAGCATCGTTCACTCTTTGATGACAAGCATGATAAAAGAGGAAAGCGCGGCAGTCAATAAGACAAGATCACAATCCGGGATGACGCCCTCTCCGCCAGAAGCAAAGGAGTCAGGTCATGAAGACGAGTCGGTCTGCACCTCGCCTTTCCTTTCCTCGATAAATGCTTCGACCTTCGCCCTGATGGCGTCCCGGACGGCCCGGGTTTTCTCGAGCTTCTCCTCGTGAGTGCCGGTAAACGATGCCGGGTCGTCGAAACTCCAGTTCATCGTCAGGGCCACGCCGGGAAAGATGGGGCAGACCTCGGCGCTTTTGGCGTCGCAGACGGTGATGACATAGCGAAAAAGTTCGCCCCGCCGATAGAGTTCCCAGACGCTCTTGGTCTGGTTCCCCGAAATATCGATTCCGACTTCCTTCATGACCTCGACGGCAAGCGGGTTGAGGACGCCGGGTTCAAACCCCGCGCTCAGCGCTTCAAACCGATCCCCGGCCAAATGATTGAGAAAAGCCTCGGCCATCTGGCTCCGAGCGCTGTTGTGGACGCAGACAAACAAAACTCTCGTCTTTCTCATCTCAAAGCTCCTCTTCGTTTTGAGTATTATAGCAGGGAAACATGATTTTTTGGTTAAGAATTGATGAAAAAATCGCGAAGTGCGCGTCCTCGGTTTGACAAACGCCGGCTCCTTGATTCATCATCTCAACAATGGGAGAAGGCAGCCCATGAAAAAAACATGGAGACAAAAACTCGAAGGCCAAAAACGCTTCCCCAAGATCTTGACACTGGAAAAACGCCTTCCGTGCTACAACGCCGCCCATAAAATTTCGCCCTGCGACCGGAGGAAGCCATGACGAAGAAAAACCGAAAAATCGGGCTGGGGGAGAAGAAACGGATCGCCCTTGTCGCTCACGACAACAAGAAATCCGACCTTCTCGAATGGGCCAGGTACAATAAAGACCTTCTGGCGAAGCATGTTCTCTACGCGACGGGAACGACGGGAGCCCTTCTACAGAACGAGCTCGGCCTGAATATCCGCCGTCTCCAGAGCGGACCGCTCGGAGGCGACCAGCAGATCGGCGCCAGAATCACCGACGGCGAGATCGATTTCCTGATCTTCTTCTGGGATCCTCTCCAGCCGATGCCCCACGACACGGACGTCAAAGCCCTGCTGCGCATTGCCGTCGTCTGGAACATTCCCGTAGCCTGCAACCGGGCTTCCGCGGATTTCATGATCTCATCGCCGCTCATGTCCGAGGAATACGAGAGGATCATCCCCGATTTCGCAGAATACAAGGAAGGCCTGAAAATGCCGTCCTGAAATCCGCCCGTCTTTTTGAACAGGGGGAATCGTCTTAAAACCAGCCAGAACAAAACCGTTAACTTGACGGGGAACCGCTCCCCCGAAAACCAAGAGAAGTTCGAGGGTTGAGCCGCGGTCCGCTATTTTGTCGCTTTCTGACCTTTGACGACCTGGTTCTGGTGCGCGCCCTTCGTCCGATGGATCAGAAACCCGTCCTCGCCCGGAAACCAGACCTCGGAGAGCAGGTAATCCGTAACATACTCCGTGTAGGAGGGCTCGAAGTTCCCGACGACATCGAAGACGAGCTGAGGCTCTTCGACGGCCGGGCCGGACGTCTTCAGCCGCTCCGCGAATGGGATTACGACGTCTTCGCCTCCGGGTTCCTTCCGCAGGACGATCTTTCCGCCTTCCAGGAAGGCGACCCGGTACTCGCCCGCGGCGAACTTCTTTCCTCCCGCTTCGAATTTGAACGGGATCTTAAAGACTCCCTGGGCTGAGGCCGCCGGAGCCGCTCCCAACAGGGTAAGACAGAACCCGGCCAGTACTAAAATCGTCAGGCGTTTCATCCCCGTCCTCCTTCGACAGCCGAATTTAGATGATATCTGTCCAATCGACGCCGTCGACCGGACCTCTTCTCGCCGCGGCCAAATTGCTCGGGACGCCGCCTTTGAGAGCGTCTTCCATGGCCATGACGAAGGTGTCGATCTCCTCGAGGGTCGTGTAAACGTTCGGCGACACCCGGAGCGCCTGGTAATCGAAGACCGGGTTGGGCGGAGCTCCCCCGACAAGGGGAACGGCAATAATCCTATACTTGTCCATCAGGAAGCGGGCCAGGTCTCTGACATCGATTCCCTCGATGTTCACCGCGGCCACGCCCCAGGTCTCCGGCGGCTCCTTCAGGCTCGACAGGATCCGGATGCGGGGATGCTTTTTCAGAGCGTTGGCCCATCGGAGGGTCAGATAGCGCAGCCTGGCCGCCTTGCGTTCCGCCCCGATCGCCTGGTGAAAGGCGAGCGCCTCGCCGAGCCCGGCCCGGATCGCCCAGGGATGGGTGCCGATGGCCTCGAACTTCCGGATATCGGCGTCCTGCCGCTCCGGCGCCGCCTGGAGCGGCCAGAATCTCGGGATCATCTCCCGCCGGACGTAGAGGCAGCCGTTCCCGATCGGCGCCAGGAGCCACTTATGGAGACTCACCCCGTAAGCATCGCACTCGAGGTCTCGCAGCTTGAAAGGAAAATGGCCCAGGGCGTGGGCCCCGTCGACGATGGTGACGATTCCCTTCGACCTCGCCAGGCGGGAAAGCCGCTGGACAGGGAAAAGCTGGGCCGTGAGGTTCGTGATATGGCAGAAGTGAAAGACTTTTGTCTGGGGGGTGATCGCCTTCTCGAAGCGCTGGTAGAGATCGTCCTGGGTCGTCGGCACCGGGAACTGAAGGCGCGTGACTTTGATCCCGTCGCGCCGCATCCTTTGGTCCCAAGTCGTCAGCATGCGGGGATAATCCTGCTCCGTGGTAATGACTTCGTCGCCGGGCTTGAGGTCGATCCCATTCTGGACGATCTGGAGAGCTTCGCTCGCGCCCCGGGTCAGGGCCATCTCTTCGGGGTCGCAGCCGAACTCCGCCGCCATCCGCAGGCGGATCGTCTCGACGTTCCGGGCGATCATCCCCTGGTAATGGACAGGCAGCATGTTGATCATGTCCATGTAGCGCCAGACCGCCTCGAGCGCCACCCGCGGCGTCGGGCAGGTGAAGCCGTTGTTCAGGTTGATCAGGGTGCGGTCGAGCTTGAAGGCCAGCTGGACCTCGCGCCAGAAAAATTCGTCCCGGGCGACTTCCTCGGGCGAGCGGTCGGCCACGGATTGAGCGGCCTCCGCGACCCGCTCGACGGCGTCGGCCTTGAGAATGGAGACTGCCGCGCCCATGGCGCCGCAAAAACGGAGAAAATCCCGCCGGTTCAGCATGTCAGACCTCCTCGACCGTTCGATGGCTCAAATTCCAATGGAATTGCCCTCTCCTCTCCGGACACATCCGCGATTGTAAATGAGAAGTAGAAAGGATGTCAAGAAAGTCCGGGCTCCTTTCCCGCCGCAGGTCCGATCAAAATCTCCCCGGGTTGACCAAGGAGGAACCTGAGCCCGGATTCCTCCCGGACGGCATCAAGGGCGAAACCTCGGGGGGAAACAGATCTCCGGGCTCCATGAAAAAATTCTAAAACGCGACGATGGACCGAGAGGGCTCCTTCGAAGCGCAGACTATAGCCCGGCCTCTCTTCCCGCCTGGAGCCGTTATCTTCATGTCCGCGGGGAATGTTTTTTCCAAGCAGAGATAGACCGCATAATCGCCCCGGCCGTCAACACAAGGAAGGAGAGAGCAGTCCCCGCCGGGTTCGAACTGCGGGCAAAAATCATTTCCCGAGACCGCCCTCGCTTTCCTCACGAGGATCCAGCCGAACCCCTATCATCCGGCCCTTGATTCAAGTCTCCGGGTTCAATCTCCGGGATCAGAGCGATGGCCTCGGCCTCTCGGGATCGCTCAAAAAAAAGGCCGGAAACCCTTCCCTAACTCATTCAATTCCGGCCCTCTTCAACGCCTCGAGAGCTTCAAGAAGCCGTTGTTCAATGCCTTCGGCAAGTGGGGCAGGCTGGTGATATTCCCAGTAACTCTCGACCTCATACCCGCCTTCCTTGAGCATCCGGCTTGTCGGAAGATACATCTGCGCGCCGTTCGAGTAGCCGAGCGGAAAGGTGATACCGGCCCGGTAAAAATCGCGGATGAGGAGTCCGAGCTCGGCCACGAGCTCCCCCTCGACGCCGACGATCCTGAGGCCGGGCCCGAGCTGAATTCCCTGGACGAGAACCGGCACTTCCGTCCTCAGGCCGTAGCCGCGGTCGAGAAGTGCGATCTGCTCCTCCACCCACATTCTGCGCGCCCGAAGTTC
Source organism: uncultured Eubacteriales bacterium (assembly GCA_964576265.1). Lineage (GTDB taxonomy): Bacteria > Acidobacteriota > Aminicenantia > Aminicenantales > UBA8522 > CAZNVB01. The sequence continues at coordinate 9,643 of CAZNVB010000058.1, read as the reverse complement.
GCTCGGCGATTCTCCAGCCTGCGATTGCGGATTTTCCCTGATCGCCGCCAGCATCTCTCTTGTCGGGGCCTCGGCGAGAGGCAAACGCATCTCGACAAGCGCCGTTTTCAGATCCGGATCGACCTTTCTCATCCCCTGCGAGCTTGCCCTCTCGATGTCCGAGGCGATCATCCTTCCAAGAGCGGCGACGTCTTCCCAGGTCCCGGCACGCCATTCGTCCAAACCGCGACCGATGATGGCGGCTTTCGAATCACCGCCTGCGCCCTGGAGAAAAAGCGCCCCCCGTCGGCCCAGGAATTTGTCAATTTCCGCCGCCGCCGCTCCGGGGAAATCGGCCGAAATGAAGCTGGCGAGCTCATCTCCTTTAATCGTCGAGGGATGACAGGCGACGGAGAAAAGCAGGCAGACAGTCTCTCCGTCTTGATCCTTGAAAAAAACGAAGGGCAAGAAATTATCAACGGCGCCGTCAGGATTCGGCGCAAAAGCAATGGTCCCGTCGGCCAGAGGCTTGCGACGGCTGAGAGGCACATCGGTGCGCGTTTCTCCGGCCCAAAGAGTGGCCTTTCGAGCCGATTGCTTGGCCTCAAGTGCCACGGCGACGACCTTGTCCTCCAGATTCTGGAGATAAAGAGGATCTCGTGCCGTGTAGTACCAATTCCCGACCTTGGGCCCGGTGTGGGTGTGCGAAGTATTGAGGAGGATCTCTTTGGGAGAAAGGTCAAGCCTGTTTCCGACCGCCGCCTTGAACCTGTCGGATTCCCCGCGGCTGAAAAAAAGAAGGTCGAAACCTATGATAAGAGCTTCTTGATCTCCCTGCCCCAGGTAGAGCGCCCGGGCATAGAGATCGTCATGGATACCCCTTGCTCCGGCCGGGTCAAAATCCCGGTCCCCGAACCCGCTGAGGGGCGTTCCCGGGGGCGGCGTGATCTTGACGGCCGCAAAACCGGCCCGGAGCGAAGATCCTCCCGGCCCGCTCCGGCGACAGGCAGAAAAGGAGAGAGCCATGGCGAGCCCCGCAATCAGGATGATGCCCCACCGTCTTTTCATATCAGGATCTCCCTCCGACAAATGATCCGTCGGTGCTCATGGCCGATTCACCGAACTCATTCACCTTCTTCCCGTCGATCTCGATCGGGAAAGAGAATCTCCTCCCGGATTCGTCCAAATTTATATCAGGAAGCGTCTTTCATGACAACAGCTTTTTCTGGGCTTTTTTCTCGGCGAATGAGCGGGCGACATCAACCGACTCGCCCGTCACCGGATCCCTGCCGGTGTGATACATGCAGGTCGAGCGCGTCATCGGGGTGGGAGTGAAAATCTGAACCCCCTCGACCGCCTCCTCGCCCTCTTTGCGAAGTCTCTGGAGATAGCGCGCCAGCTCGCGCGCCTCTTTCTCCGTCGTCCCCGGATGGGCGACGAGAAAATAGCACTTCAATTGCTGCCGCCGTCCCCGGCTGAGCGTTTTGAACAGCCGCCGGAATTCCTCGAGCGGCTGCCGACCCTTGTTCATCAGCCGCAAAACCCGGGCAGAGACGTGTTCCGGGGCGATTTTCAGGCGGCCGCTGATGTGGTGGCCGCACAGCTCCCGGAGATACTCGACGCTCTCCATCGCCAGATCGTAACGGATGCCGCTCCGGACAAAGACTCTTTTGACGCCCGAAACGGCGCGCGCCCGCCGCATCAGGCGGATGAGCCTCTGATGGCTGCAGTCGAGGCGAGGGCAGCGAAGGCACTCTTTGTCTTCGCAGGGCTCGGGACAGTCCATCCCGTACATGTTCGCCGTCGGCCCTCCCAGGTCGTCGATGTACCCCTTGAATTCCGGATGTTCCGTCAGCCGACGGATCTCTTCGAGGATCGAACGTTCGCTCCGGGAGACGATCCGGTCTCCCTGATGGAGAGCCAGCGAGCAGAACGAGCAGTTGCCGACGCAGCCGCGGTGGGTGACGACAGAGAACCGGGCCATGGCGAATTCGGGAAAGTCAGGCCGGACGCGCCGGGAAAAGGGTAGGCCGTAAATCCAGTCGAGGTCTTGGGGCGTGTACTCCGGCATGGGAAATTGAAGGACGAATCGGCCGGCATGGGCCTGGGCCAGGCGCCGCCGGTTGGAGAAGAGCCGCTGGGCGGCGCAGAAAGCGTCGGAGTCCGCGCTCACCTCCTCGAACGAGGGCAGGATTTCAAACCCCGACGGCAGTTCGCGCCGGACGACGCATGTCCCAGCGATCCCGAGAAGCTCCTCTCCCCGATCAAGACGGCGGGCGATCTCGATAGCCTGCTTTTCGCCCGGTCCGTAAACAAGAATGTCCGCCCGTGAATCGAGAAGGATGCTGCGTCGGACCGCGTTGTCCCAGTAATCGTAGTGAGCGAAGCGTCGGAGGGAGGATTCAATCCCGCCGATTGCGATCGGCGAGCCGGGAAATAACCGCCGGATCGCGTTCGCATAGACGAGCACAGCCCGGTCGGGAATCCCCGAGTGACGGGGCACGTTCGGATCTCTGACCCGTTCCCGCTTGAGAGCCGTGTAATTGACGAGCAGGCTGTCCATCGAGCCGGAAGTGATCCCGAAGAAGAGCCGCGGTCTGCCGAGCTTGAGGAAGTCCCGGTCGCTCTTCCAGTCCGGCCGGCCGATTACCCCAACCCTGTATCCCCTGGCGTCGAGCACCCGGGCGATGACTCCGGCCGCCGAGAGCGGATGATCGACATAGGGCTCGCCGCTGATCAAAATGATGTCGAAATTCTGACCCGACTCGGCGATCATCGCAATCGTTTGACGGACAGGCTTCGGCCGGCGTCGATGTTCCGGAAATCGTCGGCGCGCAACACAGCAGCTTTATACCCCGGCCTTCCCAAAAAGACAATCGGAGAGCGCCGGCATCCCTTTTCGTTCCCGGGCCGCCGATCAACCCTTTTGAGATCCATCGACGTTCCATCCTTTGGTTTGAGCTCTCCGCTGGACCGGCGTAATGTTGAACTCAAACGGGCCGGCCGGGCGATGAGCCCGGGTCAATACGACGCCTTCCTGAAGCAGTACTGTCCGAAGAGCGCGTTTGCCACAAGCAGCAGACCGCCGGCGATAAAAGGATACTTCAGTCCGACATGGAACCCGAGCGACGAAAAGGCCAGCGCGCCGACCATATGTCCGAAGGTCATGACCGTGAGAAGAAGGGCGGAGCTGCCGCCGATGCTCTCGCGTTCAAAAAGCCGCGAGATGAACAGGACGACGAGCGCACCCAGGAGTCCGTCGCCGATTTCATGCACGATGCGGAAGAGAAAAGATAGAGGAAGAACAGGGTTGACCATTAAAGCCAGCCCGGCGCCCGAAAGGACCAAAGAAAGGAGAAAAAGCCGTTTGTTGATGCGGAGATCGAATTTGATCCATCCGACAAGGAATGAAGAGAACGCCAAGGCAAGAAGAGATAGGGTAATATACAGCGAAAGAGCGAAGGTGCTGAGGTTGAAATACTGCTTCAGAAAAGGGCTGTAGACCGTGCCCTCCACTCCCCAGTGGAGCCCGACGACGAAAATCATGATGGAAAAAAGGACCGTGTTTTTTCGCAACAGGTTGGCCTTGTAGACTCTGAGCGGAACCAGCCCGAAACGGACATGATTCAACGGCCGGACGGCGGGCTGGAGCAAAAGGAGGAGAGCCGCGAAAACGGCGAACATCGCGGGGAAACCGGAGGAGGAGACGACCCATCCCGCGAGGAGCGGTCCGCACGCCGAGCCCAGGGACGACCAGAAGACCAGGCGGCTGTATTTTTTGTTGGGGTTCGGTTCGCTCGGATCCTTGTAATACAGGTTGTTTATGGAAACGTCCAGGGCGTTGTTGGTGATGCCGAGAAGGAGGAAGGTGAGCGCCGCAGGGACAAACTGATGGACCCGGCCCAGGAGAAGAAGCCCCAGACTCTGCAGGGCCAGCGCTCCGTGGATGATCTCCTTGATCGAGAACCGGTCGTTGGCCCAGCCCGTGGGGAAAGAAAAAAGGAGGGGCGCAAACGCATAAAGCGCGCTCGTCGCTCCGATCTGCCAGCCGTTGAACCCCATTTTCAGAAAGTGAAGGGGGATGAGGAAAAAGACCCCTGTGATCGCCACCTTGCGGCTGAAGTTGATGAGATGGATGAATCCGAGCGGTTTCACATCCGGTTCAAAGCTCTCCATTATAGAGGCTTCTCCCGATTTTTCGCAACCGTCCGGCGTAAAATATCAAGCGCTCTTCCTGATGAGAATTGCGGGTCAGAACCAGGGGTTGGCGTCCGCTGGGCGGCCGCATTGCGCGAACCCTGCGAGGGAAGGCCAGGGATCGCTGAGAAGCGCTGAGAAGAAGGAAGGCTCTCGTCAGGAGACGGGGAAAGGAAGGGATCTCCTTGCTCCCTACAAAGGAAAAAAATGGCCCTCTTTCTCTTCTGAAAAGGGGCCGTTTCCTCCGCGACCGCCCTGAGTCCCGGGAGATCGGGATTACTGCTTTCTCAGCTTGATATCGCCGCTGAAGGACGACAACCTGACGGTGGCCCCGCCGCCGTTGACGGCGCCCGAAAGCTCCTTGCGCGAGATTTTCCCAGAAACGCGAACCTCAAAATCGGTCGTGATACGGCCGCTGAACGTCTCGGCTTCGAGGTCGAACGCAGAATCCGGGGGAATGACCATCTCGACATCCCCACTGTGGGATTTCAGGTCGTAGCGCCCGGCTCTGTTGATGCTCCCGCGGAAAACGATATCTCCGCTGACAGTCTTGGCCCGCACGCTGTCGGCTTCAGCCACCCCGGTCAATTCCAGATCGCCGCTGACGGCCTCCGCCCCGATCGATCCTTTGATATTCACGGCGTAGACATCTCCCGAGACGGACTTCAAGAAGACCTCCCCGCTAAGGTCGCTGACCCTGAGGTCGCCGCTCACCGTGCCGCATTCCGCGCCCTTTGACGCCCTTTTGAGCACAAGATCGCCGCTCACCGTATCCAGGTCTGCTCTCCCGCCAATGTTCTCGCCAGAGATATCGCCGCTGACGTTTCGGGCCTTAATCGCCGCTCCCGACGGAATCGTCAATTGATACCGGACCGAAACATCAACCGAATCCCTGCCCCAGGATCGTGTGCCGTGGGGATATTTCGTCTCAATCGTCAGGAGGTCCCCTTCCGTTTTGACGTCGATTCCGACCTCGGCCGCGTTCTCCTTCGCTTTGGCCGCCGAGCCCGCGGTGGAGATTTTGACAGCTTCGATCTTGACCCGGTTTTCGCTCCAGGTCGCGATCCTGATTTCACCGGAGACGTTGCTGATCTGGACTTTGCCCTCCTTTGCCAGAGGCAAGGTCTTTTCGAACTTTTCCTCGTACTTTTCTTTTGCCGCCGCGAACCCGAAGGCCAGCAGAAGCAGGGCCGCGGCCGACGCCGCCTTTTTCCGTTGACGCTGATTCATGGTCTTCCTCCTCTTATCAATCCTTTGATTTTAAAGATCGACGTCGGCCGGGCTCCCGGGACCAGGCATCTCCCGACCGATCATGTCGTCGAGAAGATTCACTTTATTTTGGTAGGCGGCAAGGAGATAGTTCCGTGCCGTCAAATTCTCCGGCTGGCTGCGGACGATCTGCTCGCAGACCAGAATCGTGGCGTTGATCGCCTGAAGATTCTGCTCGAACGCCTCGAAAAGGCGGGGATCCATCCGGCCCCGCTGGGATTCGACGGCCTGGCTCAAAGACGCCGCCGCTTTCTCATAGTATTTCTGTGCCTCGTCGAGCTTGGCCAGGGTGAATGCGAGCGAGTCTTTTTCGGCGCCAGGACCTTTCCGCCACTTCAGACCGGCGACAACCCCGCCGCCGATGACGACCAGAGCCACCGCTGCCGCCAGAGCGTGTCTCAGGCCTAATGCCGGCCGGAAAATTTTAGACCGGGCTTCTCCCTTACTAACCAGAGATGGTTTTTCCCCGCCGGCCCGCCTTAGGCCCTGAACGATTCTCGCCCATGTCTCCGGCGAGGGTTCGACCGTGGAAAGCCCTTTGGCTTTCTCGACGATGGCCGCGAGGTCGCCGGCGAGCCGCCGGCATTCCGGACAGGAATCGAGATGCGAGGCCAGGGCCTTTTTCTTCTCCGGACTGAGCAGTTGATCGATTTGATCGTTGATCATCTTTCTCGCTTTGGCGCATCTCATGATCGTTCTCCCTAAATCGCCTCGTGAGCCTTGAGGTATTTTCGGATTTTCAGCCGGGCCTTGAAAAGCTGGGACTTGGACGTCCCCACCGAGCAGCCGAGCAGGCGGGCGATCTCCCCGTGCTTGAATCCTTGGACATCATGGAGCAAGAAAACGGTTTTCAGCTTCTCCGGCAGCTCGCCGAGCGCCCGGTCAATCGACTCGGCCAGGCGGTCTTCATGGCGATCCTCGACCGCTTCTTCCTTCTGTCCTTCAATCTCTTGTAGCGGGACGGTCCGAAAACTGCGGTTTTTCCGGGCCCGAAGGTAAGAATAACAGGTGTTGAGAGCGATTCGATAAATCCAGGCCGGGAAGGTCTCTTCATTCCGAACGTCCCGGATATGGGTAAAGATTTTGATGAACGTGTCCTGAAGGATGTCCTCCGCCGCCACGCGGTTGGAAGTCAAGCGAAAGGCCAGGCCGAAAATCAAATTTTTATAAGACTCATAGATCTTCTCCATGGCCGCGAGATCGCCCTGCTGGCCGCGGCGGATCCAAGACGAAAGGAGGGTCGAATCCTTCAAATCCGGATTTTGTTCCGTTGCTCTGTCGTCCTGGCGCATCGGCGGGATCACCCGGGGGGAAGGCGGACCGAAGATCCGCCGGCCATTATCTCCCAATCCCCGGGGGATGGCAAGCAGCGCGAGCTGTTCGTTTCGACTCATTTTCTTCTCATCAGGAAAAGATGAAAAGGAAAGGAAAAAAGTTGCCGGCCGACAAAAAGAAGAATCACAAGAATCTTTCGGCTCAGGGAAGAAGAACAAAGCCGATAACATCAGCCGGGAAAGGATATTTGGGCTGGTTTTTTTTACGGATTTTCAGCAGCTCTCAGCGTACGACAATTTTGCCCTTCGTGGCTTTTTCACCGTTTGAGGTGAGAGGAAAGGCGAAAAAATCCCCCCGGGATTCATCCTCATGGGTTATTGATGAGGGGAAATCCCTGGCCTAAGATGGGCGGCGAAGGTTTTGCCAAGCCGAGTTTGAAGCCGACCGATGAATAAAAAGAAAAAAGCAAACTCTCATTCGACCGAAAAAGCCCCCTCTCTCCCCAACCCGCCCAAGTTGCGGTCCGCTCCGATGAGAAAGCCGCCCGTCCGGCCCGTCCTCCCCAAAGCCGATCGCGGAACTCAGGACGCCCTGAAAGAGTCGGAAGACAAGTACCGCCTCCTTGTCGACCATTCCCTGGTCGGAATTTATATCACCCAGGATCACATCCTGAAGTTTTGCAACCTGCGGTTCGCCGAAATCTTCGGCTATGATCGGCCGGAGGAAATGATCGGCCTGCATGTCCGGAATCTCGTTCATCCCGAGAGCTGGCCGCTTGTCGACCGGGAAGTCCGGCAAAGGGAAAAGAACGGGAAGAAAGCGTCCCATTACACCTTCCGGATCATCAAAAAGGACGGGTCGGTTAGTGACGTCGAAGTCCTGGGCACGAGGATCACCTACAAAGGCCGACCCGCCATCCAGGGGACGATGATCGATATCAGCGAAAGGAAAAAAGCCGAGGAATCGTTGTGGGAAAGCGAGAACAAATACCGGACTCTTTTCGAAGGCGTCCCGGTCGGTCTTTATCGAACAAGCAAGAACGGTCGAATCCTCGACCTGAACCCGACGATGGTCCAGATCCTGGGTTATGAAGTCAGAGAAGGGGTTCTGGGAAAAAATGCGGCGAAATTTTATTTCCACCCCGAAGACCGGAAACGTGCCGCGGCTATCCTGGCCAGGGATCATGTCCTGCGCAATTTCGAATTCCGGCTGAGGCAGGCCAACGGGAATGTCATCTGGGTCCAGGACAACGCCCACGCCGTTTTCGACGCGGCCGGCCGGGTCGCCTTCTACGAAGGCAGCCTGCTCGACATCACCCGGCAAAAGCTGGAAGAAGAGGCCCATCACCGGAGAACAAGCCAGCTCATCGGTCAGCAGGCGGCCCTTCTCGAGATGCACAAGCTCAATGTTTCCGACCTCGACGGCTCGATTCGGGCGATCACCGAGATCTCAGCCCGGGCTCTTGAGGTCAGCCGCGTCGGCGTCTGGTTTTTCGATGCCGGACATACGCGGATTGTCTGCCGGGACACCTACCGGAAAGATCGGAATCTTCACGAGGGCGGTCTGGTTCTTCAAGCCTCCGACTACCCGCACTATTTTCAAGCGCTCGAAGAGAGCTGCCTGATCGCCGCCGACGATGCCCAGAACGACCCCAGGACGCGTGAGTTTGGTTCGAGCTATTTGAAACCGCTCGGCATCACCTCGATGATGGACGTCCCGATCCACCGGCAGGGACGTGTCGTCGGCATCATCTGCCATGAACACACGGGCAAACCGAGGCACTGGTCGCTCGAAGAACAGCAGTTTGCCATGTCGGTCAGCGAAATTATCGCCACCGCCGTCGAAGCGGCGGAAGGAGCGCGAAGGGCGAAAATCAACCAATCGATTTTCAAAATTTCGGAGGCGGCCAACACCTCGTCGAACCTGATGGAGCTTTTCCGCTCCATTCATCAGGTTATCTCCGATCTCATGCCGGCCAAAAATTTCTATATCGCTCTCTACGACCCGGCTCTCGCTCTTCTGAGCTTTCCTTATTTCGTCGATGAATTCGATCCGCCGCCGAAACCGAAACCGCTCGGCAAAGGACTGACGGAATACGTCATCAGGACGGCGAAGCCTCTTCTTGCTTCACCCGAAGTGTTTGCCGATCTCGAAAAGCGGGGAGAAGTCGAGTCGATCGGCGCTCCGTCGATCGACTGGCTCGGCGTTCCCCTGACGGTCAGCGGAAGCGCCATCGGCGCCCTCGTCCTGCAGAGCTACACCGAGGGCGTCCGCTACGGAGAGGAAGAAAAGAACATCCTTAAGTTTGTCTCGGACCAAGTCGCCATGGTCATCGATAAGAAAAAGACGGAAGAGGATGTTCAGGAGAGGGAGCGCTTCCTCTCGAGCGTGTTCGAAAGCATCCAGGACGGACTCTCCGTGCTGGACGAAGACTATCGGATCATCCGAGTCAACTCGACCCTGGAAAAGTGGTATGCGCATGTCGCACCCCTGGCCGGCAAGAAATGTTTCGAGGCCTATCATTTAAGAAATTCGAACTGCGACGTCTGCCCCACCCGGATAACCTTCCAGACCGCCCGGGCGGCGTACGAGACGGTGCCGAGAGTCGGGCCGGGCGGAGAAACGACCGGCTGGCTCGACCTCTACACTTTTCCTCTCATCGACCGGAAGACCGGGCAGATGAAAGGCGTCATCGAGTACGCCCGAGACATCACCGAGCGGAAGATAGCCGAGGATCGCCTCCAGGCCTCGCTGCGGGAAAAGGAGGTTCTGCTTCGCGAGGTTCATCACCGGGTGAAGAACAACATGCAGGTCATCTCGTCGCTGCTCAACCTTCAGGCCCGCCGCATCCAGGACCCCGTCGTCCTCGAAGCCTTCCGCGAATCCCAGCGCCGCATCCGCTCCATGGCCCTCGTCCATGAAC
>CAZNVB010000057.1:0-12283 GCA_964576265.1 uncultured Eubacteriales bacterium | reverse complement strand
GGGGGACGGATGAGCTCGTCGGAAGAGCTTTTTCCTCGAGCAGGAAGGGCAAAAAGGGCTTTGACCCGGCTTGATTTCCTGTCCGGAGTTGATGAAAATAAGAAGGTCGGATGTTGACGAACCTCAGAATGAACAGGGTTTTTGCGAGAAAGATCCTCTGGAGCCTGATTTTTTTTTCGTTCTCGATCTTTCCCCAGGCTCAGGAACCGGATCGTCATTATGACCAAAAGCGAAAACGGATGGTGGTCGAACAACTTGCTTCTCGGGATATCTCCGACAGGCGTGTTCTCGAAGTCATGGGGGAGATTCCTCGCCATCTCTTTGTCCCCCCCGCTTACAGGAACCAGGCCTACGAAGACTATCCGCTGCCCATCGAGGAGGGGCAGACGATTTCGCAGCCTTATATTGTCGCCCTGATGACTCAGTTGCTCGACCTCAAAGGCCAGGAAAAAGTCCTTGAGATCGGGACAGGCTCCGGATATCAGGCGGCGGTTCTGAGCCGATTGGCCAGAGAGGTGTTTTCGATAGAGATCCGCCCGAGTCTGGCTGATCGGGCAGCAAAGACTCTTCTTGAGCTCGGTTATGAGAATGTGCAGGTTCGGACGGGAGACGGATACCAAGGTTGGCCGGAGATGGCTCCTTTCGATGCCATCATCATCACCTGCGCTGTCAACCATCTTCCGCCGGATCTCTTCGAGCAGCTTGGAGAAGGGGGGCGGCTTGTCCTTCCTCTGGGGAATCAAGTCCCCGTCCAAACTCTCACTCTTATCACCAAGATCAAAGGGAAGCCGCACTCCAGCCGAATCCTGCCCGTCCGTTTTGTTCCTATGACCGGTGAGGCTGAGAAAAAACGGGATTCCTGAGCTGATTTGCTTTTCCTCGGGCCTTGTGCTAATTTGAGCTCCGATTTGTGATGATCAAGTTCGGAACCTCAGGTTGGCGAGCCGTGATGGGGGAAGAATTCACCTTTTCCAATGTTCGGATTGTCGTCCAGGCAATTGCCAACTACCTCAAGCGGCGCTTTCCGGATCAGAAAATTGCCGTTGTCCTTAACTATGACACGCGGTTTCTTTCCGAGCGCTTTGCGAACGAGGCAGCTAAAATCCTTTCCCACAACCAGATTTATGTCTATTTAACGGACCGGGACGCTCCGGCCCAGGCTGAGGCCTTGCAGATTATCAAAAAAAAGGCCCAAGCCGGGATCAATTTCACGGCTTCTTTTAACCCGCCGGAATACAACGGGCTCAAGCTGAATCTTGAGACAGGAGCCCCGGCTTTGCCCGGTGAAACGGATAAGATCGAAGAAGAAGTGAGATTTCTCTCCAAGAGTCCTCCCAGGAGTGTCTATTATCCGCGCTCGGACTTCGTTGACCGAGTTGATCTTCAGGAAGACTATCTCGAGTTCATTCAGAAAAAGATTGATTTCGCCGCCATCAAGAAATCCGGCCTCAAAATTGGGGTTGACCTCCTCTACGGTACCAGCCGTGAATATTTGGATGAGATCCTGGAAGAGAACGGCATCCCGGTGGAGGAAATTCACGGTTACATCGATCCTTATTTCGGTGGAATTACGCCCTCGTGTACCGAGGACAATCTTCGAGAGCTTCGAGCCTTGATCCGGGAGAAAGAGTGTGACCTCGGCATCGCGACCGACGCCGATGGAGACCGCTTCGGGATCCTTGATCAAAACGGAAATTTCGTCATCCAAAATATCATCCTTTCGCTATTGCTGGATTACATCATTCGGGTAAAGGGGTGGCGAGGCGGCGTAGCTCGGTCGGTGGCGACGACCCATCTGATCGACCGCGTCGCCAGGCGCTACGGGCTGCCGCTTTTCAAGACTCCGGTTGGATTTAAGTACATGGCCGACCTTTTTCTTCGGCGTCAAATCATTTTCGGCGGGGAAGAAAGCGCCTGTCTGGCCGTCAGAAGTCATCTCCCGGAGAAAGATGGGATTTTCGCCGGTCTCCTGGTCGCGGAAATGATGGCCGTCGAGGGGAAAAATCTAACCGAGCTGCGGAACGATTTTTATCGCACTTTCGGCAAAAAATATAGCGGACAGAGAAGCGTTCCTTTGAATCCCAAAAACGAGCGGGCGCTCAGAGATCTGATCATCGATCCGCCCGATAGACTTGGCGGGCGAAGAGTCGTTGCCATCGAACGGGCCGACGGCATTAAGTTCGACTTTGACGATGATGATTGGCTTCTTCTCCGACCTTCGGGGACAGAACCCTTGATTCGCTGCTATGCCGAAGCGGAAACGACGCGGGAAATGAAGCGCCTGCTCGATCTTGGGTTAAAGAGGCTCGACTGATGGGCCGTTCGGACAGACAGGGGGTCTCCCTTAAACGGAAGATTCTCTTGGCCGCGGTCGGCTTCTTTTTTCTTGTTCTGGCGATCGTCTCTCTGTTCGGCAAGAAGGGCCTGATCGAGATTTACCGGGCCCGCAAGAGATATGATGTCCTTCGCCTCGAGGTCGAGCGCCTGGAGCGGGAGAAAATTCGGCTCGAACAGGAGATCGAAGACTTAAAAAATAACCCTCAGGCGGTGGAAAGGGAAGCCCGGGCGAAGCTCTGGCTGATGAAGCCCGACGAAAAAGTCGTCGTCAATAAGAAAGCCGAAAAACGCTAAACGATTTGCGGCGCGATTCCTGACCATGTCTCATCGGTTGAGAACCGGAGCAAGCGACCTTCTCGAAGGCCTTAACCCGGCACAGAGAGAGGCTGTAACGCACGGCCGGGGCCCTTTGCTGATCATTGCCGGCGCCGGCACCGGCAAAACCAAGGTCATCACCCATCGGATTGCCTACTTGATCGCGGCCAAAATCGCTCGGCCGGACGAGATCCTGGCTGTGACGTTCACCGAGAAAGCGGCCAACGAGATGGAAGAACGGGTCGACCAGCTCATTCCTTACAGCTATTCTTTTGTCGACATCAGCACCTTTAACTCCTTCGGAGAGCGAGTTCTGAGAAATTGCGCCCTGGATCTCGGCTATCCGCTGAACTTCCGCCTTCTCGACGAGGTCGAGCAGGCCATTTTCTTCAGCCAGCACCTTTTCCGGTTACCGCTTCGGTATTATCGTCCCCTGAGCGCGCCCACCCGGCATGTTCAGGAACTCTTGGAGGCGGTGAAAAGGTTGAAGCAGGAAGACATCAAACCGAAGGCTTATCTTGCTTATGCCCGGAGGCTCGAGAGAAAGGCGACGAACGAGTCCGACCGGGAAATCGCCCTCAAGCATCTGGAAATGGCCCGGGTCTATGCGGCTTATGAGAACCTTTTGGCCGAGGAAGGAAAGATTGATTTCGAAGATCAGGTTCGGTTGGTGGTCGAGCTTTTCCGGAGGAGACCGTCTGTCCTGCGGGAGTTTCAGGAAAAATACAAATACATCCTCGTCGATGAGTTCCAGGACACCAACGATATCCAATTTGAGCTGCTTAAGCTTCTCGCCGCCGGTCATCATAACCTGACCGTTGTCGGGGATGACGACCAGAGCATTTTCCGCTTCCGCGGCGCTTCGCTCGTCAATATCCTCAGCTTCAGCAGGTATTATGAAGGGCTCGAGCCAAAAATTCGGGTGAAGAAAGTCGTTCTGACGAGGAATTATCGGTCGACTCAGCAGATTCTCGACTCCGCCTACCGCCTGATTCAACATAACAATCCGAGACGGCTGGAAATCATGGAGCGGGTCGAAAAACGGCTCGTCTCCGGCGCCGACGCTTCAGGAAAAAGCATCGTCCTGCTGCAGTTCGATACGGTCTCCCACGAAGCCGATCGCGTCGCCGAGATTATCCGGGAAAGGCTGGCCGAAGGATTCAAGCTGAGCGACATCGCCATCCTCGTCCGGAGAAATGCCGACGCCGACCCTTTCCTCCGGGCCCTGAACATTAATCAAATCCCTTTCCGCTTTTCCGGAAGCCGCGGGCTTTATTCTCAGGAGGAGATCAAAACGCTCATCTCCTTCATCAAGGCCTTAACCGATTTTGAGGATGGGCGGAGTCTGTTTTTCCTCGCCCGGTCGGAAATCTACGGCCTAGATCTCTATGATTTGACGATTTTGCTGAATCTGGCCCGCCAGAGGAATCTGCCGCTCCACCGTGTCTTCAGGGATATCGCTTCTGGAGCGCTCACGCCGGACATGGCTGCCGAGTCGGCGTCTTGTGTCAAAAGGATTTATGACGATCTCGTTTATTTTGTCGACCGATCCAAGAATCAGGATGCCGGTCAGATTGTCTATTCTTTCCTCGAACGGACAGGTTATATCAAAAAGCTCGTCGAGGCCGGGAACCTGGAAGCCGAGCTGAAAATTAAGAATCTCCGGCTTTTTTTTGAGAAAATCAAAAATTTTTGTGACCTCGGGGAAGACGATTCGATCCAATCTTTTGCCGGTCATCTCGACCTTCTGCAGGAAGTCGGAGACAACCCGGCCACGGCCGAAGCCGAGCTCGAAGAGGAGGCCGTCAATGTCCTCACCGTCCACAAGGCGAAGGGTCTGGAGTTTGAGATCGTCTTCATGGTTAGCCTGATTGCCGATCGGTTTCCGGGTCGCGAGAGACGAGAGAAAATTCCTTTTCCCGATGGGCTTTTAAAACACGAGCTGGTGACAGGAAAGGATTCGGCCGGAGAGGGTAAGCAGGCGGATTTTGTTTCTCTCGAGGAGGAAAGGAGGCTTTTCTATGTCGGCATGACCCGGGCAAAAAGATGGCTTTATCTGACCTGGGCGAGAGACTACGGCTTGAAACGCCTCAAAAAAGTCAGCCCTTTTGTCCTCGAAGCTCTGGACATTTCCCGACTTCCCGATGAGATTCTGCGCCGCTCGGCGCTCGAAGAGCTCGAGCGGTTCAGCCGCGCGGAGGAGAAAGACCGCATCCGGCCGCGGCTGAAATCCAAGGACAGACTCGCGCTAAGCTTCTTTCAGGTGGAAGACTACCTCGTTTGTCCGCTGAAGTATAAGTTTCGGCACCAGCTGCGGATTCCGGTTCCGCCGCATCATGCAGTGGTTTTCGGCCGGGTGTTGCACCAGACCATCCATTCCTTCCTGCGAAAAAAAATGGCCGGAGAGAAAATGACCGAGGCGGGACTTCTCAAAGAATATGAAAAGGCTTGGATCAGCGAAGGATATCTCAGCCGCGAGCACGAGGAGCTGCGCAAGGCGGCGGGCCGCAGAGCTCTTCGGCTGTTCTTCAGGCGCGAGGCAGAATCAAGGCGTCCGATTCTCGATTTGGAAAAGAGCTTCAAATGGCGACAGGAAAACATTCTCTTTATCGGCCGATGGGATCGAATTGATCAGGCGGACGACGGCGCCGTGATCATTGACTACAAGGCCGCCGAAGTGAAAAGCCAGGCGGAAGCGGATAAAAGAGCGGCCGACAGCCTGCAGATGGACATTTATGCGCTCTCTTTCGCTCGAACTCAGTCCGGCCCGCTCAGCGAGACATGGCTTTACTTCTTGGAATCGGATATCATCGGACGGGCGATCAAAGGGGAGAAAGAAATGGCCCGGGCCTGGGAAAAAATCAAGGAGGCGGAAGAAGGAATCCGCAGCGGAAATTTCTCCGCCCGGCCCGACTGGCATCACTGCGGCTATTGTGAGTTTAAAACCATCTGTCCGTTTACCTATGCTTATTGAACGGGCAGCCAGATCGGCATCAGCGCCCAGGGATTTTCTCTCTCCATCGTCTGGAGAATTCGAACGATCTTGATTAGCCCGGGATTCAACGGCCACCCGGTCCTTGCTTCCCCCCTTCCCATGATCAGGCCGAATATCGATGTTTTCTTCGGCCAGACGACCAACCGCACATCCTCTTCGCTCGGAATCCCGGCCAGGCTTTTTGCGAGCTCCAGAGCTTTGCTCAAGCCGCCGAGCTCGTCCACCAGATGGAGATCTTTTGCCCTCCGGCCCGCCCAGACCCGGCCGCGGCCCACCTCGTTGACGGCGTCTTTGGACAGATTCCTTCCCTCGGCGGCTCGGCTGAGAAAGCGATCATAAGTCCAGAGGATCTGCTCTTTGAGAAAGCGCCTTTCTTCCTCCGTCCAGGGGCGAAAAGTGGTGAATAGGTCGGCTTTCTCTCCTCGGGTCATTCTTTCCGAGGTGATGCCCAATTTTTCATACAACCCTGTCAGGTTGAATTTTCCTGCCAGGACGCCGATCGATCCGGTCAGCGTTTGGGGATGAGCGACAATTTTGTGGGCGGCCATGGAGATCCAGTATCCTCCCGACCCGGCAAGATCAGACATGGAAACAACGAGCGGTTTTTCTTTTTTCGCCAGCGTGACTTCCCGCCAGATGACGTCGGAAGCCACCGCCGATCCGCCCGGGCTGTCCACCCGGAGAACGATCGCCTCGATCGACCGGTCCTCCCGGGCTTTCCGGAGCCAGCTTGAGAGGGTCCGACTTCCGATCACCCGGTAGCCGCCTTCTCCGACCACAATCGGGCCCTGCGCATAGATCAAAGCAACGCGCCGGCCCCTTTCCAGTCCCAGGTTCGATGGGCTGAATCTTGAATAATCCGCCAGACGAACACGCCCCAATTTCTTTCCTCCGACTTTGAGCAGCTGGCCGAGTTCATCCTCGTAAAGGAGCTCATCAACGAGTCCGGCGGCGACGGCGTTCTCCCCTTGAAAAAGTCCGGTGTCGATGAGGGCCCGGATCTCGGCTTCGGTCTTTTTCCTGGCCGCAGCCACCGTCGAGACGTATTCCGAGAAAATGTCGTCGTAAATGGCATCCATCATCACCCGGTGGGCAGTCGTGAATCCTTTTTCCGTAAACATGTTGTAGGCGGTCTTGAACTCTTCCACGTGCTCGACCTCGGCCGCCGCGCCCAGCTTATCAAGGCTGTTCTTGAGAAAGGGAACCCAGCCGCCGAGGCCGTTCAGACCGAGCCAGCCGAGGGGATGGAGGAGGATCCGGTCGCAGGCGCAGGCGAGGTAATATTCTTTATCGAATTCAGGCGCTTCTTCAATATAAGCGTAAACCGGTTTTCCCGACGTCCGGAAATCAAGAACGGCCTCCCGAATGTCGCTCACTTTCGCCCAGTCGCATTCCAGATAGCCGAGCCGCAGGAGAAGACAGCGGATGCGCCGGTCGACTTTGGCCTTGCGGATGTTCTCTCTCAGGTCATGAATCGACAGCACCCGCTGGCCGAGGAGAAACTCGGTGAAGAAATCGGGTGAGAAAAAATCCTCCACCGGGCCGGCGAGGTCGATTTCGAGATAGGAGTCCGCCTTGATTTCTATAGGCCGGCTGAAAAAGGAGAAAAAAAACGACGCCACGGTCGCCGTGATCAAGAACAGGAATATCAAGACGATGACCAGAACATACTTTCCTTTCTTCATCCTTTTCACCACCATTGTCGAACGAATCAATCGAATCTCGGTGTTGATTATATCACGACGGCCGGAAATCATCACCGGTCAACGGCTGGGGCGGTCGTAAACGGAACGATATTCTGGACCGCAGAAGGATCAGAAGCGATGGCTCGATGCGAGGCCTTGATTTCTTTTTTTTGGTGTGCCAGAATAAAACGACTTTTGCCAGCCGTCCGTCCGCTGGCCGCCTGGACGGAACGGGACGGATGCGCAAGGAGGTTTTTTTTATGCCTGTTTCAAAATTGTATGTGGGCAACCTGAACTACAGGACCACAGAGGAAAAGCTCAAAGAGCTTTTTTCTCAGTACGGCGAAGTGACTTCGGTCAACATCCTTCAAGGACGCGGCTTCGGGTTTGTCGAGATGGCGACTTCCGAAGGCGCCGACGAAGCCAAGGGCAAGCTGAACGGAACCGAGTTTGACGGCCGGCGGATCATCGTCAACGACGCCAGACCCCGGGCGGAAAGACGCGGTCCGGATCGAAAAGAGAGACGAGATTTCGGTAAGTTTTAGATAAATCTTTCTGGATTTTTCCTTTCGGATTCCCCTGATCCTCAAAGCGTCGGAGTCCGGCCTGTCTTGAACCTGGTCGAGAAGCCGGGAACGAGCTGTCGGCCGCCTGACACCCGCTCTGGATCCAAGCCCTGGGCGCCTCTTTCTGAGCCGGGTAAACCTTTCTCTTCAACGCTTCGTAGTCTACAATGAAATGAACAACGAGGCGCTCGACCGAGCATGAACAGCCCGGGAAGAGGAGAGAACGGCGATCTCGAGGATTTGATTCGCCTTGCCGGCCGGGGCGACCGCGAGGCCTTCAAGACGATCGTTTCCCTCCATCAGCAGCAGGTTTTCCTTCTCGCCTATTCCCTCCTGAGGAACAGGGATGACGCAATGGATATCGTCCAGGAAACGTTCCTGAGGCTCTACCAGAAACTGGGGGAATACCAGATGGGGAAAAGCTTCTGCGGCTGGCTCCTCCAGATCGCCAAGAACCTGTCCATCGATTTTTACCGTCGTCATTATTCCAGAGATCGGGAGGCAAGGACGGACGGGAGCCTCGAGGAGCTGGCGAGAGCTCGCTCGAAAGAGGATGCCGGGATGACTCCGTCCTCCGATGTTTCCCGGGCGATTTCCCGCAGCCTGGAGAAACTGGGAGAACGCCAGCGGATGGTTTTTATCATGAAGCATTATAACGGTTTTGATTACCGGGAGATTGCCGAGGTCTTAGCCGTCAGGCCGGGGACGGTCAAATCCCTCCATTTTAAGGCGGTGAGAAATCTCCGGCGCTTGCTCGGGCCTCAATTGGGGATGGAAACATGAGCCGCTGTCGTCAAATCAGAAACGACCTGGTCGCCTTTTTAAGCGATGAGCTTGAAGAGCGTCGGGCGGAAAGAGTCCGGACTCATCTCAAGGCCTGCCCTCTCTGCCGCCGGGAGCTTGATCTTCATCGGGAAATCCTTCGCCGGGCGGAGACATCGAACCCCGAACTCGATCAAATCCTGGCTTCTGTGGACTGGGAAGCTCAGGCGGAAAAGATCGTCCGCGAAGTCTGGCGAGATCGGCCCCTGCCGGGGTTATCCCGGCGCGGGATGGGTCGATCGTTTTTCCTCCGGCAGTGGAAGCCGGCCCTGGCCGGAGGCCTTCTGGGTATGGCGCTCGGCGCTCTGGCCACCCTTTTTCTCTTCCGGGAGAGCCCGAAGACCACAGCGAAAGCCGGGGAATTCTTCGCCTCGGCAGAGTTTCTCGACCGGGCCGATTTCGAGATCGCCCGGCGCGAAGCCCTGGCCTATCTTGAAAAGAGCCAGGATCTGCTGATCGAGCTGGCCCAGCCGGCCAGAGAGGCGGGAGAGTCGCGCCTGAGCGAGGCCGCGGCCCGGCAGGCGCGAGAACTCCTTTCCCGGAAGAAGTTCCTCAACCCGCAGCTCGAGGGGATCCGGATGGCCAAAGCCAAGGACATCTGCGACCAGATCGAACTCCTCTTCTACGAGCTTTTTGAGCTCAGCGACGGCCTGACGGATGACAGGCGGCAGGAAATCCAGAATTTCATCGAGCAGAAAAGCCTGCTCTTGAAAATCAAGCTCTTAAGAAAAGAGCTCCAGGAAAGCGAGACCTGAAATGAAAAAAATCATTTTCTTCGCCATTGTCTTCTCCGGTCTCATCGGCCTCGCGGCAGACGCTCAGACCCGGACCGAAGAGACCCTCTTCCAGGAGGCCAAACTCCTCCTGTTCGATGAAAAATGGGAGGAAGCCCAGGTCAAACTTGAAGAGCTTCTGGAGCAATTTCCCCGGAGCCGACTCCTGCCGCAGGCTCTTTTCTACCGAGCCAAGTGTCTGAGCAGGCAAAAGGGCGAGCAGGAGCGCGCCATCAAAGCCTACGAGGACTACCTTTTCACTCCGGGGAAGAACGAGAGCCTGGTTGAAGAGGCCGAGACATCGATCATCGACCTGGCTTACGATCTTTACGCCGAAAAAGGGAATACCGGGTCTCTGGAGAAGATCATGTCCAGGCTCTACAGCCCGAGCTTGAAAGTCCGCTACTACGCGGCTCTGAAATTGAGCCTGATCAAAGACAAGAAAACGGCTTCCCGGGCGATCCCAATCCTGAAGCAAATCATCGAACAGGAAGCGGATCAGGATTTCCAGGACCGGGCGAGAATCGCGCTGCTCCGGATTTCTCCCGAAGCCCTGAGGGAAGTCGAGGACAAAGGGACGCCGAGGCGTGCCAAGATGCTCAGGATTCGGGTCTCCGTCCGGGGAATGGACGATCCGGCGTTTGACCTCAGCATTCCCTGGGCTCTGGCCGATCTTGCTTTGAGTGCCATCCCGGAAAAGGACAAGGCTGCCCTAAGACAAGAGGGATACGATCTCGATAAAATCGTCGTCGAGCTCACGACGATGAAGGGGAAAATCATCAAGTTCTGGAGCAAGGAAACGCCGGCCCGGCTGATCGAGATCTGGATCGAGTAGCCCCGACGCTTTCTCCTCCACCGTGATAAGCCCCGGGCGTTGACTTTGATCCGTTTTCCGTCAATAATTATCTCCTCAAGACCAGGCGATGGCCCGACTTTATGAATTTCAAAGCAAGGCCCTTCTCAGACAGGGGGGAATTCCGGTTCCAGAGGGCGATGTGGCGTCGACTCCGAGGCAGGCCCGCCGGATCGCCGAGAAGATCGGCAAGCCGGTCGTCTTGAAAATTCAAGTTTGGCTGACCGGTCGCGCCGGATGGGGAGGAATTCAGTCCGCCGCCGACGCGGACGAAGCCGAGAGGACGGCCCGCCGGTTGCTCGGAATGAAGGTCAAGAATTTTCGGGTCGAAAGGATCCTTGTGGAGGAGAAGCTCGACATCAAGGCCGAGTATTTCGCCGGGATCGTGATCGACGACGCGCTCAAGAGCCCGCTTGTCGTTTTCAGCTCGGTCGGCGGAACAGGAATCGAGGAAATCGCTCGTCGATTTCCGGAGAAGATCGTTCGCCGAGCCGTCGATGTCCTCAAAGGATTCCCCGAGTGCGAGGCGCGCAACCTTCTTATCCGGGCAGGCTTTTCCGGCAATCTCCTCGTCCGGCTGGCCGACGTTCTGGCGAGGCTCTATGACGTCGCTCGGCGGAACGACGCCCGCTCGGCCGAGATCAACCCCCTGGTCGTGACGGTCGATGATCAGGTTTATGCGGCCGATTGCCATCTCGTCATCGACGATTACGCCGTCTATCGCCATCCCGATCTGGGAATCGAAATCGCCCGCGAGTTCGACCGCCCGGCCACGGAGCTGGAGAAAATCGCCTACCGGGTCGAAGAGAAAGATCATCGAGGGACGTTTTATTTTTTTCAGATGATCGAGGAGGTCGGCAGCGGGGAAAAGGCGATCGGGTTTCACGGCGCCGGCGGCGGCGGTTCGATGATGTCGATGGATGCCGTCCTCGATCGGGGGTTCAAGCTGGCCAACTATTGCGACACCAGCGGCAATCCGCCGGCGAGCAAAGTCTACCGAGCCGCGAAAATCATCCTCTCGCAACCGGGCATCAGGGGATATTTTGCTTCTGGCTCGGGCCTGGCCAGCCAGGAGCAGTATCATTCGGCCCGGGGACTGGTCAAGGCGTTTATCGAGGAGAAGCTCGATATCCCGGCCGTCATCCGGCTGGGCGGAAATTTCGAGGAGAAGGCGATCGAGATTCTCGGGACGTACCTCCGCGGCCTTCCCGTCGCCGTGGAGGGCTACGGCCGCGACGATTCGCCGGAATTCTGCGCCCGCCGGCTGGAAGAGCTGATCTTGCGCGAAGCGGACCGCCGTCATGAAGTCCGGCCGATGGAAGAACCCGACATTCCGGAAGGCGCCTATGTCTTTGAGACCTTAACCGGCCGGATCAGCTTCGATCACCGGAAATGCTCGGCCTGCCGGTCCAGGGGATGCGTCGAAGCCTGCGCACCCCGTATCCTGAAACTTGTCGACGGCAAGCCGATGCTCGCCGTGCCGGCGGAGGATGCGCGGAAGGGAAGATGCACCGAGTGCCTGGCCTGCGAGATCTTCTGCCGCTTCCACGAGCAGGCCGCCATTTCCATCGGCCTGCCCATCCCCGGGCTTAAGCTATATCGGGACCGTCTCTTGAATCCGCGGGCCGGAGCGAAGAAGGCGCGGCCATGAGGGAAAGAATATATAAAATTTATACAATCGATAGGAATTCTAGGGAATAAGAAGCGTCGGGAAGAAGCGATGGCCATCCTCGTCGACAGCCAGACCCGGGTGATCGTTCAGGGGATCACCGGCCGGGAAGGCATGGTCCGGGCCCGGCTGATGAAAGACTACGGGACTAACCTCGTCGCCGGAGTCACGCCCGGCCGAGGCGGGCAGGAAGTCTACGGCGTCCCGGTTTATGATTCGGTGGCCCAGGCCTGCGAAAAGGCGGGGCCGCTTGAGGTCAGCGTGATTT